>DCFV01000047.1:29797-38289 GCA_002314435.1 Acidobacteriaceae bacterium UBA1795 | reverse complement strand
AACGTGCTCTTGCCGCAGCCCGAGGGGCCTATCAACGCCGTGGCATGATTGGCTGGAATGTGCAGTGAAATATCCTGCAGCGTGTGGTTCGATCCGTACCACGCGTTCAGGTTGGTGACCTCGATTCCGACGCCCACTTAGCTAGCCCCTTTCAACACGCCGCGGCTGGTCACATAGCGCACCAGCGAAACCGCAAGCACAATCAGCAAAATCAAAACCAGCGCACCGCCCCACGCCAGCCGGTGCCAGTCGTCATAGGGTGAGTTCGCATACACAAAAATCTGTAGCGGCAGCGCTTCAATCGGCCGGTTCAGAGTCGTCGTCATAAACGGGTTGCCAAAGGCCGTGAACAATAGCGGCGCCGTTTCGCCCGCAACGCGTGCAAACGCCAGCATGCAGCCCGTGATGATGCCCGGCGATGCGGTCTTCACGGTGATCGACAGCACCGAGCGCCAGTTCGGCACGCCGAGCCCCAGCGCCGCCTCGCGCACCGCATGCGGAACCATCAGCAACATCTCTTCCGTCGTGCGGCACACCGTGGGAATCATCATGATGCCCAGCGCTACACCACCTGAAAATGCGGAGAAGGTGCGCTGCGGCACCACTACAAGCGAATAGATCGCCAGGCCCATCACGATTGACGGCACTCCATTCAACACGTCAGCCGTAAATCGCACTGCGTTCGCGAGCTTAGTGCCACGCCCAAACTCCGCCAGATAAATTCCGCCGCCAATGCCCATTGGCACTCCGATGGCGCTGGCCACGGCCAGCAGGACGCCTGAGCCGACAATGGCATTCGCCATGCCGCCGCCGTTCTCACCCACTGGCTTTGGCACCTTGATGAAGAAATCCAGGTTCAGCGAGCTCGCGCCCCTGATCACAAGGTAGGCGAAGATGGCCACCAGCGGCGTGACCACGATAATGGTCGCCGCAATCGACAGCGCAGTCACCGTGTGATCGGTCAGCGCCCGCAACCGGGCACGCATTTTGAACGTCTCACCGTTCAACTCTATCTCCTCAATGCGCCTGCGAGGGCGTCCCACGCGTCACAGCCCACACCAGCAACTGGGCAATCACGTTCACGATGATAGTGACAATAAACAGCGCCAGGCCGATCTCAATCAGCGCGCTGCGGTGCACATCGCTCACTGCCTCGGTAAACTCGTTCGCGATCACCGCCGCCATCGACGTTCCGTTCGACAGAATCGACTTATGAATCTCCGGCGTATTGCCGATCACCATGGTCACAGCCATCGTTTCGCCCAACGCGCGCCCCAGGCCCAGAATGATCGCGCCCACAATGCCGATGCGTGCATTGCGCAGCACGCCCATGCGGATCATCTCCCAGCGCGTCGCTCCCAACGCCAGCACTGCCTCGCGCTGCGAGTGCGGCACTGCCGTCATCACCTCGCGCGTCAGCGACGAAATAATCGGCAGAATCATGATCGACAGAATCACCCCGCCGGCCAGAAACCCGAGGCCCGTCGGATTGTCGTTCGCGACCAGCCCAGACCATCCAAGAAGCTTCACCAGCAGCGGGTTTACGTGCTCACGCAGCAGAGGCACCAGCACAAACACCGCCCAAAGGCCGTAAATGATGCTCGGAATCGCCGCCAGCAACTCGGTCACAAACGCCAGCGGTCCGCGAAGCATCCGTGGACACATTTCGGTCATGAAGATGGCCAGTCCCACTCCCAGCGGAACTGCGATCAGCAGAGCCAGAAACGACGACACCAGCGTGCCATAAACAAAAGGCACCGCGCTGAATTGCTCGTTCACCGGATCCCAGTAGATTCTTTGATGCGTGTCCGGATTCACAAACGACTTATAGAAGAACCCCAGCCCGAACCGGTCCCAGGTCACCTGCGAACTCACCACCAGCCGCCACGCAATCAGCACCACGATTGCAAAGATGCTCAACGCGCATAGCACCATCAACCAATGAAACAGCCGGTCGGCCACAGCCGAGTCGCTGCGCGAAAGCAGATACTTGCGAATCGCCGAAACCTCTGCCGGGGCCGCCGGAGGCACGCTCTCGCGGACGGCAACTTCGGTTTGAATCTGGGGCTGAGAAATCCGAATCTCTGGCACGTGGACGGTCACCTTCTCAAGGCTAACGGGCAAAGATGAACAGAAGGTTACAGGCCCGCGAAATCAGATGCATACAGCGGCGAAAAATGCGCACGTCCAGCCCTCGCATCCGTTAACCTTGGTGGCGATTGCCAAGCGGAGTTTCCTCATGCGTCCAGTCGTTCTTGCTCTTTGCATTTTCTTCGCCCCCATCGCTGCCCTCGCACAAAATGCCCCTGCATCTGACCCACCTCATCGCGACTGGCATGCCGCCTGGATCACCCACCCCTCTGTTCCACTGCGCGAGCCCGTCGTCCTGCACTTCCGCCACACGCTTTCGCTCGATACGGTCCCCTCGCACTATATCGTCCGCGTCAGCGCCGATAACCGCTTCATTCTCTTCGTCAACGGCCGCCGCGTGGGCGACGGACCTGCGCGCGGCGACTTGGCCCACTGGCGTTACGAGCGCTACGACTTGGCACCGTTCCTTCAGTCCGGCTCGAACCTCATCACCGCCACCGTCTGGAGCTTCGGCGTCTTCGCACCCATCGCTCAGATGAGCGACCGCACCGCATTCCTGCTTGAAAGTGAAGCCACCGGTGCAGCCGACATCAGCACTCCCAAAGGCTGGTTCGTCGAAAAAGAACCCGGCCAGAGCCCGCTCGACCGCTCCACCGTGACCATCCAAACCTACATGGCCGCCGGTCCCGGCGAACAGATCGACGCCGCCCGCTACGACTGGGCGTGGAACTCAGCCTCTCCCGGCCCCAACTGGGTCCCCGCAGCCTCCCCCATGCGCGACAGCATCTACGCCGGCGTCAATCAGGCCCATTCCGCCGATACTACCGGCGACAATCCTTGGGCGCTCGTGCCCGACGCCCTCCCGCACATGGAGCTCACCCCGACCGCCGCAGGCGAAGTGGTGCGCGTGGACAACAACGGTAGCGAGCAATCCGGTCTCGCGAACTTTCCCAAGGCCTCCGCGACACTGCCTCCCGGCGTCCACGTCCACCTTCTCCTCGATCGCAGAACCCTCACCACCGCCTACCCGCAACTCACTGTCTCCGGCGGCAAAGGTGCACACATCGTCCTCACATACTCTGAAGCCCTCTACGACAAGGACCAGCACAAGGGCGACCGCGACGAATTCGCCGCTCGCACGGCCCTCGGCCTAACCGACAGCTTTCTGCCCGACGGCAGCGCGCATCGCGTCTTTGAGCCTCTGTGGTGGCGCACATGGCGCTATCTTGATCTCGACATCACCACCTCCGCCGAGCCGCTCACGCTCGAGTCGCTGACTGCCAACTTCACGGCCTACCCCTTCGCCCAGCGCGCCACCTTCGACGCGCACGATCCCGCCCTTGATCAGATCTGGCATATCAGTTGGCGCACCGCCCGGCTCGACGCGCATGAGACGTACATGGACACGCCCTACTACGAGCAACTCCAGTACATCGGCGACACGCGTATCCAGGCACTCATCTCGTACGCCGTCGCGGGCGACGACCGCCTCGCTCGCCAGGCCCTTGAAGCCTTTGACGCATCCCGCTCGCCCGATGGTCTCACTCGCAGCCGTTATCCCAGTTCGCTCCCTCAGACCATCCCCACGTTTTCATTGCTCTGGATCGGCATGCTCCACGACTGGTGGATGTATCGCCCAGATTCTGCGCCCGCCCGATCCGCACTGCCCGGCGTCCGCGGCGTTCTGGGTTGGTTCTCAGGCTACGAACAGTCCGACGGCCTGCTGCGCCAAGTGCCTTGGTGGAGCTTCGTTGACTGGGTCAACTCCGGCGAAACTCCCACCTACGATGCACATGGCGAGTCCTGCATCACCACGCTGCACTACCTCGGCGCGCTCGACCAGGCTGCCGACCTCGAACACGCCCTCGGCGATCCAGTCCTCGCCCAGCGCAACCGCACCCGTGCCATGCGCGTCCGCTCAGCCATCTATGCAAAGTGCTGGAACCCCGCCCGCGGACTTCTAGCCGACAACCCCGATCAGAAAGTCTTCAGCCAGCAGGCCAACTTCCTCGCCGTCCTCTATGACGTGATTCCCGTGGCCAGCCAGCCCGCCGTACTCAAGAAAGTCATATCCATCGAACCCGGCACCACGCCAGACGGTATCCTCAGCGCGTCCCACTACTTCCGCTTCTACCTTGCACGCGCCCTCGACCACGCCGGCATGGCTGACGCCTATCTCGACTCGCTCAAGCCCTGGCGTGACCTGCTCCCGCTCCACTTCTCCACCTGGCCCGAGCAGCCCGGCGACACCCGTTCAGACTCCCACGCCTGGTCCGCGCACCCCATCTACGACCTGCTCACACTCGTCGCCGGCATCCAGCCCTCCAGTCCCGGCTTCGCCACAGTTCGCATCGCGCCTCACCTCGGCAGCCTGCCAACTCTGCGCACCAGCTTTCCCCATCCCGCCGGGCTCATCACAGTCGCGTACACGCGCCGAGGCAGCGCTCTCGACGCTGATATCGTCCTTCCCGACGGCCTCTCTGGCAGCTTTGTCTTCCGCGGCAAAACCCAGCCTTTGCACCCCGGCGCCAACCACCTCACCGCACCCCAGACAGCGCCGTAAACCTGTTAGCGAATCGAATTAGCTACCGGGAAACAGTGTTTCCCGGTAGCCGTCAAACGTGGTACAACTCCTTCATGGCCAAGGGAAAAGCTCCGACCCCGCCAGGGCACGTCAACCTGCGCATGCTGGCCGAGCATCTCGAGCTCTCGCAGACGACCGTCTCGCTGGTCCTCAATAACTCGCCTTCGGCAAAATCCATTCCCCAGGAAACGCGCAACCGCGTCACTGAGGCTGCGCGCAGACTCAACTACCGGCCAAACTACTTTGCCCGCTCCCTGCGCCAGAGTCGCTCCATGAGCGTCGGCGTGCTCGCGCCGGACCTTAGCGAGGGCTACTTCACCCGCGTCATGAGCGGCGTCGTCGAAGAGCTCACCCGCGCCCACTACTTCTACTTCACCGCCTGCCACGACTGGAAGCGCGAACTCATCGAGCAGTATCCGCGCATGCTCGTCGAACGCGCCGTCGACGGCTTTCTGCTGCTCAATACCCCCGCCGACCGTATCGACGTTCCCGTACCCGTCGTCTCCATCTCCGGTCACAGCGGCGGCGCCAGCGTGACCAACATCGTTCTCGACCACCACTCTGCCGTCGAGCAGGCCCTGCGCCATCTCCACCAACTCGGCCACCGCAGCATCGCTTTCATGCGCGGCCCACGCGCTATTCCCGACTCCGAATTCCGCTGGGAGAGCATTCAGCAGGTGGCCCGCGAGATTGGTCTTCAAATCGATCCCGCCCACGTGGTCCGCATCGACGCCGCCGCAGGCTGGTCGCTTAAGACCGGCGCACACCCCATGGCCCCCGAGATAGGCTACAAGCCCATGCACGCGCTGCTTGAAAAAACGCGCGACTTCACTGCCATCTTCTGCTTCAACGACATTGCCGCCATCGGCGCCATTCGTGCACTCAAAGAAGCGGGATTGTCTGTGCCTGGTGACGTTTCGGTCGTGGGTTTCGACGACATTCTCTCCGCCGCTTACTACACGCCTTCACTCACCACCGTCCGCCAGCCACTATTCGAAATGGGCAAGCGCGGCGCCCAGGTACTGCTCGAACGAATCGCCGACCGCGAAAAGCAGTTTCCCAACGAAATCGTAGTCGCACCCGAGCTCGTCATTCGCGAGTCAACCGGCCCCGCGCCCAAGGCCTGACCTTCAGCGGCCGCCGCAGTACGACTCGAACCACCTGCTGATGTACACCTGTGCGTGCGCCTCGCCGCAGTAGTGCCGCGCCCCCGGCGCTTCTGCCGCTTCGGTTGTCCACTTGAACACCGTCAGGTGTGCGTCGTTGCAATGGATCGCGATCCAGCGCGCCGGGTTCTCCTCGTCGCTCTCCGTCCCACAAATCTCACATCGATAGATCGTGTCCTTCACTTCGCCTCCACCTGACCCATTGCCCCTTGAAACCTGATCCCTGAAGCCGCTTACTCCAGCATCTGCAGATTCAACGGCTGCTCCAGCAGGCAGTCCATTTTGTTGATCGTCTCCAGCGCCCGCTTCAGCGCAGAAGACTTGCACGGCTCCACGGTGACCACGAACGGCAGCGCATGCGCCGGATAGCCCGCCTTCTGCACAATGGCGCGAATATTGATCTGCTCCTTGGCGAGCGCCCTGGTAATCTCGGCCACAATGCCAGGCCGGTCCGCCACCAGGAAGCGAATATAGTGCGGCACTTCGAACTCCGCGCCGATCTTCGCCGGCGTGGAAGGAACCTGCACCCGACGCGACCCGTGCGCCAGCGCCAACAGGTCGCTCACTACTGCCACCGCTGTCGGATGCCCGCCCGCGCCATGCCCGGAGAAGACCACGTCCCCGCCATACTGGCCCGTCAACACCACCATGTTCTCTGTGCCCCGCGACCACGCGAGCGGCGAACTAAGGTCCACCAGCATCGGCCCAACCGTCGCAGCCACCGAGCCGTTGCGCTCCTCGGCCCGCGCCACCTGCCTGATCGTGCAGCCCAAGTCCTTCGCGTAGCTGAAGTCCACTGCCGTCACCGCCGTAATCGCCTGCGGCACAATTTCTTCCGGATCGACTACCACGCGCAACGCCAGCCGCATCAGAATCGCCAGCTTGGCTCGCGCGTCAAATCCGCCCACGTCCTCAGTCGGATCGGCTTCCGCATAGCCCTTGGCCTGCGCTGCCGCCAGCACCGTCGCGTATTCGGCTCCCGTCTCCATCCGACTCAGGATGAAGTTGCACGTGCCGTTCAGAATTCCAAGCATGCTCTCGATGCGGTCGCCCGCCAGTCCCTGCTCCAAGCCCGGAATCACCGGAATTCCGCCCGCCACCGCAGCGCCGTACTTCAGGTGTCCACCCGTGGCCGCGGCCAGCCGCTCCAGTTCCACGCCGTGATAGGCGATCAGCTTCTTGTTCGCCGTAACCACGCTCTTGCCCGCTTCAATCGCGCGGCGCACCCACGCGCCCGCCGGATCGAGCCCACCGGCCAGTTCCACCACCACGTCGACATCCGAAGCCAGCACTGCATCCGCGTCCTCGGTCCACACCACGCTCTTCGGCACCCAGTCCACCCGCTTGCGCTCCACGGTGCGGTTGAAGATATGCGTCAGCAGCAGTTCCTCCGGCTGGGACTCCACCAGAATCCGCGCCACCGAGCTGCCAACCGTGCCAAATCCGAACAGCGCAATCTTCAACGGCCTGCGCATCTGCGCGTCCCCTGCCGGGGCAACCTGCCGCGACTCCGTAGCTTTCTCTTGTGTGCTCATCGCATCCTTGTTTGGGCCCATGAAGATGGGATTGCATCGATGATACCTGACCACCGCACTCCGCTCCGAGCCTCCTGTAGCATGAAACCTAGATGCGCCGCGCGCTGTCCATCCTGCTCGTCCTGTTCTTCGGCTTTGGCCCGCTCGCGGCCACGTTCCAGGCCGAGGACGACGCGCGTCTGCCCGCCTGCTGCCGCACTCACGGTGCGCACCACTGCGCCATGTCCGCCGCCCTGCGCGGCTGGATGCTCCGAGCCGAGTCCGAAACACCTGCCTTTACCGCACCTGCGCAGTGCCCGCTCTATCCCGGCTTCCTTTCGCAGGCCACCTCTCCCATCCATGCGCTCGCCGCCGCAGGAGCTGATTGCTCCGCTGCCAACACGCTAGTCTGCGTCGCAACTCTCTATCGCTCCGCCCTTCACACCTCCCCGCGTAACGCCTCGGCCGTCCGCGGCCCTCCCTCTTCCGCTCTCGCCTAGTGTTTGCCGGGTTCCCCTCGGCGATTCTTCCCCTCGCACGTCGCGACTGCCAGCGCCTACCCTCGCGCCGCAGGTCCGCACGTCGCCAGTCCCCATGCGGAGGCCGTTCCTTCATGCGCTTGCTTTCCCGTCTGATTTTGGTTCTTATTCTGTTCTCATCCCTTTCCGCTCACGCCACCGTCTTCGCCACGGTTCACGGCGTTGTGCACGATCCCGAGCACCGCCCGATAGCTGGAGCACAGATCACGCTTCAGGCCGCCGATTCAGCCTTTATCCTGCGGACCCCCACCGACGCCCGCGGCGCCTTCGCGCTTGCCCAGGTGCCCATCGGTGTCTACCACCTTCAGGTCGCCGCTCCCGGCTTTGCCTCCAGCACGCAACAGATCACCCTCGCCTCCGGCACCAATCCCGTCCTCCACATCCCACTCGCGCTCGCACAAACCACCCAAACCGTGGTCGTCGATGCCGCCACCGCCGCCATCTCTGCCTCTGACTCCGTCACTCCCACCACCCTCATCACCCGCCAGCAGATCGACCAGACCCCCGGCGCCAGCCGCACTACAGGCATGCAGATGATCACCGATTACGTGCCCGGCGCCTATATGACCCACGACATGCTCCACATCCGCGGCGGCCA
>DCFV01000047.1:28724-29468 GCA_002314435.1 Acidobacteriaceae bacterium UBA1795 | reverse complement strand
GGCCCGCAGATCGACCCCAAGGACATCGACTCTCTCGAAACCCAGCGCGGGTCCTATGCCGCCGAAGTGGGCGACCGCACTTACGGCGTCTTCAATGTCCTGCCCCGCAACGGCTTTGAGCGCGACCGCGAGGCCGAGCTACTCCTCACCGCCGGCAGCCTTTACACCGGTGAAGCCCAGCTCTCCATCGGAGATCACTCCGCGCGCAGCGCGTGGTACGCCAGCCTCACCGGCTCGCGCTCAAATTACGGACTCGCTACGCCCGTCGCCAACATCTATCACGACGCCACCAACTCGCAGAGCGCCTTCGTCTCCCTGCTGCGCAACCAGACCCCGCGCGACCAGCTCCGCCTCGATGCGCAGTACCGCCAGGACTTCTTCCAGATCCCCTACGACCCCAACCCCGACGACTGGGAGCAGGCCTCCGACTACTACAACTCCTACGGGCTACGCGATACCCAGACCGAGCGCGACGCCTTCGTAATCGCCAACTGGGTTCGCACCCTCTCGCCGCGCGCGCTCTTTGAGGTCGCGCCCTTTTATCACTTCAACCAGTCCAACTACGACGCGCCCTCCACCGACTACCCCGTCGCCACCACATGGCACCAGGCGTCGAACTACACCGGCCTCCAGGCTGACGCGCACCTCACCGCCAGCCTGCACAGCTTCTCCGGCGGCGTCTACTCGTTCTATCAAGCTGAAGACGACCTCTTCGGCCTCATCGTCAACGACGCAAGCTACGCC
>DCFV01000047.1:26730-28402 GCA_002314435.1 Acidobacteriaceae bacterium UBA1795 | reverse complement strand
TTCTCTGACCACTGGCAACTCGGCCGCTATATCGCGCTGCTCGGCGGCATGCGCATCTCCAACTTCCACGCCGGATACAATGAGACCGCCGCCTATCCGCGCCTAGGCGCCACCGTCGAACTTCCCCGCCTGCATTGGGTCCTGCGCGGCTTCTACGGCCACTTCTTCCAGCCCGCGCCGGTCGAAACCGTATCCAGCGCCTTCATCAACTACGTCACCGCCCAACCCGGCCAGAACGCTTTCGTCCCGCTCCACTCCGAACGCGACGAGGAGCATCAGTTCGGCATCGCGATCCCGTACAAGGGCTGGGTCCTTGACGTCGACACCTTCCGCACCCGCATTAACAACTTCCTCGACCATGCCAACGTCGGCGAATCCAACATCTACTTCCCCATCGCCGTCGACGGCGCCCTCGTCCGGGCCTGGGAGCTCAGCCTGCGCTCGCCTCAGATCGCCCACTTCGGCCAGTTCCATCTCGCCTACTCGAATCAAATTGCCGAGCAGCGCGGCGGCATTGTTGGAGGCTTCTCTTGTGCCGACTCAACCAGCGAAGCCTGCAGCGGCGACTTCACCTACACCCCCGTCGACCACGACCAGCGCAATACGCTCAACACCGGCTTCACGGCGAACCTTCCCCTGCGCACCTGGTTTGCCACCAACGTCTACTACGGCTCAGGCTTCGTCAACGGTCTCGCCGGCTCAGGCCAGGGCCCGTACCAGGGCGACTATCTGCCCGCCCACACCACTTTCGACGTCTCCGCAGGCCACAACTTCGGAGAAAACTGGAAGCTTTCCGCCGACGTTCTCAACGTCACTAACCACCGCGTCCTGCTCGACAACTCCGTCACCATCGGCGGCTTCCACTACAACGACCCGCGCATGGTGTCCGCTGAACTACGCTACCGCTTCCACTTTTGATGGGGCTGTAACAGAACCGGAGAAAGCTGTTTCCCTCGTCGCACCCATCTCTGTATCATCGAAATCTTGAAGTTTGCTTCGTCCACCGTAACCCGTATTCCCCACGGAGACCCTCCCATGATGCATCGACGAACTCTTCTCAAGGCGCTCGGCGCCACAGCCACTCTCGCCGCTACGCGCACGTCGTTCGCCCAAGCCCCCGCGGCCGCAGCCCCCACACCCGCCACCGGTCCCTTCACCCTGCCGCCACTGCCCTACGCCTACGATGCTCTCGAGCCCTACTTCGACGCGGCCACCATGCACCTGCACCACGACAAGCACCACGCCGCCTACGTCAACAACCTCAACGCCGCCGTCTCTGCACATCCTGAGTTGGCCGGCAAGTCCGTTGACGCGCTGCTCGCCGATCTCAGCGCCGTGCCCGAAGCCGTCCGCACCGCCGTGCGCAACCAGGGCGGCGGCCACGCCAACCACAGCTTCTGGTGGCAAACGCTCTCCGTCAGCGGCGGCTCTGAACCCAAGGCCGAGCTCGCCAAAGGCATCGACGCCGCCTTCGGCAGCTTCTCCGCTTTCCAGGAGAAGTTCACAAAGGCAGCTACCAGCGTCTTTGGCAGCGGCTGGGCATGGCTCACCCTCGCCGACGGCAAGCTCCTGATCGAAACCACACCCAATCAGGACAGACCGCTCTCCGCCGGACACACACCCATCCTCGCCATCGACGTCTGGGAACACGCCTACTACCTCAAGTACCAGA
>DCFV01000047.1:12281-26451 GCA_002314435.1 Acidobacteriaceae bacterium UBA1795 | reverse complement strand
TCAAGTACCAGAACCGCCGTCCCGAG
Organism: Acidobacteriaceae bacterium UBA1795; assembly: GCA_002314435.1. Classification (GTDB taxonomy): domain Bacteria; phylum Acidobacteriota; class Terriglobia; order Terriglobales; family Acidobacteriaceae; genus Telmatobacter. Next base: position 26,425 of record DCFV01000047.1, on the reverse strand, counting down.
TACGCCGCCGCGTTCTTCCATGTTGTGAACTGGGACTACGTCAGCGGCCTCTATGCCAAGGCCAAGTCTGCCTAGCACACGCTTCGGTCTCCCGGCACGCGCGATTTTCCCAAACCGCGCGCCCGGGAAACTCGCTCAGGTTCAATTCTTCAATTACGGAGCAAGAACGCCATGGCAACCGTTTTTGAAAAGCTCAACCTCAAAGACCAGCGCGAGATCCTGGTCCTAAACGCACCTGAAAGTTTCATCCCCCAGCTCGCAAGCCTTCACGAAGTCACCATCCATCGAAACCTGCGCGCCACCGGCCCCATCCAATTCGCCCTCGCCTTCGTCACCCACAAACAAGAAGTCGACGAATTGACCGGCCCGCTCGCCGAGCTTGCGCAGGGCGATGCTATCCTCTGGTTCGCCTACCCCAAAGGCACATCGAAGAAATATCAGTGTGATTTCAACCGCGACACCGGCTGGTCAGCGCTCAACGCACTAGGATTTGAAACCGTCCGCGCCGTCGCCATAGACGACGACTGGTCCGCCCTGCGCTTCCGCCGCAAGCAGTTCATCAAGGCACGCGCGAGCTGACCTATTAAATCTCCATCGGACAGAGCAATGGCCGTGTCCCCATGCCTCTCAGATGCATGGGAAAGCACGCCCCTCTCCTGGCAACGATCGGGCCCGCCGCGTGAAACGCCTACTCCACAACAAACAGACCGGGCATCACCTCGCCCGCCTTGCCCACCACAATCTGCGTAAACGCATGCGCATTCAGCGGCCGCTCCGGCCCAATGTAGACCGTACGCGCCCCGCCCTCGCGCGCCCAATGCACAAAGCTCGCCGCCGGATAAACAGACCCCGACGTGCCCACCACCACCATCAGCGAAGCCCGCGCAATCTCCCGCTCAATGTGCTCCATCTCCAGCGGAATCTCGCCGAAGAAGACGATATGCGGCCGCATCCGACCGCCGCACGCGCAGCGGCCCACCGCGTCCAGGCTCGTGTACACCATGTGGTCTTCCACTGGCTTCCGGCCGCATGCATTTTCGCAGCGCGCTTTGGCCAGCTCGCCATGCATGTGCACCAGTCGCTTGGTGCCTGCGCGCTCGTGCAGGTCGTCTACGTTCTGCGTGCAAAGAAAGAACCGGTTGCAGATCCGCTCTTCCAGTTCCGCCAGCGTGCGGTGCGCCGGGTTCGGCTTGGCCTGCTCGCCCTGCGCCCGCCGCGCCGAGTAGAACGCCCACACACCCGCGGGATCGCGTCTCCACGCATCCGGCGTACAAACATCGTCCACGCGGTGCCCGGCCCACAACCCATCCTCGGCACGAAATGTAGGCAACCCGCTCTCCGCACTGATCCCCGCGCCCGTCAGCACAAACACCCGATCCTCCGGCGCGACTCTGATGTGCTCCACCGTTCTCTCCGTTCTGTCTCCGGACCACTGATCAATGACAACTGTCCCTACGGCACCAGCAGAATCTTCCCCGTCGTCTTGCGCCCTTCCAGGTCGGTCTGCGCCTGCGCCGCCTGGGCCAGTGGATAACTGTGCTCCATGCGCAGTTTCAGCTCGCCCGTCGCCACCCAGTCCAGTATCTTGCCCGAGCGCCACTCCAGTTCTGCGCGTGTCGCCACGTAGTGCCACAGCGTCGGCCGCGTAATATACAGTGACCCCTTGCCGCTCAGTTGGATCAGGTCGAACGGCGGCACTGGCCCACTCGACCCGCCAAACAGAGCCAGCAGCCCGCGCGGCCGCAGGCAGTTCAGGCTCTTGTCAAAGGTCGTGCGCCCCACCGAGTCGTACACCACGTCTACTCCCTTGCCGCCCGTGACGCGCTTCACCTCGGCCTCAAAGTCCTGCTCTGTGTAGAGAATCACCTCCGCTGCGCCGGCCGCGCGCGAGAGCGCCGCTTTCTCCGGAGTCGAGACAGTCGTAATCACCTTCGCGCCCAGCCGCGATGCAATCTGCGTCAGCAGCAACCCCACTCCGCCCGCACCCGCATGCACCAGCGCCGTGTGACCCGCCTTCAGCTCAAAAGTGGAGTAGGCCAGATAGTGCGCCGTCATGCCCTGCAGCATGGCCGCCGCAGCCGCCTGCGGTGACAGGCGCCCAGGCACCTTCACCAGTTGCGCCGCTGGCACCAGCGCGTGTTGGGCATAGCTGCCCGCCACACTGACTGAAGCCACACGGTCGCCCACCTCAAAGCCAGTTACCCCCGGCCCCAGCTTCTCCACCGTGCCTGCAGCCTCCGAGCCCGGCGTCAGCGGCAGTGGAGCCTTGTACACACCCTTGCGGAAATAGATCTCGATGAAGTTGACCCCCACAGCTTCCACGCGGATCAACACCTGCCCCGCTCCCGGCTCCGGGATGGGCACCTCGGCCAGTTGCAACACCTCTGGCCCGCCTGTCTCATGAATCTGGATGGCTTTCATCACAGGCCAGCATGCACCCGCACCCCACGCCGCCGCAAGTTGCTATCCCGAAAAACAAAAGCTCCGCGCGAGGGGAAACCTCGCGCGGAGCTTTTGCATCTGATCCCTGATCTCTAGTCTCTGTCCGACAGAATGCCAGGCTCTTCCGGAGCGCGCAGCCGCACCAGCCGGTCAATTGCGTAGGGCACGCGTTGCTGCGAGGTGTAGTAATGCCGCACCTGCAACTCGCCCAGCAGGCCAATCGCCAGCAACTGGATACCTGCCAGAATCAGCACACCGGCAATCACAAACAGCGGCCCATGCTGATCCATCACGTTCTGGTGCCAGTCCATCAGCTTCATCCCCAGCAATGCGGTGGAGATCAGCCCGCCCGCCAGAATGCCCAGCGCGCCGAAGATGCCGAAGAAGTGCAGCGGCCTGCTCATGTACTTCAGCAGGAACCGAATCGTCAGCAGGTCAAAAAACACACGGAAGGTGCGGCTGATGCCGTAGTGGCTCTTGCCCCGCTCGCGGTTCACGTTCTTGATCGGAATCTCGCAGATCGACGCGCCATACCACTTGGCCAGTGCCGGAATAAACCGGTGCATCTCGCCATAGAGCGGAATGTTGGTGATCACCTCACGCCGGTACGCCTTGAACGTGGTGCCAAAGTCATGGATGTCCACTCCCGATAGCTTGGCCATCAGCCAGTTCGCGCAGCGCGACGGAAACCGCCGCATCACGAAGTTGTCGATTCGCTCCTTGCGCCAGCCGGAAACAACGTCGTAGCCCTCTTCCAACTTCTCAATAAAGTGCGGAATCTCGTTCGGATCGTGCTGCAGGTCGCCGTCCATCGCCATGATGAACTCGCCCGAGGCATGGTCAAAGCCCGCTGCCAGCGCCGAGGTCTGCCCGAAGTTCCGGCGCAGCTTTACCACAAGCACGCGGCTGTCTACCGCGGCAATCTCTTCCAGCAGCTTGTAGGTGCGGTCGCTCGAGCCGTCGTCCACGAGCACCAGTTCAAAGCTGCTGCCCACCTGCTCCATCACCTGTTTCAGGCGCGCATACAGAACTGTGACGTTCTCCTCTTCGTTGTGAAAAGGAACAACAATTGAATACTTCGGCATAACAGTAGTATAGACGCCGACAAATTGAACGCTGCTTCAATTCATTTCGCCGGTAGCCCCCGCGGCACCGCCCGACGTGAGCAGGATTTAGCGGTCCAGCTCGTCCAGCATCCCCTGCATCTCGCTGAGAGCATGACGGTTACCCGTTCGTGCCGCACAGCTGATACCGGCGTTCAGCCGCTCGATTGCTTCCACCCGCCGCCCCGCGTTGGCCAGCGTCTGGGCCGACATGAAGTACCCGGCCGTGTAGTCCGGGTCCAGTTCCAGCAGCGCCGTAAACTCCCCCAGCGCCCCGTCCACATCCCCCTGCCGTGCCAGCTCCATGGCAATGCCGTAACGGGCAAAGCTGTTCTTCGCGTCCAGCGCCAGAATCTCGCGCAGGCCTGCAATCTTGTCCGTGCTGCTCATTGCGCCTCGATCTGCCTCAAAAATTTGCCTATTTGGCGTGGATTGCCGAAACTGGACTGGTGCCGTCTCGTGTCGTCCGCCGTTCTCATTGTAACGAACGCCGGGCCCGCCGCCCGGCACCCGATTCCAGGGAGCACGCACAGCCATGAGTTCCACTGATTCCCCCGCCATACTCCGCAAGACCGTCGCCAGCACCCAGTCAGAGATGACGGAAATCGTTCTGCCCAACGACACCAACACCCTGGGCAACCTGCTGGGCGGCCGCCTCATGCACTTCATCGACCTCACCGGCGCCATGGCTGCCTACCGCCACACCCGAACCCACGTCGTCACCGCCGCCATGGACCACATCGACTTCATCCAGCCGGTCCACGTCGGGGACCTGCTCAACCTCAAGTCCAGCGTCAACCGAGCCTTCAAGTCCTCGCTCGAAGTCGGCGTCAAAGTCTGGGTCGAGCACCCCCAAACCGGCACACTACTCCACGTCGCCAGCGCCTATCTCGTATTTGTCGCCATCGACAAGAACGGCAACCTGCAGCGCGTTCCTGAGTTGATCCCTGAAACCCCCGACGAAATCCGCCGCTACGCCGATGCATTGCGCCGCCGCGAGCATCGCGAAGCCGAGCACGCGCGCCGCAAGCTCGAGCGCCAGCAGGCCGCGCAGGCTTAGGCTGCGCCCATACCCGTTCGTACTGAAGGAGAACACTCAACAATGGCCCACACAAATGCCATGCCCGCGCCCGTGGCCCTGCCCGGCGTTTCCAAAATCATCGCCGTAGGCTCCGGCAAGGGGGGCGTCGGCAAAACCACCGTCGCCGTCAACCTCGCCATCGCCCTTTCCAAGCTCGGCCAGCGCGTGGGCCTCATTGACGCCGACATCTACGGCCCCAACGTGCCCACCATGATGGGCTCGACGCAGCAGCCCGCCGTCGGCGCAGGCAACATGATCCAACCCAACGAGGCCCACGGCCTCAAAACCATCTCTATCGGCTACATCTCGCCGGGCGACAAGCCGCTCGTCATGCGCGGGCCCATGCTCCACCAGATCATCCGCCAGTTTCTGCAGCAGGTCGACTGGGGAGAGCTCGACTACCTCATCGTCGATCTGCCTCCGGGCACCGGCGACGTCGTCATCTCCCTCGTCCAGACCGTGCAGCTCACCGGCGCCGTGGTCGTCTCCACGCCGTCCGACGTAGCACTGCAGGACGCGCGCAAGGCCCTCGAGATGTTCGCGCAAGTCAACGTGGAAGTCCTCGGCATCGTCGAGAACATGAGCCACTTCACCTGCCCTCACTGCCACCATCAGATCGACATCTTCTCCAAGGGGGGCGCAGAGCGCACGGCCGAGCAGTTCAACATCCCGTTCCTCGGCTCCATCGAGCTCATCCCCGCCATCCGCGAGGGTGGCGACCGCGGCTTGCCCGTTGCCCTGGCGGGTCCCAAGAGCCCTCAGGCTGCCGAGTTCTTCGGCGTAGCCGAAAAGCTGATGGAACGCGCCGAAGCCGTCGCTGCTGCCAGCAGCGACGTCCTGGAAATCAGCTAGCCGCCGTCGGCCAGCCACGAACGCGGATGCCCAATCCTTTGCGCAGCCTCATCGCGCAAAGGATTGGGAGAGCACGTCCCTTTCCGATCCACAGGAACACACCCAGCCAGCCACGCACATGCCGCCCTATTGTTCGCAAAGGGTGGATAAGCACGAACCCCGCTGCACGTGGCCGTCGACGATCACTCGCGCATCGCCTTCACCCAGATGCTGCCCGACCAGAAGGCCGAAACCACCATCGGCTTCCTGAACTCGGCGGTGGAGTTCTTCGCTACCCACGGCATCGGCGTGCGCGCACTTCTTACCGACAACGGATCCAGCTACCGCTCACAGCAGTTCCGTCACGCCTGCCAGCAGATGGCCATCAAGCACGGCCGCACCAGACCTTACACGCCACGAACAAACGGCAAGGCCGAGCGATTCATCCAGACTGCGCTGCGCGAATGGGCCTACGCAAAACACTGGTCCGACTCCGAGCAAAGAGATGCTCACCTGCAGCCTTGGTTTGCGGCTGGGTTGGGGTGGCCTTCCGCCGGACGAATTACGTAATGACGGGGACGTTGGCTACGCCTGCGGTGCCGAAGATCTGGCGGTAACGGGCGATCTCTTCAGGCGAGCCGAGTGCCTTGGAGTAGTTGTCGGACAGTTTGACGGTTGGGCGGCCGTCGACCGCAGACAACTTGCAGACAAGGGAGACGGGGTCGAAGGAGTCGCCGCCCTGGGGATTGCAGTTGCGGAAGTCGTTGGTGAGGAGGGTTCCCCAGCCGGCGGAGTAACGGATTCGGCGGTTGGGGGTCCAGCGGGAGGTGTCGAGGAAGTCCTCGCCGCGGCGGAAGTCCCAGGGCGAGACGCCGGAGCGGACGGTGCCGGAGAAGTGAGCGTGGAGGGCGAGGATGGCGTCGACGTCGAGTGAGTCAGAGGCAATGAGGCGTTTGGAGCGCGGGTCGCAGCCATGGGCGGTGAGCCACTGGATGTACTCGTCGCCGGCAATGAAGGGGTCTTTGGAGTCGATGCGCTGGCCGGTCCAGCGGCAGACCCAGTCGGGGGCGTTCTGGAGGAACTGGGTGGTGCCGAATGTATCGGGCAGGAGGATGAGCAACTCGCCCTGGTAGGTCTTCTGCCATAGCTCGAGGAAGCGGTACTGGGCGGACTTGAGGTCCTCGCCGGTGTTGGCGAGGGCGGCCATGGCCATGGGGATCTCGTGGGCGTTGGTACCGATGGCTTCGAGGTCGTGCTTGTAGGCGAGGAAGGTGTTGGAGGTGCCGGCGAAGCTGTCGCCGAGAACGTCGCGCATGGCGGTGACGACGTACTCCTGCCAGAGGAAGGAATGGCGACGGCGTGTGCCGAAGTCTGAGACGTTGAGCATGGGGACGCCACAGAGGCGGTCCATCTTCTCCCACAGGCGGGTTTTGGCGCGGGCGTAGAGGATGTCGAGCTCAAGCTCGGTGAGGCGCTTGAGATTGGCGCGGGTTTTGAGCTCGTCGATGACGGAGAGGGCGTAGATCTCCCACATGGTGCTCTCGGTCCAGAGACCGTCGAAGCTGAGGGAGAGCTGGCCGTCTTCAACGGCGAGTTGGAAGTCGCAGAGGCGGAAGTCATGCTCGAGCCAGGCGAGGAAGGCGGGCTCGAACATGCCGCGGCGGCCATAGAAGGTGTTGCCGGCGAGCCAGATGAGCTCGGACTTGTGGAAGCGGAGACGACGCGTGGCTTCTAGTTGCTCGCGGAGCTCGTCGACGTTGACTATGTGGCCGAGAGGAACGGCGGCGGTGCGGTTGGTGACGGTGAAGGTAGCGCGCGTGGTGGGGAAATGCTTCCATATGAACTGGAGCATGAGGAGCTTGTAGAAATCGGTGTCCAGCAGGGAGCGCGTAATGGGGTCGAGCTCCCAGTTGTGGTCGTGAGCGCGACGGGCGAGGTTGATGATCACAGTGTTTTCACTCTACTGCATGGCGGGTGGTCAGGCTTCCTGCACGAGGGGCGGGAGGTGGGACCCGCAGGAGCGGCGAACGACGAGGCGCGTGGGGACAAGGATGTCGCGAATGGGAAGCTCGGGGTGCTCCAGGCGGGAAAGCATGGTCCACATGGCGGCGGCGCCGATGCCGGCGCAGTCCTGATGGATGGTGGTGAGGGGAACAGGCAGGAGGCTGGCCCACTTGACGTCGTCCATGCCGACGATGCGGACTTCTTCAGGGATGCGGACGCCGAGGGCGAGCATGGTCTGCATGAGACGGGCGGCGTTCAAATCGTTGGCGCAGACGACGGCGCCGGGACGGTAGAAGTCGAGCATGTTGCGGACGAGTTGTTCGTCCTGTGGGCTGCCACGCCAGATGGGATTGCGCGCAGGGACGATGCCGAAGTGGCGCAGCGCCTCAAAGAAGCCTGTGACGCGGCCCTCTATGCTGTTGGCGGAGTACTCCTCGGAAAGAAAGGCAATGCGGCGGACACCGTGCGAGAGAAGATGGGCAGTGGCGACGAAACCTGCGCGGCGGTTGTCTATGCCTACGAGGTCGTGCTGCGAGCGCTCGGGATATGGCGTGTAACAGCGGTCGAGAAGGACGACGGGGATCTGGGCGCGCTCGAGGACGCGGGCGATGCGGCGGTTGATGGTGTCCTTCTCCGGAATGAGCTCGAGGGGGGCAAAGAAGATGCCAGCGACCTTTTGCGCGAGGAAGGACTGGACCAACTGCTCAGCCTCGCGAGCAGCCTCGCGAAAGGAGCTGGCGGTGTTACCCCAGAGGAGGGTGTCGGAACGGGCAAAGGCGGTGCGCATCATGCCGCGGCAGATGGGCTCGAAGATTTCGGTTAGGCCGAGCTCGGGGATGAGGAGGCCGTAGGTGCGGCCGCGGGGAACGCTCTCGCCCTTGACGTGAGTGCCGGCACCGGGGCGGCGGGTCACGAGACCCATGCGCTGCAGATCTAGGACAGCCTTGGCGACGGTGATGCGCGAAGCGGCGAAGAGCTCGCCCAGCTCGGCCTCGCTGGGCAAGCGTTCGCCGGGCTTAAGATGGCCGGATTGAATGCTGGCGAGCAGGTGGTCAAAGATGCGCCGGTGCTTGGCGATGCGCTGTCCTGGTTCGGCTTGGGGCGGCGGTTCGAGTTTTCCAGCAGTCTTGCGCGGGCGCGCCATTTGCTACCTTTCAGGACTGAATCGGCAGGAGCGCCAGAGGGTTAGCCGAGCAGAAGCGATCGATGGCTGAGGGCGCGAATCTTTGTCGATGCATTTCGCAACAGGATAAGACATTTTGCGGCGTCTGGATGCGTGTCTTCCGTACTATCCGCGCCGCAGCCTGTGGAAAGTCGCCAATTCGGGAAAAGTGCGCCCGGGTGATCGACCGGGCAGTTACTCGTCGGCGTCGATGGCGGCCTCGATGGAGGCGCGGGTGGCGGCGGAAAGCGGCGGCATGGCGCCGGACTGGGAGGCAACCCAGGAGCCCCAGCGATTGCCGGCTTCGTTTAGCACGGCGAGGCTGGCTCCGCGGAGCAGGTAGTGTGTAAGGGCAGCGGTAAAGGCATCGCCCGCCCCGATGGTGTCGGCAACCTGGGTGGCCAGACCGGGGTGACGGTGCCACTCGTCGCGGGTGACGAGAAGGCTGCCGTGGGAACCGCAGGTGATGGCCACCATCTGCAGCTCAGGAAACTCGTTGAGCAGGCGCTCGGCACCGAGGCGCAATGCGTCAGGCCCGGAGTCGATGGACAGGCCAAGCAGGGTGAGGACGAGAGGCACCTCGCCGTCGTTCATCTTGGCCACGGTGGCAAGTTCGAGCGACTCCTGCACAGTTTCGCCGGAGTAGTAGGGCGCGCGGAGATTGACGTCGAAGACTCGCACGCAGGACGATGAGGTTTGCGCGGCGAGGGTCTGGATGGTCTGGCGGGACTCGAGGCTGCGCTGGGCAAGCGAGCCGAAGCAGATGGCATCGGCACGCTCTGCGAGTTGGACCCACTCGTCGGAAAGCTCGAGTGCGTCCCAGGCGGCGGGCTCGTGAATCTCATAGGAAGGCTGGCCGCCCTCGAAAGAGACTGTGACGCGGCCGGTTTCATGCTCGGTATCGATCTGAACGTGACTGGTATCGACCGGCAGTGGGTCGAGTGTTTCGACGGCCTTGCGACCGAGGTCGTCGCGGCCGATGCGGCTGAGGATGGCGGCGTGGTTGCCGAGGCGACCGGCCATGACGGTGAAGTTCGCCGGGGCGCCGCCCAGGCGGGCACCCTCCGGCAGCAGATCCCACAACAACTCCCCGATTCCGAGAATCAAACGCGGTTCTTTCACAAACTTGCTCCCTGGCTTTGCAGCTTAAGGGCTGCTGGTTTGTCAGGACAAATCCGCAGCCGCGAAGTAATCAGATAACTTTCTACCGGGCGGGCGCGGGCGTCAATGGACGTGTTTCAAGGGGCAGGTTTCAGGGGGCAGGGGCGAGAGCGAGGCGCCGGGGCCCTGATGGATGTGTCGTAGGGCTCGTGTTTGGTGCGTATCCAGGTCCGAATATCCGGACCTGGGACACCTTTGGTCGTGCTGAGTCACGCTTTGGTTTCTGCGGGGCGGTGGGTTCCCTGCTCTTTCAGCCGTTCAGCCTTCGAAGCGCCAGATGGAGCAGTCTTCGTAAGGGTGGGAGGCGTATTCGCCTTCGGGTTGGTGCGTGAGGATGGCGCGGTCGGCGCGGTTGTCCTCGGGCGAGCGGCGGACCTTGCCCAAGTAGAGTCGACGGAAGCCGCGGTGGCACTCGAGTTCGCCCTCCTGCTCGTTGTTGACGTAGAGCAGGTCGAGCTGGCCGGGCCGATCCGCAAAAGTGGCTGCGAGATGGCGCAGCAGGCGACGCATTACAGATGCGCCAAAGGGATTGAAGAGGAAGCAGACGCAGGGGCCAGGTGGGAAGCGGAACTGGGTGGCATCGCCCAGGGTGAGGCGCAGCGGGGAGACGGCGCGGCCGCTTTTCCGCCAAATGGTGAGGTTGCGGCGGCCTGTGCGGACGAGCGTGGAGTGCAGTTCGACGCCGAGGACCTGGCGGAAAGGCTGCTGGGACGCGAGGAGCATGGCGCGACCCATGCCGGCACCGATATCGACGAAGGTGAAGTCCTGAATGGACTCGGAGGAGCGGGTGCGCTGCCAGCGCGCGAGGAGCGACTGGAAGACCGAGGGGGCGACGCCGTAGTAGGCCGTGGCGTGGCGGTCGTGGCAGTGGCCAGACTTAAGGTGACGGCCGGCGATAAGGCCGCTGGTGCATACGCCGTTCGCTTCGTCAAAGGGATGGCGAAGTAGGCCGGTGGATTTGGTGAGGCCGGGCAAGCGAGGAGGCACGGAGATACCTTAGCAGGGATGCGGTGGTGAGCGAAGGCGGAAGGCGGTCAGGCGCGGGCGGCCATGGCACGCAGGAACATCTGCTCTTCCATGTGGTACTTGAAGGCCTTGCGCCCATTGATAAAGACGACCGGGACCTGGTCGTTGTATTGCTGGCGAAGTTCGGGATCCGTGTCGATATCGACCTCGCGCCATTGAAAGTCGGCCTGGCCGTCGAGGCGAATAAGGGTGTCTTTGACCACGTCGCAGAGATGACATCCTTTGCGTGAGTAGACGACTACGTCGTGCATGGGTTGATTGTAGACGCGCTTTGCATACAGCGGTGCACAGCGTGCGGTAGACCTGATCGAGGCGAGGAGGCCGACTTGCCTTCCCACCATTCGGGCAAGAAGCGCGCGAAGAATGGGTGCCCGTCAAATTAGCACAGGGATACGGGGTATTACCCGCGGTTCCGGGCTGGGTTCGGTGTGGTGACAGAGCGGGGCGAGGCGCGGTACGCTGAGATATTCGCGCAGGAACGCGATGAAGGAGCAAAACCATCCCCATGCCTATTCAAGCCACATCCAAAATCTGGCACAACGGCAAACTGATTCCCTGGGAACAGGCGACGATTCACGTAATGAGCCATGTAGTGCACTACGGCTCGAGCGTATTCGAGGGTATTCGCTGCTACGCGCAGCCGCAGGGCTCAGCTGTGTTTCGCCTGCCGGAGCACATGCAGCGACTTCTGGACTCGGCGAAGATCTACCGGATGGAGCTGCCGTACGGGCTGGACGAGCTTTGCGCGGCGGTGGTGGACGTGATCGAGGCCAACAGTGTGGCACCATGTTACATTCGGCCAATTGTGCTGCGCGGTTACGGCGAGATTGGCGTGAGCCCGAAGGGTTCGCCGATTGATGTGTACATCGCGAATTTTCCGTGGGGCAAGTACGTGGAAGGCTCGGGCGGCGCAGACGTTTGCGTTTCCAGCTGGAACCGCCTGGCACCGAACACGATGCCGGCATTGGCCAAGGCGGGCGCGAACTACATGAACTCGCAGCTGATCCGTATGGAAGCCGACGTAAACGGCTACGCAGAAGGTATTGCGCTGGATGTGAACGGACTCGTGAGCGAAGGTTCGGGCGAGAATGTGTTTGTGGTGCGCAACGGCGTGCTGTATACGCCGCAGCTGGCGAACTCGGCTCTTTCGGGCATTACCAGGGACAGCGTGCTGACGCTTGCGCGGCACCTGGGACTCACGGTGATCGAGCAGCCGATTCCGCGCGAGATGCTTTACATCGCCGACGAGGTGTTCTTCACAGGCACAGCGGCGGAGGTTTCTCCGATTCGCTCGGTGGATCGCGTGCTGGTGGGCGACGGTAAGCCGGGTGAGATCACCAAGAAGATCGCCGACGAGTTCTTCGCGATTGCCAACGGGCTGAAGCCGGATCGGTTTGGCTGGCTAACACCGGTGAACGTGACGGCTAGCGAGCCGGTGACGGCGTAAGACCCCAGTGGTCAGCTGTCAGTGATCAGTGGTCAGTAAGAACAAAGGCGCTCCGCGGCTGGGTGGCTGCGGAGCGTTTTTGTATTTGGGGCATCCCCGCCCGGCGCTGTTGCAGAACCTTAATGGTCGGTCGATAGAATCGAACTCATGCGGATCGCGCGTCGTTTGTTCTCTCCTCTGTTCTTTGTGTGCTTTGTTGCTGGCTCTCTTCTTGCTCCAGATGCGCTGCCGGCGCAGGTGTATGCGGGCAAGCCCAAGCTGATTGTGATTGTGGTGATCGACCAGTTTCGTGGCGACTACTTGAACCGCTACCATGCGGAGTTCAAGGGACGCGGCTTCAGGCTGTTCACAGATCAGGGCGCGTGGTTCACGGACTGCTACTTCGACTACGCGAATACGAAGACGGCGCCGGGACATGCAACGATCGGTACGGGCGCGTACTCGGATGGGCACGGGATCGAGTCGAATGAGTGGTGGGATGCGAGCCGTTCGGACAAGCACAAGGTGACGTCCGTCGAAGACGAGCGCTATCAGCTGGTAGATGTGCCGGCGGAGGCGATTCCGGCGAACAAGCCGGGCGCGCCGGCGGATGCGCTGAAGTATGCGATTGGCGCCTCGCCGCGCAACCTGAGGGCGACAACCCTGGGCGATGAGCTGCGGCTGGCGACGGCGGGACGGGCGCGGGTGTATGGCGTTTCGCTGAAAGACCGCGCGGCGATTCTGCCTGCAGGGCAGGCGGCGAATGGGGCGTTCTGGATCGACGACGACAGCGGGCAGTTCACGACCTCCACCTATTACATGGAGCACCTGCCTGAGTGGGCGCGGGCGTTCAATGCGAGCGGACGGATTGCCCAGGCCGAGAAGGAAGCCAATGCCGAGGGGACCACACAGTTTCACGACCTGGTGGGGCGGACTCCGGCGGCGAACAGCTACGAACTGGACTTTGCCAAGGCGCTGATCACCGGCGAAAATCTGGGGCAGAATGGGGTGACCGACCTGGTGACGATTTCGCTTTCGGCGAACGACATTCTGGGCCACCAGATGGGTCCGGACTCGGATCAGCTGAAGGAAGAGATCCTGGCACTGGATGGGCAGTTCGACAGCTTCTTCACGTGGCTGGACCAGTCGGTGGGGCTAAACAACGTGTGGGTGGCGCTGACGGCAGACCACGGCGTTGCACCGATTTCATCAGAGGCGGCGAAGCTGGGGATCGACTCGGGCACGGTGAAGATGGATGCGCTGCGCGCGGCGCTGAACGAGGGACTGAATGCACGCTTTTCTCCGAAGGCCGGCGTGGACTACCTGATGCCGGGCCTGGAGCTGCCCTACCTGGTGCTGAACAAGCACGCCTTCGAGAAGGCGAAAGTGGACGAGAAGGCGGCCGAGGAGGCTGTGGCGGCGCTGTTGTCCGAGGCAGTAGAGAGCCAGGCTCCGAAAACGGGCGCGGCACTACCTGTGCAGCACAGGCTGCCGCCCGCTCCGCAGGTGGCGGGCACCTATACGCGGCTGCAAATGGCCAATGGAGAGGTGCCGCCGAGCGAGTGGGGACGCGAGCTGGCGCACAGCTACAGTTACCACGGCAACTGGTATGTGATGCTGGTGCTGGGCGGCTACCAGATGCAGGACATCAGTAGTTGGGGCGGGACGACGCACTTCAGCCCATGGAGCTACGACCGGCATGTTCCGCTGGCCTTCTACGGCGCGCCGTTCGTACCCGGCGCGTATCATGAGAGAGTGGCCCCGGTGGATTTGGCAGCCACGTTCGCCTCGCTGGCGGGCGTGAATCAGCCGTCGGCGGCGGTGGGCCGCGTGCTGACCGAAGCGCTGAAGCGGGCGGGGCAGTAGGCAACTCCAAAAGCAAGGAAAACTGCGGCGCGTGAAACCCGA
>DCFV01000047.1:0-11944 GCA_002314435.1 Acidobacteriaceae bacterium UBA1795 | reverse complement strand
TACGGCATCGAGTTCGAAGAGATCGTCTCGCTGGAGGCGATCGGGGGCTTTTCGACCAAAGGCATCTCCCTGCAACCGATGACAGGCCACGCGGCGCCGCGCATTGTGCAGACGGCGTCGGGCATGCTGAACGCCATCGGGCTGCAGAATGTGGGCGTCGAGGAGTTCATTGCCAAGAAGCTTCCGCCGCTGAGGCGCTACCCGAAGTGCATGTGCATCGCGAACGTCTTCGGATGCACGGCCAACGAATACGTGGCGGTGATCAACCGGCTGAACGAGGCGGAAGGCATTGCGGCTTACGAGCTGAATGTCTCGTGCCCGAACGTGCACGCCGGTGGCATGTCGTTCGGCGCGGACCCGGTGGAACTCGAGCACCTGGTAAAGCTGGCGAAGGCTACGGCGCAGCGGCCGCTGATTGTGAAGCTCTCGCCTAACGTGACCTCAATTGCGCACATGGCCAAAGTCGCAACTGATGCCGGCGCCGACGCGCTGAGCCTGGTGAATACCTTCATGGGCATGTCGATCGACGCAGAGACGCGGAAGCCGCGCCTGACGAACATCACAGGTGGCTTGTCTGGGCCAGCGATCAAGCCGATTGCGCTGCGCATGGTGTACGAAGTGGCGAGGGCGGTGTCGATCCCGTTAATCGGCATGGGCGGAATCGTGACGCCGGAGGACGCAGTGGAGTTTCTGCTGGCGGGGGCCACGGCAGTGCAGGTGGGCACAGCAAGCTATGCCGATCCGCGCGCAGTGGAACGACTAGCGAAGGGGCTCGAGTCCTGGTGCCGTAGCCACCAGGTGGAGCGCGTGGCTAACTTGACCGGGGCACTCGAACTCGGCAAGTAGAGCTCGGCCGCAGCAACAACTCAAGTGCCCTCTGAGAGCCGCTTTATCGTCCGGTGAAGTGGGCGCATCCAAGAATAACTTGCGATTCACTGCGCGTTCAGTGCTCCTTCCGCGCGTGTAGGCACATCATTGATTAACTGATCGCACCGGATGCCCGGAAACGTAAACCCGCAGGGCTATTTGCCTATGCGGGTTTCGGTATTTTCTTACTGATTCGTTCATGTAGCGTATGTGATGGTGAGCACAGCCGAATGTGAGTTAGTGCACGTAATGTGCCTCTATTCGCCGCGAAACCGGGGTACCGAAATGTGATGGTACTTACCGTGCGAAACGCGGAGCCTTAAGCGGGAGTGAGGTTGGCATGGGCGATTCCATTTGGCAATCGATGGAGAAGAAGGGTTACAGCCGCAGAGATTTTCTACAGTTTTGTGTGGCAGCGGCGACGGTGGCAGGCCTGGGCAGGACCGGGGCGGCACAGGTAGCCAGCGTGTTTGAGAAGAAAGAGAAGCCTGCGGTGATCTGGATGCACTTTCAAGAGTGCACGTGCTGCAGCGAGTCGTTTATCCGCGCGTCGCACCCGATTGTTGTGGATGCACTGCTGGATGTTCTAAGCCTGAACTATACCGAGACGCTAATGGCGGCCTCCGGCTTCCAGGCAGAGAAGAGCCTGAACGACACGATCAAGAACAACAAGGGCAAGTACATTGTGCTGGTGGAGGGCGCGGTGCCGACCAAAGACGGCGGCGTGTACTGCATGATCGGCGGCAAAACGGCTGAGCAGATTCTCCAAACGGTGGCGGCAGATGCGGCGGCGATTGTGGCCTGGGGCAGCTGTGCCTCAAACGGCTGCGTGCAGGCAGCAAAGCCGAACCCGACGGGCGCGACGCCGATTCACAAGCTGGTGAACAAGCCCGTAATCAATGTGCCGGGATGCCCGCCAATTGCCGACGTGATGATGTCGGTGGTGACGCATCTGCTGGTGCTGGGCCAGGTGCCGGAACTAGACAGCCTGGGACGCCCGAAGGAGTTCTACGGACGGCGCGTGCACGACACCTGCTACCGCCGCGCGAACTACGACGCCGGGTTGTTTGTGGAGTCGTGGGACGACGAGAACGCGCGCAAGGGCTATTGCCTGTACAAGATGGGCTGCCGCGGTCCGGTGACCTACAATGCCTGCTCGGTGGTGAAGTGGAACGAAGGAACGAGCTATCCGATCCAGTCGGGACACGGCTGCATTGGCTGCAGCGAAGAGGGCTTCTGGGATAACGGTCCGTTCTACCAGCACCTGCCCTCATTCCCCGGATTCGGCATCGAGAGCACGGCGGATACGGTGGGCACGATTGTGGGTGCGGCGACGCTGGCCGGTGTGGCCGCGCACGCGGTTGTCACCAACATTCGCAAGCACAAGGTCATCGCGGAAGTGCACGCAGAGGAAGAGAAGGAGTCGTAGAGAATCATGACACGCGTAGTCGTCGATCCGGTTACACGAATTGAAGGCCACCTGCGCATTGAAGCGGTGGTTGAGAATGGCGTCATCACCGATGCGTTCAGCGCGGGCACGATGATCCGGGGTCTGGAGAAGATCCTCATCGGGCGTGATCCGCGCGACGCGTGGGCGATTACCGAGCGCGTGTGCGGCGTGTGCACCACAGTGCATGCGCTGGCCAGCGTGCGCTCAGTGGAAGACGCCATTGGCGTTGCCGTTCCACAAACCGCGGAACTGATCCGCAACATCATGATGGCCACCCTGTATGTGCAGGACCACGTGGTGCACTTCTATCATCTGCATGCGCTGGACTGGGTGGACATTGTTGCCGCGCTGAAAGCTGATCCGAAGAAGGCCGCGGAACTGGCGCAGTCGTTCTCGAAGTGGGACAAGAACACGACCGCGTACTTTACGGATGTGCAGAAGAAGATCAAGCAGTTCGCTGACAGTGGGCTGGGCATCTTTGCCAACGGCTACTGGGGACACCCAGCGTACAAGCTGCCGCCGGAGGTGAACCTGATCGGCGTTGCGCACTACTTGGACGCGTTGGAGTGGCAGAAGGAAGTGGTCAAGATTCACGCGGTGTTCGGCGGCAAAAACCCGCACCCGAACTACCTGGTGGGCGGCGTTCCCTGCTCGATCGATACGGACGAAGTGGCTGCGATCAACAGCGAGCGGCTGAACTTGGTATCGCGGCTGATCAGTCAGGCCGATGAATTTGTAAACGAGGTGTACATTCCCGATCTGCTGGCGGTGGCCTCGTTCTACAAGGACTGGTCGAAGTATGGCGGCGGCCTATCGAACTACCTGTCGTATGGCGAGTATCCGACGAAGGGCTACGGAAATCCTCAGTCGTTCAAGTATGCGCGCGGTGCGGTGCTGGGCCGCGACCTGAGCACGGTACATCCGGTGAATCCGCGCGACGAGCAGGAGATCAAGGAGTACATTGCTCATTCGTGGTACGAGTACGACGGCGGCAACGACAAGGGACTGCATCCCTGGGCCGGCGAAACGAATATCAAGTACACGGGGCCGACACCGCCGTTCGAGACGCTGGAAGGACACGATAAGTACTCGTTCCTGAAGACGCCGCGGTGGAAGGACAACCCGATGGAAGTGGGCCCGCTGGCGCGGTTGCTGGTGTCATATGCAGCTGGTCACACGGACGTGAAGGAAACCGTGGGTATGGTGCTGGGCAAGCTGAATGTTCCGGTGGATGCGTTGTTCAGCACACTGGGCCGTACAGCAGCGCGCGGCATTGATGCGGCACTGGCCATGGGCTGGCTGAAGGAGTTCTTTGGCGAGCTGATGGATCGCGTGAAAACGCGGGAAACATCGACGTTTAACCGCGAGAAGTGGGAACCGAAGACCTGGCCTGAAGATTGCGAAGGCGTGGGCCTGGTGGAAGCTCCGCGCGGCTCGCTGGCGCACTACGTGAAGATCCACAAGGGCGCGATTGCGAACTATCAACTTGTGGTGCCGACGACGTGGAACGGCTCGCCGCGCGATGCGAAGATGCAGCGCTCGGCCTTCGAAGCTTCGCTGATCGGTACGCCGGTGGCCAAGTTGGACGAGCCGGTGGAGATTTTGCGCACGATCCATTCCTTTGACCCGTGCCTGGCCTGCAGCGTGCATCTGTACGATCCGCAGGGACGGCACATTCACCAGGTTTCGTTTGAGTGAGAGTATGAGCACTGCGAACATTCAACCAGGCAATGCCGTGCCGACGAACGGGACGCACGGGGTGGAGTACCGGCGGGTGTATGTGTGGCAGCTGCCCGTCCGGTTCTACCACTGGATCAATGCGGTGGCGCTGGTGCTGCTGTGCGTGACCGGGTACCTGATCGGGGCACCGATCCGGGCGTTCTATGCCGCCGAAGCCTATCAGCAGTACTGGTTCGGCACGGTCCGCTTCATCCACTTTGTTTCAGCATTTGTGTATGTGTTTAACTTTGCGGCGCGTATTTACTGGGGTTTTGTGGGAAACAAGTACGCGCAGTGGACGACGTTTCTCCCGTTCAAGAAGTGGCAGCGGGAGGAGATTGTGGACGTGATCAAGACGGACGTGCTGCAGACCAAGATGCACGGGGCGATCTCGACCGGACACAACTCGCTGGCGGCGTTCATCTACTTCCTGACGTTCCTGGTGTTCTGCTTCCAGACGATCACTGGGTTCGCTCTCTACTCGAGCATGAGCACGTCGTGGCTGCCGCGGATGTTCACCTGGATTGTGCCGTTGATGGGCGGTGAGTTCGGGGTGCGCTTCTGGCACCACCTGTTCCTGTGGTTCTTTGTCTGCTTCACCATCGTGCACGTTTATCTTGCCTTCTATCATGACTACATTGAGGGGCGCGGTACGATCTCCTCAATTGTGGGCGGATGGAAGTTCGATCGGGTGAAGGGTGACGACAAATAACACGCAGAAAACCCTGGTGCTGGGCCTGGGCAACGTAATCATGGGCGACGAAGGAGTTGGCGTCCACGTGGTACGCGCCCTGGCTCAGAAACCACTGCCGCCGAGCGTGGAATGCCTAGATGGAGGCACGGGCGGCTTTGTGCTGCTGGGACCACTGCAAAACGCGGACCGCGTGGTGCTGATTGACGCGGCTGCAGACGGCAACCCCATTGGCACGGTGACACGGACAACACCGCGATTCTCCCGCGACTACCCGCCAACCCTCACGGCGCATGACATTGGCGTGAAGGATCTGCTGGATGCGTTCTACATGGGCGGTGGAACGCGCGAAGTGATTTTGTACGCGATCACGATTGACCCGCAGCAACCGATCTCGATGGACCTATCAGAGACGGTGCTGACGGCGGCCCAGGTTGCAGAGTTTCAGATCAGGGAAGAACTCATGTCTCTGGCTTGAAAAACCGGTAATGCGAATGCGGCACCTGTCTGATGGCAGGTGCCTTTTTTTACCTGCATAGACCCACCTTCCCATAAGCTTTGTGCCTGTCCGGAGCGCCAGTTCCCTGGCGTGCGAGGCAGCGCGAGATTGATCCCCAGTGATATTTCCGATGAGGCCGGTGCGGCGGTGAAGGCCCGCGGGGCATGCTTCGAGGCCTGATAAACGGTTCCCGCGAAGCATGGGAAAACGGCTGTGGAGGGCTGGCCGGCGACCGGGAGCTGCTGCTGTTCTGGTGCAGTTCCGGGGTGCGCGAAAAATATTCTGAGAGAATGTTCCAGACCCGTTGGGCATCTCTATATACCAAAAATAACAGTACTTGCGTTACCCAAGTATGCGCATAGACCCTTCTCATTTTCCACAGATCAAGTACAACCTAGGTAATGGATCATTTAGGTTACTTGTAGGGCGACAGATTGAGTCACATTGTGCCAATGCTGCGTCTATAGACGGCCCCAAGCCGCGAAATGACGTTCTAAGCGCCAAAATTGGCCACTTTTCTGACTTGCCTTGGTGCTCCTACAACAAAGGTAACTAATGATTTAGTACCGGAGGTCCCTACCGACCCTGGTGCCGAGTGACACCTGTTGCCGTTTTGCAGATGTCCTTGTGAGTTGCAGTTCATTCGGGACCCCAGCCCGGCGACAGGGATGCGGACCCAGGATTTTTGAGGTAACAGGTATGCGTACGAGATTCGATTACTCAACGGCTTTCTTTTATTCCCCCGATGCGGAGGAGCTTGGGTCCAGGAGAACGACGCGCGGCGGGCTGTGGCTCGTTGGGCTGCCTGGGCTGGCGTGCCTGTGCATGGCGCTGGCAGGCTGCGGAGCTTACGTGGTGAACTCTGCCGTATCGGCGACGGACACATCGACAGTGTCGGCTACACCTGCCGACGTGGCGTTTGGCGCGGTGGCGGTGGGAGCCACGTCGGATTCGACGGTCACGCTCGCGAACCCAGGGACTACGGCGGTGGATATCTCGGATCTATCGATAACGGGAAGTTCGTTCACTCTGGCGAGCGGGACAACGTTGCCAATCACTCTGGCTGTGGGCGGCAGCACGACCGTGCATGTGCAGTTCTCGCCGAAGGGGCAGGGTGCGGTGAATGGGAAACTGCAGGTGCAGTACGCGGCAGCGACGACCGCCACGAGCAACGCGATTGAACAGCAGACGGTGACGAACAGCGCATCGAAGAAGAAGAAGTCCACTTACGTGGGTCTGAGCGGAACCGGCTCGGCGTCAACAACGACGGTGACAGGCTTGAGCTGCACGAGCACGGCGCTGACCGGCGCAGGGACAGATGCCTGCACGGTCACGCTTAGCGGTGCGGCAGCGAGCGGCGGCCAAAGCGTGACGCTGGCCAGCAGCAACGCGGCCGTGACTGTGCCCTCGAGCGTGACGGTGGCGGCGGGCGCAACATCAGCGAGCTTTGCTGCGACGGCGACAGCGGTGACAACGACGCAGACGGCAACGCTGACGGCGGGCGGAACGGCGACGTTTGCGCTGCAGCTGAATGCGGTGACTCCGGTTCTCGGCGTGAGCACTACCAGCATGGCCTTTGGCACGGTAGCGCTGAATACACCGACGACGCAGACGGTAACACTGAGCTCAACGGGCACAGCGGCAGTGACGGTGAACGGCGCGACGGTGACGGGAAGCGGATTCTCACTGACCGCTGGAAGCCTGCCGGTGACGCTGAATCCAGGCCAGAGCACGGCATTGACGGTGCAGTTTGACCCGACAACGTCAGGTGTGGCCACGGGATCGCTTTCAATTGCGAGCAATTCGGCGACGGGCACCACGACAGCGGTGGCGCTGACCGGAACGGGCGCATCGACAGCAGCACTGAGTGCGGTGAGCTGCGCGACGAGCAGCTATACGGCAGCGGGGTACGATGCCTGCACGGTTCAGCTGACGGTAGCGGCGCCGACGGGAGGGCTTGCGGTAACGCTGGCAAGCAATAGTTCCGCGGTGGCGGTACCCGCGAGCGTGACGGTGGCGGCGGGCGCAACATCGGCGAGCTTTACGGCGACGGTAGCAGCCGTAACGACCACGCAGACGGCGACGCTGACAGCGACGGCTGCGGGCGCGGCGAAGACTTTCGGAATCCAACTTTCGGCGGGCGTTGCGACGCTGGCGGTGAACGCCACATCCATCGCGTTCGGCAATGTGGACGTGAACACGACGGCAACCCAGACGGTGACGCTTTCGTCGACGGGCACGACGGCTGTTTCGATCAGCTCAGTGACACTCGCTGGAACCGGATTTTCGATCGCTAGCTCGAACGTGCCGGCATCGCTGAACCCCGGGCAGACCGCCTCGGTGAGCGTGGCTTTTGACCCGACGACAGCAACGGCTGCGACAGGCACGCTGACGATTGCGAGCAACTCGTCGACGGGCACGACGACGCAGGTGTCCCTGACGGGAACGGGCGTGACGTACTCGGTGAACCTGGCCTGGAATGCACCAGCATCCACCGGGGTGACGGTGGCGAGCTACAACGTGTACCGGGCAGCGGGTGGCAGCTCGACCTATTCCCTGCTGGCCTCAGCCAAAACGTCGACGGCGTACACGGACGCATCGGTGCAAGGGACAACAAGCTACGCCTACTACGTGACGAGTGTCGCGTCTGACGGCACAGAGAGCGTGCCCTCGAACACCACTGCGGTGACGATCCCGTAGCGGCTGAAGCACAGGACGCAGGGGGGAGCCCCCCCCCTGCGCCAGCAGGAAGAAACTACCCAGTCTGGTCAAAATTACACACTTCTTGAAGAAAAGGTTTCCACAGCCCTGCTCAGGTCGTGCGCGAAGCTGCGGAGATAGATAGATTTATCAGACGTTATAGTGGCACCGGGGTTTGGCCCACGGAGTGCAATCCATCTTTCCATAGTTTCTGCGGCACCTTGTAGCCGGGATGGGTTCCGAAGTGTGCTCGATTGGTGGCGCAGAAATCCATTTTTGCCTTCATTCAGCTGTAACGGCCAAAGACGCCATCGAGTTTGCAGGAATGGCGCGATACGGGCAACAGGAGGCTCTCACGGGAAAGCCCTGTATTGGGCGCCCTGACAGCCGCACTTTGATCGCTCAATCACTGAGTTCCCAACCCTGGACTTCGATTGAGTGTGCTTTTTTTGAACGTGGAAAGGCTGTCCGGTCCCTTGAAACCTTCTGTACTCCTCCTCTGCCTCACGCGGGAAAACCGCGCGCTGGGAAACATCCGGAAGAGCCTGCTCGTTGGCAATGGGCTTCTTCTGCTGCTGCTGAGCGCAGCGGCTATGCTGTTGAGCGGCTGCGGCGCCTACGTGGTGAACTCGGGCGCATCTGCGGCGGACACTTCGACCCTGGCGGTGACGCCAAGCGACGTTGCGTTCGGCGAGGTGGCGGTGGGTACCACGGTGGATTCGACGGTAACGCTCGGGAACCCCGGGACCGCGGCGGTAGAGATCTCGGATCTGTCGGTGACCGGAAGCTCGTTTACCCTGGCGAGCGGAACAACTTTGCCGATCACGCTGGCGGTGGGCGAAAGCACGACCGTGCATCTGCAGTTCTCGCCGAAGGGGAAGGGTGCGGTGAAAGGACAACTGCAGGTGCAGTATGCATCGGCGACGACGGCTGCCGCCGCGATTGAACCGCAGACGGTGACGAGCAGCGCGTCGAAGAAGAAGAAATCCACTTCGGTGGGCCTGACCGGCACGGGCTCAACGACAACAACGACGGTGACAGGACTGAGTTGCACGAGCGCGGCGCTGACCGGTGCGGGGACGGATGCCTGCACAGTGACACTGAGCGCAGCGGCAGCGAGCAGCGGCCAAAGCGTGACGCTGGCGAGTAACGACGCGGCCGTGACCGTGCCTTCGAGCGTGAAGGTGGCTGCGGGTGCGACGACGGCGAACTTTACGGCGACGGTGGCGGCGGTGACAACGACGCAGACGGCGACGCTTACGGCGACTTCCGGAGGCGCAACGCAGAGCTTCGCGATTCAGCTTTCGGCAGGCAGCGTTGCGACGCTGGCTGTGAACGCCACTTCAGTCGCGTTTGGCAGTGTGAATTTGAACACGACCGCGACCCAGACGGTGACGCTTTCGTCGACGGGCACGACGGCTGTTTCGATCAGTTCGGTGACTCTGGCTGGAACTGGGTTTTCTATTGCCAGCTCAAACGTGCCAACTTCTCTGAGCCCCGGGCAAACCGCCTCAGTAAGCGTGGCCTTTGACCCGACAACTTCAGGCGCGGCGACAGGTACGCTGACAATTGCGAGCAACTCGTCGACGGGCAGCACGACGCAGGTGGCCCTGACTGGAACCGGCGTGACGTACGCGGTGAACCTGAGCTGGAATGCGCCGACATCCACCGGGGTGACGGTGGCGAGCTACAACGTGTACCGGGCGACGGGAGGTGTCTCAAGCTATTCCCTGCTGGCATCTGCCAAGACGTCGACGGCGTACACGGACGCGGCGGTGCAAGGGGCCACGAGCTACGCCTACTACGTGACAAGCGTTGCGACGGACGGCACGGAAAGCGTGCCCTCAAACACCACTGCGGTGACGATCCCATAAAGCAGGCTTGAGCGCTGGACGCAGGGGGTACCCCCTGCGTTAACAGGAATAAACTACCCTGTCTGGTCAAAATTACACACTAGCGGAAGAAACGGTTCCCACAGCCTTGCGCGGGACGTACGCGAAGCTGAGGATTTATATAGAGTTATCGGACACGCCCGTGGCGCAGTGTTTGGCATCAGAGGTGCAAACTATCTTTTAAGGGTTTCTGCGATACCTTGTTGCCGGGAAGTCTGCCGAAGTGTGCTCGAGGGGTAGCGCGGAACTCCATTTTGCTCTCTTTTCAGTTGAAACTGCCAAAGACGCCAGCCTGTTTTTGCAGGTATGGAGCGATACGGGCAACAGGAGGCTCTCACGGGAAAGCCCTGGCATGGGGCACCCGGGCAGCCACAACTTGATCGCTTAATCGATATGTTCCCAACCCTGAACTACGATTGAGTGTGCATTCTTTAACAGCGAAAGGCTGTCTGGTCGCTTGAAACCTGCTGCACTTGTCTTTAACCCCACGTGGGCAAACCGCGCGGCGGGAAATAATCGGAGAAACCTGCTCGTTGGCAACGGGCTTTTGCTGCTGCTGAGCGCCGCGGTGGTGCTGCTTGCCGGCTGCGGAAGCAGTCTCGTGACGAGTTCGAACTCAGTGGTATTTGTGGTAACGCCGGCGACGGCTGCCTTTGGCAGCGTAGCGGTGGGCCAGACGTCAAGCATGACGGTAACGCTGGTGAACAAAACTCTCTCTGCGGTAGATATCTCGTCCGCCAGCATCACGGGGAGTTCCTTTGCGATCATCAACCAGTCAAGCTTTCCAGTGAAGGTGGCCTCGGGCGGGACTTACGCGTTTACCGTACAGTTTGCGCCGACAGCGGTGGGCGCGGCAACAGGGCAGATCTCAGTGACGACCACTGCAGCCAACGCAAGCGCGACGGTGGTGGGCTTGAGCGGAACGGGAACGACGGCCGCCGCGGCCGCTGCAAGCACCCTGAACTGCGCAAACAGTGCGATTGCAGGATCTGGAACGACGACGTGCACTGTGGGGCTTTCGTCTGCCGCAGGTAGCAGCGGCGTGACTGTGAGTCTGGCGAGCGACAACTCGGCGGTGATCGTGCCGGCGAGCGTAACGGTGACCGTCGGAGCGACCACGGCAAGCTTTACCGCGACAGCAACTGCGGTGACCACGACTCAGACGGCCACACTGACGGCGACGGCCAACGGCGGTTCTGCGACGACCAGCCTGACCCTGAGTGTGTCTGGGCCTCAACTGAGCGTGAACTCGAGTTCGATTGCGTTTGGCGATGTGCTGGTAGGTGATACCGCAACGCAGTCGCTGACCCTGACGTCGAGTGGAACTGCATCAGTAACGGTGAACTCGGCGACGCTGACGGGCACGGGCTTCCTCATTTCAAGCAGTTCGTTTCCCGCAACACTCTCTCCGGGACAGACGGCCACAGTGACGGTGCAGTTTGCTCCCACTGTGGCGGGGACGGCGAGCGGGACACTGGCAATTGCGAGCACTTCGACAATATATCCAACCACAACAGTGGCACTGAGCGGAACGGGGGCATCGACCGCTGTGGCCCTGACGTGGAATGCGCCAACAACCACCACCGACACGATCGCCAGCTATCGCATGTATCGCGCGGTAAGTGGGAGCTCGACCTATACGATGCTGGCTTCGATGCCGGCAAGTACGACTGCGTATACCGACGCTTCCATCGCGGCTGCTACGACGTATGCGTACTACGTGACGGCCGTGGACAGCTCAGGCGCGGAAAGCGTTCCGTCGAATACTGCAACGGTTGCGGTTCCGTAAAGCCGGCCTACAGATGCGCAACAAAAACGCCCGCCGTTTTCGGCGGGCGGTTTTGTCGCGCATCTGCGGGTCCGCTTTACGGAACAGCAACTGTCGCTGTATTCGACGGAACGCTTTCCGCGCCTGAGCTGTCCACGGCCGTCACGTAGTACGCATACGTCGTAGCAGCCGCGATGGAAGCGTCGGTATACGCGGTCGTACTCGCGGGTATCGACGCCAACATCGTATAGTTCGAGCTGCCGCTGACGGCGCGATACACGCGATAGTTGGCAACTATGTCGGTGGTGGTCGTTGGTGCATTCCACGTCAGGGCCACAGCGGTCGATGCCCCCGTTCC
>DCFV01000072.1 GCA_002314435.1 Acidobacteriaceae bacterium UBA1795 | reverse complement strand
GGGCACCCAGGTTCATTGCCTTATTAGGGGTGGGCCACCTGTCGACGAAGTGAGCTTTTCGGTGGCAGTATAGAGCTGGCTCCAAGAAAGGGCGAGCGCGATGGGCGACTTTGGCACGGCGGCGTGGCTTGGGCTTGGCCTGGGGTTCTTGTGGGGAATGGGCTGCTCGCTCGCAATTCTCTATTCCATCTATCTTGGCGGCTACCGCAAGGCTGTGAAGGACTCGCTTGCCGAGAAGAAGCCGAAACGCTGGAACGATGCGCTGGAGAAGGTGCTGGCGCGGCGGGCGGCCAAGGCCAAGACGAAGGCGGAAGCCATCAAGGGCTGATGGCTCCGGGTTGATCGCGGCGCAATTTGAGGCAGGCTGAAGAGGTGTGCTGCCCCTTGGTGGTCGCCAGGGGAGTGGCGTGTCGAGGCCTGTGCTTTCCCACCCTTGCTGCGCAAGGATGGGTACCCGGCTGGTGTAACAACAAGCGGATCGCAGTGCCGATGCGCGGAACCATTGTACTCTTGGCGGTGGCGTAGTCATGCCGGGCAATTACGTTACCTTGATGCGTGGCTGCGCGGTGCTCCGGTCGAGGGGGGGATATGCCAGCCTATGTCGCACTGCTGCGGGGAGTGAATATGGCTGGACACGGCAAGCTCCCGATGGCTGAGTTGCAGGCCGTGTGCCGAAAGGCCGGATTCACCTCGATCAAGACTTACCTCGCCAGCGGAAATGTCATCCTTCGATCGACCGCAGGCGTGTCCACTGTCAAGGTCCGGCTCGAAGATGCACTCGCAGCGCATACTGGAAGGCGCATCCGCGTCTTTGTACGCACTGCTGCGGAGATCGCTGCTGTGGCTCACGACAATCCCTTTCCCGCAAAGCCGGGAAGCCTGGTTGCAGCCTTCTTCCTCGACCGGCCAGTCACTGCCGATGCGCTTCAAAGCGTCCAGCACCAAGGGAGCGAAGAGATCCGACCGGGAAAGCGAGAGTTCTATGTCTATTTTGCTGCCGGGTTTGCCGGCTCCCGACTCAGGATTCCCGCCGCAAAGGACAGTACTGCACGCAATATGAACACGGTTGCCAAGTTAGCGGAGATGGTCGCGGCGATCTGATTTAGATGAGAGTCGAGGTGTCCGCTTCCGCGGCCGAATGCACAGGTATCTCATTGGCGGATGATCTGGCCGCCTTTCATCACGAACTTGACGTGTTCGACTGCGCTGATGTCGTCGAGCGGGTTGCCGGGGACGGCGATGATGTCGGCGTAGTATCCCGGTTTCAGCTCGCCGATCTGGCCTTGCCAGCCGAGCAGCTTTGCTCCGTTGAGCATGTCGGCCTGCAGAGCGGCGAGAGGCTTCATGCCGAACTGCGCCATGAGGGTGAGTTCGCGGGCTTGAGTGCCGTGGGGGAAGGGGCCTACGTCGGACCCGACGGCGAAGGGGATGCCGGCGGCGAGCTGGCGCTTGAACTCGCGAATCTTGATGTCGAGCAGGGCGTGCTCGCGCGCGGCGGCTGCAGGAGAGGCGGCGTGGTTGGCGAAGTACTCGAAGATGGTGAAGGTGGGAACGGCGTAGATGCCCTTCTCCTTCATCAGGCGCATGGTTTCGTCGCTTAGCTCGGTGGCGTGGTCGATGGAGGCGACGCCAGCCTGTGCGGCGTAGAGAGCGCCGGGCTCGTCCATGGCGTGGACGGCGACGACGGTGCCGAGGCGGCGGGCTTCTTGAACAGCGGCGGCGAGCTGCGCGGCGGTGTACTGGTAGGGCGATTGAACAGAGTCGCCGACGATGCGGTCTTTTCCTGTTTCGTAAATTTTGGCGAAGTCGGAGCCCTGCTTGTGCTGCTCGCGCAGGACGGCGACGAGTTCGTCGGCGGTGTTGGCGTAGTCGGCGTTGGAGAGCACGTGCTGCGCGGGGTTGTAACGGTTGGCGTCCTCGTGGCCGCCGAGGATGTCGATGGCGTTGCCGCTCATGCGCATGCGGGGACCGGGGATGAGGCCCAGGTCGATGGCGTTGCGGATGGCGGTGTCGGCCGACCCCGCGCCCTCGGTGCCCATGTCGCGCTCGGCGGTGAAGCCGGCGAAGATGTCGTCGCGCGCGGCCTGCTCGGCGAGAATGACGAGCCAGGGCACAGACTCTTCTACGGTCTGCAGGTCTTCCGCGCCGGGATGCAGGAAGAGGTGTACGTGCGCGTCGATGAGTCCGGGCAGCAGCGTGGTGTCTCCGAGGTCGATGACGCGAGCGCTCTGCGGGCGGTCGACGTGGGTGCCGACGGCGCGGATGCGGTCGCCTTCAACGAGGATTTCTCCGGGGCTCAGGATGCCGCCGGTATCGATCTGGAGAAGGCGTGCGGCGTGGAGCACGATGGGCGCGGGTGGCTGCGCGGCGGCGACGCAACTTGCAGAAGAGAGAATGAGAGCGAGCAGGATACGATGCGGAATCCGTGTGGACGGGAACATGGCTTCGACTATCGCGCATCGTGCGGCGCTTGTCGAGTGCGGGGCGTGACGGGCAGCGGTTTTCGGTAGACTCGCAGAGAGCATGACAATGAAAAACGAAACAGGCAGCAGACGCACGATTCTAGGCTTTGACATTGGCGGCACTAAAACGGCCTGCGTGGAAGGGACCGCGGAAGGCGCGATTCTGCAGCGCGTGGAACTGGCGACATGCGCTGCGGAGCCCTTTGCGCGGGCGCTGCCGCGGATGGTGAAGGCGGCATATTTGATTCGCGATGAGGCGGCGCGTGCTGGCCGCGCGATTGCGGCGGTGAGTGTGTCGATTGGCGGGCCGTTGCGCATTGACGAAGGCTTCTTGATCGATCCGCCGCACCTGCCGGGCTGGCACAATGCGCCGCTGAAGGCGCGGCTGAAAGAGGCGTTTCCCGGGCTGCCGGTGTGCGTGGAGCACGACGGCAACGCGGGCGCGCTGGCTGAGTTTACGTTTGGTGTCGGCAAGGGGCGCACGGATCTGCGCCACCTGATTTTCCTGACCTTTGGCACGGGTATTGGCGCGGGATTCATTGTGAACGGGCAGGTGCTGCGTGGCGCGACGGACACGGCGGGCGAGGTGGGGCATTGGCGGTTGGCGGAAGACGGACCGTTGGGCTTTGGCAAGCACGGTTCGTGGGAGTCGTTCGGCTCCGGTGCGGGGCTGGTGGAGTTGGCTGCGCAGATGTTTCCCGCGCGGTGGGCGGCGGCGACGCCGATTCGCACGCTGGTGGATGCGATGCTGGCCGACGATGCCGAGGCGCTGGCCGTGGCCGCGGCGGCGGGCAAGTGGATGGGCCGCGGGCTGGCGCTGCTGATCGATGCTCTGAATCCGCAGGTGATTGTTTTTGGCTCGCTGGGCGTGGCGTTGGGTGAGCGTGTGTTGGGACCGGCGCGCGCGGTGATTGCCGAAGAGGCTCTGCCGCAGGCTGCTGCGGCGTGTGCCCTTGTGCCTTCGGTGCTGGGTAGGCGCATTGGCGATGTGGCGTCGTTGATGGCGGTACTTGCTGACCCTGCGGAGCGGGCGGTGCTGGTTGGGCGGCCGCAGCAGTAACTTACTAATTTTCATGGTGAAAGGTTACTTTAAGTGTAACTGGAAATGTTACTTTTAAGTGCAACTATGTGACCTGTCTGTATATGACTTATGTGAACTTTCGTGCGTGAAATGCGGGGAAACTGCGGATAATTCGAGCAGATTGACTTTTTTTCGGTTTTTTCACAGGGGCGTGACTAAGTAGTGCGCGGGCAAAAAAGTAAGTGCGTGTTAGTATCGCTGCGAGGAAACCATTCACATGGCACAGAACGGGTACGATGGCGCATTCGAGCAGGCAACAAATGAGCGTGCGGAAATCCGCATTGAAATCGAACGGCTGTTGAACCGGGGTGAGATGCTGGACAAGTTGCTGGAGTGCCTGGCGCCGTTCGTATCGAGCCCGCAGCCGGTGGATGCGCAGGGCGATGCGCATCAGGCTCAGCAGAACTACGAACACCAGGAACATCACGAACACCAGGGCTGAGGGCTGGCGAATTTGTTCTTTCCCACCCTTATGCAAAAGGGTGGGAAAGTAGCTGCTCGATTAAAACGCCGCAATTCCGGTGAGATGCTGGCCCAGGATGAGGGCGTGGATGTCGTGCGTGCCTTCGTAGGTCTTCACGGACTCCAGATTCATCATATGGCGCATGATGGGGTAGTCTTCGGTGATGCCGTTGGCCCCGAGGATGTCGCGGGCTAGCCGCGCGCATTCGAGGGCCATCCACACGTTGTTGCGCTTGGCCATGGAGATGTGTTCGTGCCCCACGGTGCCTGCGTCCTTGAGTCGGCCGACGTGCAGCGAGAGCAGTTGACCCTTGGCGATTTCGCTCGCCATCCAGACGAGTTTTTCCTGAATCAACTGATGCATCGCGATGGGCGCGTTGTGGAACTGTTTCCTGGTCTTGGAATATTCCAGTGCCGTGTTGTAACAATCCATGGCCGCGCCGAGCGCACCCCAGCTGATGCCGTAGCGCGCCTGATTCAAGCACATCAAGGGACTCTTCAAGCCGCCTGAGCCAGGCAGGAGATTGGCCGCGGGCACGTGCACGTCCTGCAGCGAGAGGCCGCTGGTGACGGAGGCGCGCAGAGACCACTTGCCGTGGACCTCGTCGGCGCGGAGGCCGGGGCGATCGGTTTCGACGAGGAAGCCGCGCACGTGGTTGTCCTCGTTTTCGACCTTGGCCCAGATGACGGCGACGTCGGCGATGTTGCCGGAGGTGATCCACATCTTTTCGCCGTTGAGTGTGTAGCCGTCACCGGAGCGGCGTGCAGTGGTGGTCATACCGCCGGGGTTGGAGCCGAAGCCTGGCTCGGTGAGTCCGAAGCAGCCGAGTTTTTCGCCGGTGGCGAGGGCGGGCAGCCAGGAGTTCTTCTGCTCGTCGGAGCCGAAAGTGTAGATGGGGTACATGACAAGCGCGGACTGCACGCTGACGAAGCTGCGGACGCCGGAGTCGCCGCGCTCGAGCTCTTGCATCACGAGGCCATACTCGACGTTGGACATGCCGGCGCAGCCGTAGCCCTCGAGATTGGCGCCGAAGAAGCCGAGCTCGCCCATCATGGGCACTAGCTCGCGCGGGAAGCGTTCGGTGCGGAAGCACTCCTCGATGATGGGGATGAGGTTGTCTTCGACGAAGTCGCGGGTGGTGCGGCGGACGAGGCGCTCATCCTCAGTGAATTGCGGATCAAGGCGAAGGAAGTCAAAACCCTGGAATTTGAAACCCATGCTGTCACCTGCCGTGCTTGGGAAACTGGCGCAGCAAGGGTAGCAGAGGGGCGCGGGCGCAAGCCAGTGCGGACTACTGCGGCAGTCCGCCGGTTTGGCCGACATAGATGCGCAGGCTGACGGCGCCGAGCTGCTGCGTGCCAGCGGCGGCGGCCCAGGAGAGTTGCTGCCAGCCGGCTTTGCCGGGCGCGGGAGCGGCAATCTGCTCGAGGATGGGGTAGCACGCGCCGGGCGGGACGGTGTAGCGCGAGAACGGCGTTGTGTCGGTCCAGCCGGGCGGCAGTGCAGGAGTAACCGCGATGGCGGCGGATTGCTCAGTGCGGTTGCAGGCCAGCAGCGGGATGCTGAGTTTTTCGCTGAAGTCGGCGGCGAGCTCGGGAACGGGGATGAGCGCGGCCAGGTGGTCGAGTCCGTGCGCCTTCCAGAAGGAGGAGTAGAAGCGCCAGGGATCTCCGATTTGGAAGGTGAGGCCAGAGGAGGGCGGCGCCTGCGGTGGCTGTGCGCGGTGGAAGGGCACGGGCTGGGCAGAGACGCCTTCGAAGATGTCTCCGGTGACAGAGCCGGGCACGAGCGACTTGCCGAAGATGAAGTGCTCAGGAAACTCGAAGAGTCTGAGGTCGTGCGCCTTGAGGGCGGCGGCGCCAATCGGACCTTCCTGGGTGGCGTACTCGGCCTGCTGGCGCGCCATGAGCTCGGCGTAGGAGATATGTCGGGAGGGCGAGATGGTTGTGGCTTCGTAGACGGGGCCGGCACCTTCGGCCAGGTTTTTGCGGAAGGGCGATTGCACGGCGGGGTCGTGCCAGTAGGGGCTGAAGACTTCGAAAGCGTCCGTGAAGAAGTACAGCTTTTGCGGCTGCCAGGGCAGCAGACCTTCGGTCAGGTTCATCAGGCCGGTGCGATTGCGCGGGGCCGAGAGCTGTCCAGGGAATGCCGCGGGATCGCCTGCAGCGTCAAAGGCTTCTGCGGCCAGTACGCCGGAAGCTTGGTGGTCGCCGTGATTCTCGCCAGCGACAGACTGCGGCAGCCAGGTGAGGATCACACCAGGCCGCGTGATGCGGACGAGGCGGACCAGAGCTTCAAGGAATTGGCCGTGGCCCCAGCGGTCGAGGGATCGCAGAGGATCCTGGCCGGGGGTGTCGTGTCCGTGGAGGAACCAAACGTTGTCGATGCCGAGCAGCGCGAGGGCGTGGCGGGCTTCGAGCTGGCGTACATCGCCAAGAGCTGCGCCGGACTCGATGCCCGCGTTGTTGCCACCGCTGTCGCCGTCTGTGGCAAAAACGACGGCAACGCGCTTGTGCTCGTCGAGCACGATGTGCGCGAGGTAGCCGCCGATCATGACGTCGTCGTCGGGGTGGGCGACGACGAGCAGGACATCGGCCTGCATACGCGGATCGGGTTCAGTGAGCAGCGGTGCCTGCTGGGCAGCCGCACCACCGGACAGGAGTGAAGCGAGGAGGAGGATTGCGGTTTGTATAGCTTTCATCGTGCGTGTCCTCGCAGCCCCGTTTGTTCGCAGGGCGTTCCTACTCCAGGAAGTCGCGGACGAAGGG
Source organism: Acidobacteriaceae bacterium UBA1795 (assembly GCA_002314435.1). Lineage (GTDB taxonomy): Bacteria > Acidobacteriota > Terriglobia > Terriglobales > Acidobacteriaceae > Telmatobacter. Next base: position 32,079 of record DCFV01000072.1, on the reverse strand, counting down.
GTCCTGGCTCTTGATGAGTTTCTGCAGGGGGCCGTCGAAGATGAGGCGGCCTTCAGAGAGCATGAGGAAGGTGGTGCCGGCGTCGGTTTCGCCGGCGGGCAAGCGAGCCATGCGGCCTGTAGCGGGATCAAAGCGATGCGTGCAGAGGGTAAAGGCGTCCTGCAGGCGATGTGTGACGAGCAGCGAGGGCGTGCGGTAGACGTCGCGCTGCTTGACGATGAGTTCGATGATGGTGGTGGAAGTAACGGGGTCGAGGCCCCCAGTGGGTGAGTCGTAAAGAAGCAACTCCGGCTTGTGGATAAGAGCGCGTGCGATGGCGACGCGGCGGCGCATGCCTCCGGAGAGGCTGGAGGGATAGAGGCTGAAGGTCTGCTCTAGCTCGACGAAGCGCAGGGCCTCGCGGACGCGCGCGTCGATCTCATCGTCGGGCACTTCCTCCTGGATGAGTTGGTAGGCGACGTTGTCCCGCACGGTGAGCGAGTCGAAGAGAGCGCCTTCCTGAAAGACCATGCCGGTGCGGGTGCGGAGGGGGAACAGATATTCTTCACGCGCGAAGGCGATGTCGTGGCCGAATAGTTCGATGCTGCCGGAGTCAGGGCGGAGGAGGCCGTTGGCGAGTTTAAGCAACACGCTTTTACCCACGCCGGCGGGGCCGAGCAGGACGCGGGTTTCGCCGCGAGCGACGGAGAAGCTGATGTCCTCAAGCACGGGCGGGCCGGCAAAGGCGAGTGAAACGTTCTGGAAGGCGAGTACGGGCAGTCGGGCCGGTTCGGCTGCGGCCAGAGGTGCGGATTGGGGTTTTGCGAGCGTCACATCCATCCGGCAAAGAGCGTCAGCACAAGGTGGCTGAGCAGGAAGTCGACAAAGATGATGAGCACGGAGGCATTGACAACGGCCTGAATGGTGGAGCGGCCGACGCCCTGTGTGCCGCCGGTGGTGCGCAGGCCGTAGAAGCAGCCGATGGAGCTGAGAATGTAGCCGAAGAAGAGCGGCTTGATGAGTCCCTGCACGATGTCGGGGAAGCGGATGTGCTCCCAGGACTGGTTGAGATACTGCGTGCCGTTCTGGTGATTCATGAAGACGGTGACGAGGCCGCCGCCAACGATGCCGAAGGCGTCGGCCACGATGGTGAGGAAGAACAGCATCGCGATGCTGGCGAAGATGCGCGGTGTGACCAGCTTGCGGATGGGGTCTACGCCGAGCGCACGCATAGCGTCGATCTGCTCGGTGACGACCATGGAGCCAAGCTCAGAGGCCATGGAAGAGGCGTTGCGTCCGGAGACCATGACGCCAGTGAGCACGGGGCCGAGCTCGCGGATCATGGTGAGCGAGACGAATTGCCCCGTGATGGCGGTGGCGCCGAAGTTGGCCAGAGTGGCTGCGGACTGCAGAGCCAGCACGCCGCCGGTGGACATTCCGGAGAGCACGACGATGGAAAGCGAGCCTACGCCTATGATGTCCGACTGAAGAAGGAAGTCGGACCAGTAGATGGGTGGCCGAAACAGATTGAGAAACGCGCGGGCGGCGAACAGCGAATAGTCCTGCAAGGTGAGGACAATCTGCTGGGCCGTTCTCTCGATCCTGTCGATGGCCATGGCTTTTCCAGTCAGTAGGATGCGCCCGAGAGGGTTGCTTTCTCGCGCTCCCCACAGGATAGCGCATGGGGGTACGCCAAGGCGGCGGGTATTCCTTTCGGGGGTTGCGCGCATCTAAGTCGATTGACCCGGGAAAGGCGAGGCTGAGCATGCATTCATTTCGTTTGCGTCTGATTCTGGCGCTGGTGGCGAGTGTGACTGCCGTATCGATTGCCTCTACCTATCTGGAGGTGTTAGCGCACAGACATTTTCTGCGTGAAGACCTGGTGCGCCGCTCGGGTTGGATCGGTCTGAGTCTGCAGCCCTCGATTGAACAGAGCCTTGCCGTCGACTTTACTGTCGCACTGCCGAGTTTTCTGAAGGAGGCGCGGACGCGCACGGGCGTTGCAGCGATCGTGATCTACGATGCGCAGGGCCAGCCGGTGGCTTTATCCGGCCCGTCGGCGCTGATCCAGGGGCTGACGCCTTCAGTGGTCGAGAAGACGCTGCGCAAGGGCACGAACTCGAGTGCCTTTGGCCACATGGGCGATGCGCAGTGGCTGGAGCAGGCTCTTCCGCTGCACAACGGCAACCGTCTGGAAGGCGCGCTGGTGCTGGTGAGTGACGCGACGTCGATTCGCACCGAGGGCAACAACGTGTGGCGTCGAAGCTTCTGGCGCATTGTTGCAATGGTGGTGGTGATCGCGGTCATCACGATGGCCATGGTGCGGTGGTTCCTGATGCGGCCGATGACGCGTGTAGCCGAACGGCTGCGGAGGCTGCGCACGGGGAACGTGGACGGAACTTCGACGAAGACGGAGGAGTTGAATCTGTTTACGCCACTGGCGCGCGAGGTGGAGACACTGGCTGAAAGCCTGATGGAGGCGCGCGCTGCGGCTGAAGCTGAAGCGCGGCTGAGGGTGGCGGGCGAGAACTTGTGGACGGCCGAACGACTGGCGGCGAAGATGCGCGAGCAGGCTGGCGAGAGCCGGATCTTTGCGGTGTCGAACCGCGAGCCCTACATGCACGTGCGACAGGGGCGTGAGATCACTTGCGTAGTGCCGCCGAGCGGATTGGTGACGGCGATTGAACCAGTGCTGCGCGCTTGCGATGGCGTATGGGTGGCAAGCGGCAGCGGAAATGCAGACGCCGAGACAGTGGACGAGTTCGACCGGCTGCGCGTGCCGCCCGATGATCCGCGCTACACGCTCCGGCGTGTGTGGCTTTCTGCCGAGGAAGAAGCGCGCTATTATGACGGATTTGCCAACGAAGGACTGTGGCCGCTTTGTCATATTGCGCACACGCGGCCTACGTTCCGGCCTGGCGACTGGGAGTGTTATCAGCGCATCAACGAGCGATTTGCCCAAGCGCTGCTTGAAGAGATGGAAGGCAGTGCGAACCCGGTAGTGTTTGTGCAGGACTACCATTTCACGCTGCTGCCGCGGATGGTGAAGGCGGCGCGACCGGATGCGCGCGTAGCGATCTTCTGGCATATTCCCTGGCCGAATCCGGAGGCGTTCGGGATTTGCCCGTGGCAGGCGGAGCTACTGGATGGGCTGCTGGGCGCGGACCTGATCGGCTTCCACATTCCTCTGCATTGCAACAATTTTCTTTCGACCGTAGATCGCGTGTTTGAGGCGCGCACGGATCGCGAGCACATGACGGTCAGCCGCCACGGACACATCACAACGGTGCGGCCGTACCCGGTGAGTGTCGCGTTTGACGGCACGCTCACGGAGGGCCCTGCGACGGATGCGATCGAGAGCGGAATGCGCCGCGGAGAAGAGCGCCGGGAGCTGTTGCGCGAGTTTGGCGTACGCGCGGAGACGCTGGCCGTGGGCGTGGACCGGATGGATTACACGAAGGGTATTGTGGAACGACTACTCGCGCTGGAGCATCTGCTCGAAGAGCATCCGTGGCATCGCGAACGGCTGACGCTGGTGCAGATTGCAGCGCCGAGCCGTACGCGTATTCCCGCCTACGACGACCTGCACCGGCGCGTGAACGCAGTGGCGATAAGGATCAATGAGCGATTCCAGACGCCACACTGGAGGCCGATTGTGCTGATCGAACGGCAATGCAGCCATGCGGAGGTGGACCGCTGGTACCGTGCCTCGGACCTGTGCCTGGTGACGTCGTTGCACGATGGGATGAACCTGGTGGCGAAGGAATATGTGGCAGCGCGTGACGACGAGGACGGCGTGCTGATCCTGAGTAAGTTTACGGGCGCGGCGGTGGAGCTGCGGGATGCGCTGGTGGTGAATCCGTACGACATTGCGGGCGTGGCAGAGGCAATGCATCGGGGTTTGGAGATGGATTGGAGCGAGCGGCATGAGCGCATGCAGCGGCTGCGGCGACAGGTGATGGAGCACAACATCTATCGCTGGGCGGCGAATGTGCTGACGGATCTGCGCGAGATTCGCCTGAGCGAGGTGGAAGCGCATGAGCCGTTTGGTCCTGCCCCTGCCGCAGTTTGGGAGCGGAGGCAACGTAAACTGGCGTAAGTGAGACCTCTTGCATTGAACGAAAAAGCTGCACGAAAGCTGGATGGATTTTTTGGCGCGTTGCAGGGCGCGCGAGAAGCACTTCTGTTGCTGGACTACGACGGCACGCTGGCCGGGTTTCGCGTGGATCGCTTTCAGGCGCGGCCGTGGGCTGGTGTGCCGGAGCTGCTGAAACGGATTCAAACGCAGGGGCGGACACGGATCGCTGTGATCACCGGGAGGCCGCCACACGAGATTCCGGCGATGCTGCCACTGGAGCCTGCGGTGGAAGTGTGGGGGCTGCACGGGGCGGAGCGGCTCTATCCGGACGGGCAACGCGAACTGGAAGAGCAGGCCCCTGCGGTGTGGCGGGTGCTTGAAGAGCTGCGGCAGCAGCTGCATCGAGATGCGCTGGGCGGTCTGTTCGAATACAAGCTGAATGCGGCGGTGATGCACTGGCGCGGGCGCACGCTGGAGCAGGCGCGGGCTATCGAGCGTCGAGCGCGGGAGCTGTTCGAGCCGGCAGCGCGGATAGACGGGCTGCGGCTGCTGGACTTTGACGGTGGCGTGGAACTGCGCGCAGGGCGCGACAAGGGCGGGGCTGTCGAGCAGATCATTCGCGAGAGCGCGGCGGGTGCGGCGGTGACGTACCTGGGCGACGATCTCACGGATGAGGCTGCGTTTCGCGCGGTGAATGCGGCGCGCGGGCCGCATTTGAGTGTGCTGATGCGGCGGAAGGAACGCGAGACTGAAGCGGATGTTTGGTTGAAGCCGCCGGCGGAGTTGCGGAAGTTTTTGACGCGGTGGGCGGAGGTGCGGTGAGCGAACAATGTGCGCGCACTCGCGTTGCGTGCGTAGAGTATTGCCAATGCACTCCGAGGGGGCATGTTCTGAAGTGCGTTCGACAATTGCTAGCGACTGTTACTGTTCTTGCGGTTTTGCTCGGCTTGGCGCCGGCGGCAGTGGCGAAGCCTGCGCCACTCAGCAGAGCCGACGAATACCATCGACTCATTGATCCGCTGATTACCGTGCAGGACTACGGTACCCGCTATTTCGAGGATGGTGCGGCGGATGCGAGTGTCGTGTATCCCGAGAGCACAGAACCTCCGTATGGCTACCGGGAACCGGCGTCCGCTGTGGTTGACCTGATTCGGCTTGGGCGGCGTGGTCTGCCCATCCTCGTCGACTGTCTTTCAGATGCTCGCTTAACAAAGATGCGGTTCGACGGAAACACGATCACGCAGGCGATGGACGTTCCGGTTGGTTATTTGTGTCTGGACATTTTGATGAGCGAGGTTCGAGGCCGGCCTATATGGGAACCGGCGTGCGACGGAGACGGCCTCGGGGTGTGCATCAACGATGGTTTCTATTTTCGGCCGGACGACTATTGGGAGTGCCGAAGCCAACAGTGCCAGCCAAGGCCGTGGGTAATTGTCGTTCAGCAGAAATGGCGCAGCGCATATCTTGCACATCGCCTGCGCGTCCATAATCCGTACGACGATTTTCCGGTCGACGAGTACAAGCCCCTTAGAACTCAGAAGAAGTGAGATAGCGGCGGGCCTGCCGTTGCGCTTTCCCGGGTCCGAAAACTCGGACCCGGGGCACCCAAGTATGTGGTGGGAGCGCATCGCGAATAGCGACTGCGAGGCTTTCGATTTCGTGGCGCGCGCAACTTCATTCAGGATGACAGCACTGAGTGTGGCGGATTTGTTTGTGCTGAGGTGGGGGCGGTGCTTTCCCACCCTTCGCGCGATGAAACTGCGCGAAGAATGGGGCACCCTTTTCGTGCGATGGATGCGCTGCTGAGAACTGACAGATGACGGCTGTCTGCTACTCGCGGCCGCGCTTGCGGATCTCGATGTTGAGGCGTTTGATCTTCTGATTGAGCGTGGAGAGTGGGATGCGGAACCCCTCGGCGGCTTCGGTCTGATTGCCGTTGCAGCGCTCCAGCTTTTCAACGATGATGCGGCGCTCAATGTCTTCAATGATGTCGAAGAGCGAGGCATTGGGATTGTGCTCGAGCAGCGCGTCCTGGAAGCTGCGGCCGGTGATGTGGCCGGGCAGCAGGTCAGAACCGATGACGGGGCCGGAGGAGAGCACGACGCCGCGCTCGATACAGTTCTCCAACTCGCGCACGTTGCCTGGCCAATCGTAGTCGACCAGCGCGCGCATGGCGTCGGATGAGAGGCGGCGCGGGGCGAGACCGTTCTCGTTGGCGTAGAAGTCGAGAAAGTGTTGGGTGAGCAGCGGGATGTCTTCGCGACGCGCACGCAGCGGTGGCAGGTCGACGGTGATTACGTTGAGGCGGTAGAAGAGATCTTCGCGGAAGCGCCCGTCGCGCACGGCCTGGCGCAGATCGACGTTGGTGGCGGCGAGGATGCGCACGTCGACCTGAATTTCCTGGATGCCGCCGAGATGCATGAAGCGCTTGTCTTGCAGCACGCGCAAGATCTTGGCCTGCGTGTCCATGCCCATGGTGGCAATTTCGTCGAGGAAGAGCGTGCCACCGTTAGCGACTTCGAAGAGGCCCTTCTTCGATGCGATGGCGGAGGTGAACGCACCCTTGACGTGGCCGAAGAGCGTGGACTCGAGCAGCTCCGACGGCATGGCGCCGGTGTTGATGGGGACGAAGGGCTTGTCTTTGCGCGGCGAATTGGCGTGGATAGCCTTGGCGATGACTTCCTTGCCGGTACCGCTTTCGCCCTGGATGAGAACGGTGGAGCGGGATGGCGCGACCTGTGCAATGAGGTCGAAGATGCGCAGCATGGAGTCGGATTTGCCGACGATGTTGGAGAAGTTGTAGCGCTGCTTGAGGGTGCGCTTGAGCTGCAGGTTTTCTTCTTCCGCGCGGTGGCGGGCAACGGCCGAGCGGATGTCGGCCATCAGCTTTTCGTTGTCCCAGGGCTTCTGGACGAAGTTCTCAGCGCCGGCGCGGATGGCTTCGACGACGTTGTCGACGGTGCCGTAGGCGGTGATCATGATGACCGGCGTTTCAGGCTGGCGCTCCTTGATCTGCGGCAGGAGTTCGAGGCCGCTCTGGCCGGGCAGGGCGAGGTCGAGGAGGACTAGATCGAAGTTTTCTATCTCGAGAATACGCAGACCCTGCTCGCCGTCGTTTGCGGTGCGCACGCCGTAGCCCTCAAGCGTGAGCAACACCTCAAGCGACTCGCGAATACCGGCTTCATCGTCAATGACAAGGATGCTGGTTCCCGTGGAGGGAGATAGCGCAGAGCCGGACGCAGATAAATTCAACGACTGTTCGACCTCAGACATTTACGGTCTTCCTTAAGAGGGGAAACTCAAGATGAAATGTTGTGCCGGCGCCGACCGCGCTCTCGACCTGGATTTTGCCCGCGTGCTCCTGGATGATGCCGTAGGAGACGGAGAGACCCAGCCCGGTGCCGCGTCGTTCGCCCGGCTTGGGCATGGTCTTGGTGGTGAAGAAGGGATCGTAGATTCGCTTGAGATGCTCGGGCGCGATGCCTGCGCCGGAGTCAGTGATGGTGGCCTCGACGTGGCCGTTGGACAGCGTGCTAATGCGCAGCTGGCCGCCACCGGGCATGGCTTCCTTGGCGTTGAGCATGAGATTGAGAAAGACCTGCTGCAGCTTGCCGGGGTTGCCGTGGATGGGCGGCAGATCGTCAGCGAGGTTGAGTTCCACTTGCACCTGCGCGGTCTTGAACTGATGCTCGAGCAGCGAGAGCGTGTCGCGAATGACCTGGTTGAGATTGGTTTCGCGGAACTCAGTGGTGGAGGTGCGCGAGAAGTTGAGCAGTCCGTTGGCGATCTCTGAGGCGCGGAAGCTCTGCTGGGTGATCTTTTCGAGCACGGGGCCGAGGCGCTGGTCGCCGCGCATCTGCTTGGAGAGCATTTGCGCGTAAGAGGAGATGACGGCGAGCGGGGTGTTGATTTCGTGCGCGACGCCGGCGGCGAGCAGGCCGATGGAGCTGAGCTTGTCGGCCTGAGCGAGCTGGCCTTCAAGCGAAACGCGCTCGGTGATGTCGTCGACCAGAACGATACGGCCCACGACGACGAAGTCGCGTGAGAGCAGCGGAGCCACGGCGATGTTGGCGGTGCGTTGCTCGCCTGCGCGCGTGGTGAGCGGGAACTTGTAGAGGTTATGGACGCCGGACTCGTTACGGAAGCTGTCGAGGGCATCGGCGAACTCCGCGGGAAAGACCGCGCGGAGCGGCTGGCCGAGGGCTTCCCCGCGGCTGAGTGCGTACATGGCTTCCATCTGAGCGTTCCAGCTCTCGATGCGGTCGTCGAGGTCGATGGCGAGAATGCCGACGTTGATGGATTCGACGATGTTCTCGTTGAACTCCTTGAGGCGCTCAAACTCGGAGATCTTTTCTTCCAGGCGGGCGTAGAGGGAAGCGTTCTGCAGGGCAATACCGATATAGCTGGCCAGCGACTCGAGCAGCTCGACGTCTTCGCTCGAGAGAAAGTCGCCGCCCACGGTGCGGCCGAGGCCGATGACGGCGATGGTGCGCGTCTTGGCACCGTCCTGCACTCGACAAGGCAGATAGTAGTTCAGGTCGAGCAGGGCGGCGGTCTGGCGCTCGCTCTCGCTCAGGTGCAGGGCCTGCGCGGCGTTTTCGAGAAAGATGTGCGAGTGGTCGGTGGCTGCATCGAAGTTGAGGAAGCTGAGATCGAGCGAGCCGGGGCCGCCCTGGATTTGTACAGTGCCGGCTTCGGGCGGCAGGCCATGCGCGGCTGCAAGCCGCAGGGCGCCGTGAGCATCGGCCAGAAAGACGGCCACGCGGGAGACCAGAAGTGTGTGGGGCAAGCGCTCTACGATCGACTCGAGCAGGGCGCGCAGATCGGTCTCGGAGCTGAGCTCGCGTCCGAACTCGACGAGGGCTTTGCGGTAGTCGTAGCGCTGGCGGTCGAAGGCGCGGTCGACCCAGCCCTGAATGCGGCGCTTTAACGGATCGAAAACGGCCGCCGTGACGAGGATGGCGACGACCAGCGCTCCTTCACGCATGCGGCTCATGGTCTCAGGCAGCCGGGTGTGCACCACCTCGGCGATGAGGGCGATGATGCCGAAGTAGGCGCCGAGCAGGAGGGCCGTGGCCAGCGTGTAAGCCACGCCGCGCTTGAAGATCAGGTCGGTGTCCATCAGGCGATAACGCACGATGGCCCAGGCAAAGGTGAGAGGCAGGAACACCAGCGACAGTCCGGCCAGCTTGGTGAGCAGGCTGGGCATGCGCAGGTCAAAGAGGAAGGGAATCGCGTAGAGCAGCGTGAAGGGTAGAACGGCGAGCAGGGCGCCGCGGGTGAGCCACTTGAGTTGCTGGCGGAGCAGCGGTGTGTCGGCACGCCGGTAGCTGCTCATGAACAGCGTGGCTGCCAGGACGTAGAAAGCGGCGTCGTAGCCGGTGCCCACCTGGTCGAGGCGGTGCTTCAGCAGGCCGGTGGCTTCCCAGAAGTTGATGGCGTAGAGCCACAGGCCAAGCAGCGCGGCGCCAGGCGCATAAACCAGCGGCAGCAGCATGCGGCGGATGGAGCGGATGCGCTCCTCAGGGAAGCTGAGTGCGAAGTGGAGGAAGAGTGCGGGTTGCAGCGACTCGGCGAGAACGTTGAGCCAGAAGACAGTTTTGTCGAGCGCATCCCACTCGCCGGTGTATTTGAGGGCATTGAGCGCGAACGAGACCAGACAGAAGAGGTAGAAGTGCGTGGCGCGCGGAGCGGTCCACCGGCGGAAGAGGACGTAGATGCCGATGGCCAGATAAATGAGGCCGATGAGGCGCAGGGCCTGCTGCACGCTGCGGTCCGGCGGAACCGGGGCCACGTCAATCGGCGCGTCAAGCGCGAGACCCTGGCGGGTGATGGAGTAGTGGGCGCGGATGTAGACGCCGGTGCGGTAAAGCTCCCGCTCGAGGTCGGAAAGGTGAACCATCGGAGCGCCGTTGACGGCGGTGAGCAGGTCGTTGTGCTGGATGCCGGCGCGCCGAGCGGGGCTTTCGGGGAGGACCTTGTCCGCGATGAGTCCCTGGCCGCCGGGCGCCTCGATCCACCAGACACCATCAAACGGCTGCTGGAACTGGCTCTCCTGGCGGAAATTCAACACGGCAAGGAACACGAGACCGACCGTGGCTACGGCCAGCAGCGTTGCTTGCAACCGGTTGAATAGATTCGTCTCCATCGGGGGAGTTCCTTTGGAACTAATGATTACAGTGCACGTCGGTTGCCACCCTGTGCGCCGCCGGCGGTTTGTCACATTGGATTCTCAATTATTTGAGAATCTGCAAGATACAGACGGATTGCTGCTCCAAAGGTTGCATTGGGGGCAACAACAGCCATGTGGAAAATGCAGAAAATCATAATGATGATACGTGAAGGTGGATCGACATTCTGAAAACTGTATCTTTCGAGCAGGGGAGAAAAATGCCGACTGCGGCCAGTTTACGGCGATTCCAGTCGGCATTTCGCATGTTTTTTGTGGAGCTGAGGGCACGGAGCGTAGGTTTCAGCCCTGGCCGTAGGTTGCCTTGGGTCCGTGCTTGCGCAGGTAGTGGTACTCGGCCACATAGGGCGGGACGCCGGTAACGGCAGGATTGAGCAGTACGCTGCGGAAGGCCATGCGGGCGATGTACTCGAGCACGTCGGCGTGCTCGACCGCTTCGGCTGCAGATTTGCCCCAGGCAAAGGGCGCGTGGCCGGCGACGAGCACGCCGGGGACGGAGACGGGGTCAAGGTTGTGGGAGCGGAAGTGGCGGGCGATGACAGCGCCAGTGTTGCGCACGTAGGCCACGGCGACCTCGTCGGCCGTGAGCGGGTCAGTGACAGGGACGGGGCCGTGGAAGTAGTCGGCGTGGGTGGTGCCGAGGCAGGGAATAGGTCGGCACGCCTGGGCCCAGGAGGTGGCGAACTCGGAGTGGGTGTGCACGATACCACCGATCTGGGGAAATTCGCGGTAGAGCAGGGTGTGAGTGTCGAGGTCGCTGGAGGGACGGAGCGAGCCTTCGACGATTTTGCCGTCGAGGTCGGTGACGACCAGGTCGGCTTCAGTCATGGTGGCGTAGTCCACGCCGCTGGGCTTGATGACGACAAGGGGCTGAGAGGCGGAGCGGTCGATGCCGCTGACGTTGCCGAAGGTGTGCGGAGCGAGGCCACGGCGGGAGATTTCCTTGTTGGCGTGGAGGACCTGGGAGCGGAGAGATGCGAGGAGCATGGTGGACGTCCTTGTAGGTCTGTGAAGCGCAGTAAGCGTTTACCGGGCCAGTTTACCAGTTCGCCCCACACCGTGCAGGGAAAATCTTCGCGCGTGGGCGCACTTCGCGGACCGGGGTGTGATCAATTCTGGCGTGCTCACCGTCGAAGTATGTACGAGATCTGTAAACTTGCTCAGCGTGCGGGCGTCTACCCAATCGATGGCGACCTGCACTGCATTGGACTCTCTGATGACACTGAAAGCGGATGAGAATGCCGCGCAGGAGTTTTCGCGTGTTGTGGCGAGCCATCGCCAGCACATCTTCCGTTTTCTGCTGGCCTCCACGCGCGACGCGGACCTGGCGGAGACCTTAACCCAGGAGTGTTTTTTGAAGGCCCACCGCAACTGGGCGGGCTTTCGCGGCGAGTCCAGCGCCATGACGTGGCTGATGCGGATTGCGATCAATCTGCAGAAGGATCACTGGCGCAACCGGCGGCTGCAGTTCTGGCGGCAGACGTGCACCAACTCAGTGGACGTGGAAGAGGCCAGCGACTGGCTGCCCAGCGGAGAGAGGAGCCAGGAACAGAAGCTGCTGGCCAAGGAACGGGTGGGTCAGGTGTGGCGCGCGGTGGAAGGGCTGAGCGAGCGGCAGCGCACGGTGTTTGTGCTGCGCTACGTGGAGGAGATGGAGTTGGGCGAGATCGCGCAGGCCACTGGTCTGAGCGAGGGAACGGTGAAGGCGCACTTGTCGCGAGCGTTGGGGAAGGTGCGTACGGAGTTGAGAGGGGGCCGATGAAGGGTCTTAGGAAGCGGACAAAGCGGGCCGAAGAGCCTGTGACTGAGGATTTCGAACAGATGGAGGCGCTCGATCCTGTGCTGAAGCAGGCGCTTGGTGAGTTCAAATCCAGCGTGCACGCATGGAGCGATGCGGAGTTCCACCGGCCACGCACGAGGCGGAGCACAGTGGCGCAGCGGACCTGGCGGCTGGCCGCAGGCTGGGGCTTGGCAGCGGTACTGCTGGTCGGCACGGGCACGGCAGGTGTGTACGAGTATCACCAGCGGCAGCTGGCGGCGCAGGCGGCCGCGGCGCGCGAGGCTGAGCGTCAGCGCGAGGTTGCTGCGGAGAAGGCACGCGAGCAGGCGCAGTGGGAAGAAGACATGCTGGCCAGCGTGGACACGGCCGTGTCCCGCGCTGTGCCCAGTGCGATGGAGCCGCTGATCCAGGTGGCGGACGAAAACGAAACCGAACGATAAACGCGGCCGCTGGCCACAGGGCAGGACGCAACCAGGAGATGGGTATGAAGAGTATTCGAGCGGGACGCATGTTGGTCATACTTTCGGGCGTGCTGATGGCCGCCGCGGCATGGGGTCAGGAACCCGGGCCTGGGCCGATGGGCCAACCGACGGACATGGGACCGCGCCGTCCGCCCATGGAACGCTCGTTTGGCGGGCGCGGTTTTGAAATGCGCTGGTGGAACAATCCTCGCGTGATCGAGAAGCTGAAGTTGACTGATGATCAGCGCAAGGTGTTTGACCAGATTCTGCAGGCGCATCGCGAAAAGCTGATCGATCTGCGCGCGAACCTGGAGAAGGCAGAGCTTCCAATGCATTCGCTGATGGACGCCGAACAGCCGGACGAGGGAAAGATTCTGGCGCAGATCGACAAGACGGTGCAGGCGCGCGCTGAGCTGGAGAAGGCGAATGCACGCTTTCTGCTGGCGCTGCGCAGCAAGCTGACGCCGGACCAGTGGAAACAGTTGAAGGAATTGCGCGAAAGCCGCCCTCGAATGGACGACGGCGGAGCGCCGGGCAGCCGTCGTCCGGGACAAGGCAGCCAACCCGGGCAGGGGGACAACACAACGCCTCCTCCGCCGGGACCGCAGGGCGCGCTGGATGGGGACAACGTTCCCGATATGGGGTTTGACGGGCCTGCTCCGGGCGCGGGGCTGGCTCAATAGAGCAAACAAGTTTGGCAGAGAGCAACTGCGGTTGTTGTTCACACCGGTGGCGGCAGAGGGCGATCCTTCTGCCGCCGTTTTTTGTTGGAGTGGTGCGGCTGTACCGGTTGCGCTGCGGGCTTTTGGGAGCTTGGCACTTCCAGATTGGGCAAAAATAAAGCGGTGGCAGAGAGTTGAATCTCAGCCACCGCTCTTGCGTCTGAGCCCGCTTACTTGGGCAGTGGCGCGGTGCCGGTTACTGTGAAGGCGGCTTCGGATTTGGCTTGCGTCTCCTCTGGCTGCGCGCCGCCTACGGTGAGGGTGTACTTGCCGGCGAGGATGGCGCGGTTGCCCTGATCGTCGACGCTCGAGAGTGAGCGGGGATCGATCTTGAGGGTGACCTCGCGGCTGGCGCCGGGGGCGATCTTGACGCGCTCAAAGGCGACGAGCGAGTGAATGGGGCCGCCGGCTTGCGGCGTCCGGAGGTAGGCTTCGACGACTTCGTCGCCGCCGGCTGAGCCAGTGTTAGTGACGGTGACAGTGGCGGTGATCGGATCACCGGCCTTGAGCGTTTCCGCCGAGAGCTTGACCGGGCTGTATTTGAAGGTGGAGTAGCTGAGGCCGTAGCCGAAGCCCCAGAGCGGCTTGCCGGTGTAGTAGCGGTAGGTGCGGCCCCTGAGTGTGTAGTCAGTGAATGCGGGCAGGCCGTCGAGCGAGGCGTAGAAGGTGACGGGCAGGCGGCCGGCCGGGTTGTTGAGGCCTTTCAGGGTTTTGGCGATGGCGGTGCCGCCTTCGACGCCGGGATACCAGGCTTCGAGGACTGCCGCAGCGTGCTGGTTGGCCCAGTTGAGGGCGACGGCGCTACCGCTTTGCAGCACGACGATGACGGGCTTGCCGGTGGCGGCTACGGCTTCAAGCAGTTTCTGCTGCGGCGCGGGCAGGTCGAGGCTGGTGCGGTCGCCGCCGCTGAAGCCGTCGATCTTGATGCGCATCTCTTCACCTTCAAGCTGGGGTGAGAGGCCGACGAAGGCGACGACCACTTCTGCCTGTTTGGCTTGGTCCACGGCCTCGTTGATCTGCGCCTGCGCGGGGGCTTCCCACTTGAGAGTGAGGCCGCCGCCGGAGCGGTCGCTGGAGTGGGAGTACTCGAGCACAAACTGATGTGGATTAGCGTCTGCAAAGTCGACGGGGATGGAGGGCGGCTTGGGGAAGTCCATGACCGGCGGCGCGGTGGGCGAGGCGCCGGGTGCGGCCTTGAAATTGCCCATCGCCGACAGGTCCTGGCCCTGGCGCAGGCTGCCTTCAGAGATGACCTTGCCGTCGATGAGCAGGCGGTATGACTCCTTGGGCGAATACGGGAAGCTGTCACCGGACTCGAGCGAGAAGACGTAGTGGCCGGCGGCAGGCGGGGTCAGCGTGCCGCTCCAGCGCACGGAGTAGTTAGTCGTCTCAACCTGGGGCACGGGCTGGGCGTTTTCCCAGTCGCTCTGCACGGCGGGCTCTGTGGTGACGGCGACGGGGCGGCCTGTCCAGTCGGGTGTGGCGAAGAACTCGGTCTTCAGGCCCTTGCCGAGGCCGAAGGCGGTGCGCGGCACAGGTACGCCCACACCGTTGGCCAGAGTGGAACCCTGGGCATAAAGGATGGGTGTGCTCTTGAACTGCTCGAGCATGCCGTCAAGCGGAGTGACGGGCTTAACGGGCGTGCCGACGTAGTTGCCGAGGATAGAGGGCAGAAGGTCTGCTGTGGGGCCAATGACGGCGATGTGGGCAGTGGAGCCCTTGAGCGGCAGGATGCCGCTGTTCTTGAGGAGGACGATGCTTTCCTCGGCGGCCTTGAGCGCCTGGAGGCGGTTGACGGGCGAGCCGGCTTCAGAAAATCCAACGCTGTCGAGCTGGTTGGAGCCTTGGGGATCGAAGAGGCCGAGTTGGAAGCGCGCGGTGTAGAGGCGCTCGGCGGCCTGCGTGACCTGTGCCTCAGTAGCGAGGCCCTGATGGACGGCGTCGGCGAGGGTGTTGAAGCCGGGAGTCCAGATGCTGCAGGAGAGGTCAGTGCCGGCATCGAGCGAAAGAGCGGCGGCGTGCTGAATGTCGGTGGTCTTTTTGTGGCCCTGGAAGACGTCGACGATGGCGCCGCAGTCGGAGACGACGAAGCCCTTGAAGCCCCAGGCGTCGCGTAGGTGCTCCTTGAGAAGCATCTTGTTGGTGCAGGCGGGGAACTCGTCGATGGAGTTGTAGGCGCACATGACGGACTGCACGTGGCCCTCAGTGACGGTGGCGCGGAAGGCGGGCAGGTAGGTTTCTTCCAAATCACGCGGGCTGGGGTCGACGTTGAAGCCGTGGCGCAGCGATTCCGGGCCGGAGTGCACGGCGAAGTGCTTGCTGGTGGCGACGGCGCGCAGGTGGTTGAGGTCGTTGCCCTGCACGCCCTCAATGAAGGCGATGCCCATGCGGCCGGTCAGGAAGGGATCTTCACCATAGGTCTCCTGGCCGCGGCCCCAGCGGGGATCGCGAAAGATGTTGATGTTGGGCGACCAGAAGGTGAGTCCGTAGAAGATGCGGTGGTTGCCCTCGCGCTGGGCCTGGTTGTACTTGGCGCGCGCTTCAACGGAGATGACGGTGCCCATGGAGCGGACGAGCGCGGGGTCCCAAGTGGCCCCCATGCCGATGGCCTGGGGAAAGACGGTGGCGTAGCCTGCGCGTGCCACACCGTGCAGGGCTTCGTTCCATGTCTGGTAGTCGGGAATGCCGAGGCGCGGAATGGCGGTGGCGTAGTCCTCAAGCTGGGCGGCCTTCTCCTCGAGCGTCATGCGTCCGACAAGGTCGTGAGCGCGCTCGACAGCGGGCAACTTGGGGTCAAGATAAGCAGGTTGCTGGGCAGGGGCGAGAAGCCCGGCGGCAACCATGGCGAGCACAAAAACTAGAGAGTGGCGAAGCATCATCTCCGGATCCTCCGGGCAAAGGCTTCGATTCTGGCGCACACGACAGGGTGTCGGTATGGCGGCGAAGACCGGCCCGCAGAAACTCTACAGGGCAGAGGCCGGTTTTGGCTAGCTTTATCGGTTTACTTGCATCAATCGACCGAACATCAGCTCTTCGCGCAGGATACGCTCGCGGGCCGCAATTGCCTCCATTTCGTCGAGGCTTGCCCGCATGCGCATGAACTCCGGGTGGTTGTGCAGCGGGTCCAGCCGCGGGTCGGCCAACATCTGGAAGAACCACGGACAGCGCGCTTCCTTGGCGGCGCGCAACTCGTTGATGGCCCCTTCGGTATCTCCCAGCAGCTGGCAGACGGCGGGGGTGAATGAATTGGACACATAGCGCTCACGGCTGAGCCATTGCAGCGTCTCCACGATGGCTGCGGCTTCAGAGAGCTGGCCTGCGCAGGCCAGAGCATAGGCTTGCGCTGCGGATACGATGTCGCAGTTCGGCGTGCTCTGAGACAGCCGCTCGGCCAGTTTCAAGGCGCGTTCGGCCTGGCCGTTATAGGCCAGCACGATGACGCCGTAAAGACCGGTGCCCTCGTCGTCCGCAAACAGTTCCACGGAACGCAGGGCCTGCTCCAGGCTCTTCTCCGGCTTGCGGGCCAGGTGCCAGCACCAGGCCAGCTGGGCATGGAGCCAGGGTGAAAACGGGTCCACGCGCAGGGCCGACTCGAGCAGTCGCTCCGCCTCCTCCCAGTGCGCACGGCTCAGGGCAAAGGCAACACGCCAGCGTGTGGTACAGGGATCGTGGGGCAGGTGCGCGCACTGCTCAAAAGCGTTGAGTGCAGAGCTCATGTTGCGGTCGACGTGGAAGCGAATCCAGCCGAGCGCGGGCAACACGGCGACTGCGGCGGGATGGTCTTCCGGAATTGTTTTCGCGGCGCGCCGGGCCTGCTCGGCGGCCACGGCGGGCGAGAGGTAGCCGAATAGAGACTGCTTCAGACACAGGTGGATCAGGTCGACCTGTGCCTGCGTGAGCGTGGGGTCGAGTTCGGTGGCGCGGAGCAGGTTCTGCAGACCATCCTGCATGCGAAGGCGGCCCGGGTTATGCAAGTCCTGATGTCCGCGCTGGAATCGTGCGTAGGCTTCTTCGCTCTCCGGATCTCCGGTGGCGTCGGTAGAGGCGACGCTCAGCCCGTTGCCGGGCGCGACCATGCCGAGGCGGAAGGCCAGGCGTTCAGCAAGGGCGCACTCGAGGCCGGCCGTTTGCGCCTGTGGAACAAGGAAATCCTCCACCCAAAGCTGAGCGTCGTCGGAAACGCGGATGAGCTCTGCACGGAGGCGGTAATTGGACATTTGCGCTCGCAGAGTGCCGGTCAACACCAAGTCGGCTTGCAGTGCGTGGCCCACTTGTGCGGCGCTGCGCCCCTGCTGTGCCAAGGTCGCAACCGAGTCGCGAGCCAGAAGCGTGAAGGGAGCACTGCGCGCGCCGAAGTCGCGGCACAAGCGCACGAGCGTCTCCTCGGCAACCGCCGGGCCCAGGTGTTCGGGCACCAAGGGGCCGCCGGCAAACGGCATCACAGCCAGCCGCGGGGCCGTTTCCGGAGCGCTACCGTGCTCCAGGTGCACGGCTGCAGTCAGGCGGTAGCCCTTCTTGTAGATCGTCTGAATGCAGTCATCGGGCATCAACGCTGCGCGGAGCGAGGAGACGCACCGGGGCACGCTGTCTGCGGTGACATGCACGTCGCCCCACAGAGATGTCTTGAGCTGCATTGGCGAAACAATCTGCCCCGCATGCGTGAGCAGCAGTCGCAGGGTTGCCAGTTCCTTGGGAGGCAGGTGAATCGGTTCGCCACCCTTGAGGAGAGTCCCATCGGACCTCAATCGGAAACTGGAAAAAACAAATTCAGGTTCGTGCAGATCGGGTAGAAAAAGCGATGCAGTTTTCATGCAAACC
The DNA here is from genome assembly GCA_002314435.1 of Acidobacteriaceae bacterium UBA1795. Lineage (GTDB taxonomy): Bacteria > Acidobacteriota > Terriglobia > Terriglobales > Acidobacteriaceae > Telmatobacter. The sequence goes on along the minus strand of DCFV01000072.1, from coordinate 14,051 downwards.
AAGTCGTTTTCTTTTGTCAGTACACTACGTTTGTGTGTCGCTGCGCGGGCCCAGCTCGCGGTTCAGAGCCGCCAGGTTCGAGGAAAGCATCTTTCTCCGCATGCCTTGCGAGGAGGCGCTGATGCCGTGCAGACAGCATGGCAAATCACGCGGTTCGCAGAGTATTTCTTCCCTGGACCGTTGGCACAACATAAGCTCAAGACGCACGAGTTTGTCCCATTATGCTCCCGAGTTTGTGGAGAAACATGGAGGGATGACCATTGATTGGGGAGTAATGCCAAACGATGGTTACGGAGCGGTTACAAGGTCACGCAACTTCGTCCTGCAATGAGACATAGGTCGGGGTTTCGAATGCAATTCATCGCGAAAAGCGCGTGATTGCAGCCTCGGGAGGTGCCGGAAGGGTAACGGTAGGCCTGCTCGAGCAGAGTGAACAGGCTCTAATCCTTCGTCCGGATTGCGTAGCTGAGCCCCATGGTGAATTGGAAGGAATTGCGCCGCGTGGGCGGCAAGGACTCGGGCGGATTGTTGAGGTAGGAGTCCAGCGTACCGAGGGTAAAGCTCAGGTTCTTGTAGGCGGGAAATGCAAGTGAATTTGTCTCTGCGACCGAATAGGCGTGCGGATTGTTGTAGGCCGGAAGATATGACAGGTTCTGGTTGAAGGTGAACACGTGAGTGTGCAGCGTATAGCTGGCGGAGAAGGTGGAGCCGACCAGGTTCTCATTGCCGGTTGAGCTGCTCAGAAACGATTGCTTTACATACTGGGCGGTGGCTTTCAGGTCGGCCACCTGGCGGGGCGTCTTGAGGACTGTCCAGCCAAGACCGCCCCCGTAAATCTGCTGCAGGTCCAGATCCTGACTGTAGTTGTGGTCAAAGGCAACCTGCGCCAGGGCATAGCCACGGAGTGAGAAGTACGTGTCGCGCTCGGCTCCGGCGTGGTAGATGGCGGACTTGGTGGTGACTTCAGGGACAAAGGCGCCGGTGGAGTCGGTGTAGGAGGGCTCGGTGATTTTGGCGAACGAGCCGGTGAAGCCGAGCGAGGTTCGGTTGCGGGGGTTGAGCCAGGCGACCGTGGGCACGGCGCGCACCAGGTCAATGCCGCCGGAGAAGGAGTACTGGTTCTGCGTGGCCGAAACCAGTGTGGCTCCTGCGGCCGCTGCGCCATTCCAGCCGGACAGCGGGCTTGGATGGTGCTTGATCTCGCGATCGAGGGTGGGTACGTCGAGGATGAAGACTGTGTCGTGGATGGGGATAGGGGGTGGGGCAGGGACGCCTTCCACCTGGATGCGCACCTCCTGGTTTTCGACTGCGATGGCGCCGCTGGGGATTGCGCCTTCGCTGCGGCGGCCGTGGAGGCGAGTGTTCTTGTCGAGCACCGCGAAGTGCCCAACGGTGTGCAACTCGCGGATCTTGTCCCAGCCGAGCGAGATGTCGCCGATGACATCCGAGTGGAAGGTGACCTTGCCCTGGATGGCGCTGACGAACTTGCCGTGGAGCGTGTCGCCGTTGGCGAGCACGAGTACATCGGGCGCGGGGGCGGTGGGCTTGTCCTGGGCCGCGCCGAGGCAGGCGCAGAGCGCCGCGGCGAGAACAAATCCGGCATGGCGGTTTGCGGGGGAACGAAACAGCGGGCGAGACAGTGCGGCTACGACAAGGGAGGTGATCACGGCGGCAGCTCCTTTGCATAGAGATGGCTCCGGCGCACGCGGCCCGGCGCAGGCTGCCATTATGCGCCGGATCAGCGTGAATGCGGCAACAAGCGTGCATCGGTGCATCAGCCTTGACAGGAAACTTCAGGGATTCTTCAAGAATTTCCCCAATGCGGGCGGCGAAACTCAGAGCCATGATCAACCAGAATTCCTACGCCCGCTGGTCGCTTGAGCCTTATTGCATCGGCATGAAGCTTCGCGCGCTGCGCACACGCAAGCGGCTGACGCTCTCGCGGCTGGCTACGGAAACGGGCCTCTCGACGGCGCTGTTGTCGAAGCTGGAAACCGACCGCATGATTCCGACGTTGCCAACGCTGACCACGATCTGCCGCGTCTATGGCGTGGGCTTGAGCTACTTCTTCAGTGAGCCTCAGCGGCACAGTCTTTCTATCACTCGGCGGGCGCAGCTCGAAGGCAAGGGCCGCAGTAGCGACTCGGTGCGGCGCACTCCGCTGCACGCCATGGTGGAGCACGTTGGACTGCACGCCGAAAGCATTGATCTCGCGCCTGACGGGACGTCCTGCATGCCGGTACCGAGCGGAGCGCTCTGCGGCTTTGTGTACGTGGTGGCGGGGAAGCTGCGGATGGACTCCAGCGGCATGGTGGAGGTGCTGGAAACGGGCGATTGCGCCTACATTGACAGCCAGGCGCCGATGGCCTGGAGCGCCGGGAGCAAGGAGCAGTGCCGCGTGCTCCTGGTGCTGCCGGCGTAGCAGACGGTATTGATCAGCCGCGGGTTTACCGTGGACGGCTCCGCTCTGTAGGATAGTTGCGAATTTCAGGAACTTCCTACGATGCGTCCAAATGCAAATCTGATGAAGGCGACCCTGACCGGCGCCCTCGGTGGGCTGTTGTTTGGCTTCGACACGGTTGTGATCGCCGGCGCGATTGACGCACTGGTTAATCTTTACAATCTAAGCCCGCAGAACAAGGGGTTCACGGTTGCCATCGGATTGGTGGGAACCGTGATTGGCGCTCTGGGCGCGGGGCAGATTGGGCAACGGCTGGGGAGCCGCGAGACGCTTCGTCTGACGGCTGTGCTCTATGTCGTTTCCGCGGCTGGTTGCGCCTTTGCGTGGAATTGGGATGCGTTTCTGGTTTTCAGGTTTATCGGTGGGCTCGGCATCGGCGCGTCGTCGGTACTGGGGCCGGTGTACATTGCGGAGTTGGCGCCGGCCAAGTGGCGCGGCCGCTTTGTCGCGCTGTTTCAGTTCAACGTGGTCTTTGGCATCATGACCGCATACATGTCGAACTACGTGATTCGCACCATGCACCTGGGCGCTACAGAGTGGCGGTGGCAGGTGGGCGTGGCGGGCATTCCGGCGGTGGGCTTCCTGATCATGCTGTTCGGCATTCCGCGCAGCCCGCGCTGGTCGGCCTCGAAGAACCGCATCGATGAGGCGCTGGAAGTGCTCAAGATGATGGGCGATCCGGACCCGGAAGCAGAACTGGCCGACATTCGTTCCGCGCTGCAGCAGGAGCACGCGACTGCGCATGAGCGCGTGTTTCAGTGGAAGTACCGTTATCCACTGTTTCTGGCCATCTCGATTGGCGCCTTCAACCAGTTGGCGGGGATCAATGCGATTCTCTACTACATCAACGACATCTTTGCTTCAGCGGGTTTCAGCCAGCTTTCGGGCGACCAGCAGGCGATTGCGATCGGCTTTACCAACCTGATTTTCACGATGGTGGGCATGAGCGTGATCGACAAACTGGGACGGAAGACGTTGCTGCTGATTGGCGCGGCGGGCACCGCCAGCTGCCTGGCCGGGGTGGCGTGGATCTTTCATACGAACGCGCACCATGGAATGCTGGTGTGGTTGCTGATTACTTATATTGCGTTCTTTGCGCTGTCGCAGGGAGCGGTGATCTGGGTTTATATCGGCGAGGTCTTTCCCACTTCAGTGCGTTCGAAGGGCCAGGGCGCGGGCAGCGCGAGCCACTGGTTCATGAACGCGGCAATCGCCGGGAGCTTTCCGATTGTGGTGCACTCGGTGAGTACTGCTTCGCCGTTTGTGTTTTTTGCTTGTATGACAGTGGTGCAGTTCTTGACTGTGCTGTTCTTCTTTCCGGAGACGAAGGGGCAGACGCTGGAGGAGCTGCAGCGCAAACTGGTACGGGCAGAGTAGTTTTCCATTGCGGTATGGAGCGGAAACAGCACTTTTTCAGCCGTGACCCCAGTCACCTGCATACGAAGCGATTTTGTCCTATAGCTTTCTTGTGGGATGCTTGAAACAGCAGTAGCCGGCGCAGCTGGCCAGGACCCAGATTCTCCTGAAGGAGTCGCGCCATGGCGCAACCAACAATGCCGATTGCCGATCAGGCAGGGGAAGAGATGCAGACCGTGCCGGAGCCTTCGCCGACAGAGCTGGCCAGCTCGCCGGAGGCCACAGCGCTGCGTGCCGAGATTCTCGACGTGGGCCGCAAGCTGTGGGAGCGCAGCTATGTGGACGGCAACGGCGGCAACATCAGCGTGCGGCTGGGATCGCAGTATGTGCTGTGCACGCCGACGCTGATCAGCAAGCGCGACATGGAGCCGGCAGACATCTGCCTGGCGAACCTGCAGGGTGAAATTGTGGCCGGTAACCGGCCGCGTACCAGCGAGCTGCTGCTGCACCTGGAGATCTACAAGGCCAACCCTCGCGCCCGCGCCGTGGTGCACTGCCATCCGTCCTACGCGACCGCCTATGCGGTAACGGGTTCGGCGCCGCCTACGGGCTACGTTACCGAGTTTGAACTGTTCATTGGCCCGGTGGCCGTGGCGCCCTACGAGACGCCTGGCACCCAGGTGTTTGCAGAGTCGGTGCTGCCGTTTGTTGAGGATCACAACACGATCCTGTTGACCAACCACGGCATTGTCTGCTGGTCAGATACGGTGACGCACGCCGAGTGGCTGGTGGAGATCATGGACACCTACTGCAAGACGGTGCTGCTGGCGCAGCAGACCGGCTGTCCGCTGCTCCGGATTCCCGAACATAAAATCGAGGAGATCCTTGCCATCAAGCGCCGCATGGGCCTGCCCGATGCGCGCATGGCGCGGCTGCAGAAGTCCTCGGCGGAGACGCCGGTGGATGCCGGCGAACTGGACCGGCTGGTGGAGCAGGTGGTGGCACGGCTGGAAGGCCGCGACTGAAACATCCAGATAAAGTTGACCATGTGGTAAACTGGTTTTGCGCTCAGTGATTTGGTCGTGAGCGGCGGTTTGCCCCTCCAAAGGCAAGTTTGCCCGGCACAGCTTTTTCCCCAAGCCCCTACAGCGTAACCATATTGGCTCCTTATGAGTTGGAGCAGCGTTGCAACTGTGTTTGCATCGTTTGTGGTGCCGGCCGGCGGATACCGCCCGGTGAACATGTAGCGTGGGTCAGCTCCGGGCTGCGGGCATCTGTTCAAGAAGCATTGCCTGCCAGCCAGTCCCCAAGGACCTTACGGTTCTCTCTTACGCATAATTTTTTGAAAGCAGGCCCGCGCCTGAAGTGTGGTTGCGCGCCTCCGTGTCCGGTTCCGCTTGCAGGCCTCTTGGAAAGAGGCTCCCGGAACCCATAGGAATAGCTCTTATTTTGACGACTCAGTTTTCGCAGTTTCCCCTTTCTGCCGCTCTTCTGGCGCGGCTTGACTCCAACAAGTTTGTTACTCCCACGCCGGTTCAGGCTGGCGCCATTCCGCCGGCGCTGGAAGGCCGGGACGTGCTGGCGACGGCGCAGACCGGTACCGGTAAGACGCTCAGCTTTCTGATTCCCATCATCGAGCGGCTGGAGAAGAGCGAGCCGTGCAAGGGCGCGACGGCGCTGATTCTGCTGCCGACGCGTGAGCTTGCCATGCAGGTGGAGTTGGCTTTCCGCACCATCCGCACGCAGTCGTCGCACAACTCGGTGCTGGTGGTCGGCGGGCTGTCAGAGGGCGCGCAGATTGATGCGCTGCGCCGCCACCCGCGGCTGATTGTGGCCACGCCCGGACGTCTTGAGGATTTTCTGAAGCGCAAGCTGGTGCGGCTGGAGCAGGTGGAAATTCTGGTTCTGGACGAAGTGGACCGCATGCTCGATATGGGCTTTCAGCCTGCGATCGCTCGGATCGCAGCGGCGCTGCCCGTTGAACGGCAGACACTGTGCTACTCCGCCACGCTCGAGGGAGCAATTCGTGAAGTAGCGCGCAAGTATCTGAAGGACCCGGTTCGCGTGGAGATCGGCTCAGTGCTCAAGCCCTCGGAGAACGTGGAACTGCGCGCCTTTGAGGTGGAGCGGGAGAAGAAGCAGGAGCTTCTGGAGCACCTGTTAGAAGCCGAGGAAGGCAGCTTCCTGGTGTTTGTGCGCACCAAGTACGGTGCGGACCGCGTGGCCCGGCGGCTGAGCCGGTCTGGGTGGTCGGCTACGCAGATTCACGGAGATCGCACCCAGTCACAGCGCAACCAGGCGCTGCGCAGCTTCTCCGAAGGACGTCACCGTGTGCTGGTGGCGACCGACGTGGCGGCGCGCGGCATCGATGTAGCGCACGTGGCGCACGTGGTGAACTATGACCTGCCCAAGCTGGCGGAGGACTTTGTGCATCGCGTGGGCCGCACGGGTCGCGCATCGGCCAAGGGCGTGGCGTCGACGTTTGCGGATTCGGCTGAACGCGGCGAGCTCAAGAAAATCGAGCGCACGCTTTCGATCCGCATGAAGCGGTTCCGGGTGCGCTCGGCCGACGAAGTGGCCGCTTAAGCGAGACGTTCGACTAAGACGGCATGGACGCGGCGACCGGGTTTTCCGACGCCGCGTTGCTTTTGCGGGTTGCGTAGAGAAAACAAAGCAGCCACGCCGAAGGGGTCCAGACATAGGCCCAGGACTTGATGTCGATCGAGGTGGAGAGTTCGAGAAGCGGAATGGAAGCTATCGCCAGGGTCGGCCAGGCGGATCGGCCTGCGCGTTGCGGGGCCAGCAATGCGACCAGAAGCGCTGGCAGCAGGACCGACTCATCAGTAAACCAGGTGTACGGCGAGCACCAGACCGAGACCAGCAGGACCACCAAACCTTCCAGCTGCCAGTCCCAGCGTGCGCGCCGCGAGCGGACGTACCACACCGCCCAGAGACAGCCGGCTGCCGGTAGCACAAAACGCGGCCACTCGGCATTCCAAGCCACCAGCAGGCGCAGTGCGACGCTGAGCGTGGGCGTGTAGCGGTTCTGAAGCGAGGCGGCGTGTAGAAGGTGCAGATAATGGGTCCAGACCTGCGGGTCGAGCAGCAGGGTGAGAGCCGCACCGGCGAGGGCCGCCGCTGATGCACCAGCGAGGACGGCCCAGGCGCGGCGCATCAGGATCCACAGAAGCAGCGCCAGCGCGAAGGGTAGGAAAAGATGCGGCTTGAGCAGTAGCGGCAGCAGGGCCGCGCCGGCCAGCGCCGGCCGCGTCCTTATCGAGAACAGAAACAGCGTGATGCCAAGCAGGAAGAGCAGGCCGAGTTGGCCCGCCTCAAGGCACGCGAGCGCAGGAGCAAACAGGAAGCCCAGCAATAGCAGCATGGAGCGCGGTTGGCCGATCAGCAGGCCCAGCAGGCGCAGGGAAAAGGCAAGCGAGGCCAGCATGGCCATGGTCCAGCAGAACATGCTGGTTTTGGCGCTGAGGAAGCCGAATGGCCAGAGGAGAAAGAGAGCCACGGGAGGGCTAGGGGTGACACGAGGCTCGGTGCCGTGGTAGCCCTCGGCCTGCTCGAGGCGGAGCGCTGCCGGTATATCGTAGGGGTTGGCGTGGGCAGCAAGTTGTCGCCCTGCGGCCCAGTAGCCTATGAAGTCCGACTCGGTGGGATTCTTGCCCTGGAGGGCGAGCCAGTACATGGCACCTACGACCACGAATCCGATGAGGACGATGCAGGCGGCGGCCATGCGGCGGACCAGGGCTGGGGTCGCGGTTGGCGTTAACTGTGCCGGAAAGGGCTGATCCGGTTGGTTTTGGGAGGCGGACATTGCCTCCACTGTATATCCAACGCGGCGGGAGCGGCGAGAAACGGGGGTAACGGGGCGGGCGACGGCGCGCTAACCCTGCATTTCGTTGACTCTCCAAAGAAAATCCAGTATTCTAGAGTCCTTGCGCGGTGTTGTGCCTCGCGTCAGGGTGTGCGCACTCTGTCACGGCCGGTAACAGCTTCTTGTAGAGGCATTTCCGGAGTAGGCCGCGGGGACTGGACGAGGAAGCAGGCAGGTCCAGAGACCCGGGATAGAACCCCGCAATCCTCACCCGAACAGGTTTGTTTGGAAGTGGGTGGAATATCAGGCCCGTGCGTTTTGCATGGGCGCATGCGCTCTGCGCGCGAGATTTTTGTTGAGACGGCTCGAACCGAATGGGGCAGCCGGGCAGAAGAGGCAGGAGAGAGATGTCGACCTTTGTTCCGAGCGGCAAGAACATTGACCGCAAATGGTATGTGGTGGATGCCGACGGGCAGACGCTGGGCCGTCTGGCCACGAAGGCTGCCAGCGTGCTGAGCGGCAAGCTGAACCCCCAGTATGTGCCGTACATCGATACGGGCGACCACGTGATCGTGATCAATGCGGAGAAGGTCCGCCTGACCGGTCTGAAGTCGCAGAGCAAGCTGTATCGCCGCTACACCGGCTTCCCGGGCGGCCTGCGCGAAGAGTCGTTCACACGGCTGATCAACCGCAAGCCCGAGAAGGTGCTGGAAGAGGCGATCAAGGGCATGCTGCCGAAGAGCAAGATGGGCCGGCAGATGGCGACCAAGCTGAAGGTTTATCGCGGCGACAAGCACCCGCACCAGGCGCAGCAGCCGGTGGCGCTGGAAATCGCGTAACGGATTTGGCCGCGCCCCGGAACGGGGCGGGCGGAGAGAGTTAAGAGAGAATGGCTGATCTGGTTCAATACTACGGGACGGGCCGCCGCAAGTCGGCGATTGCCCGCGTCTTTCTGCGCCCCGGAACGGGCGAGTGGAAGGTGAACGGCAAGGGCTTCGATGAGTACTTCGTCACCGAGCAGCAGCGCGTAGCCGCGAAGCGCACCCTGGTGGTGGCTGACATGGTTTCGAGCTTTGACGTGGTGACTACGGTCTCCTCGGGCGGCGTGGCCGCGCAGGCCGATGCCGTGAAGATGGGCATTGCCCGTGCATTGATCGAGTTCAACCCGGAACTGCGCAAGACGCTGAAGGCCGAAGGCCTGCTGACCCGCGACGCTCGTAAGAAAGAGCGCAAGAAGTACGGTCAGAAGGGCGCCCGCAAGCGGTTCCAGTTCTCGAAGCGCTAGTTTGCAGTTCGCAGTTCTTGGTTTGCAGTTCACAGTCGTTTGCGTATCGGCTGTGAACTGCGGACTTTGAACTGAGAACTTAGAACTCAGGTAGTTAATTTCCCGCAATTGCGGGTTCAATTCGGGCGAACAGAAGTGGGGCCCGGATGCAATCCACGAAGGAGGCCCATTGGCCACGATCACTATGAAGGAGCTGCTCGAAGCGGGTGTTCACTTCGGGCATCAGACCAAGCGCTGGAACCCGAAGATGAAGGAATACATCTTTGGCGAGCGCAACGGGATCTACATCATTGACCTGCAGAAGACGCTGAAGCTGTTCAAGGATGCGTCGAAGTTTGTCACCGATCTGTGCGCGAGCGGCAAGACGATTCTCTTCGTCGGCACCAAGCGCCAGGCGCAGGACGCCGTGGCCGAAGAGGCCAACCGTGCGGGCATGCCGTACATCAACCAGCGCTGGCTGGGCGGACTGCTGACCAACTGGGTGACCGTGCAGAAGTCGGTGAAGCGCCTTCAAGAGCTGGACGAGATGGCCGTGGATGGCCGGTACGAGCTGCTGACCAAGAAGGAAGTCATTCGCCTGGAGCGGGAGCGCAAGCACCTGCAGGCGAACCTGGCCGGCATCAAGAACATGAAGCGTCTGCCGGACGCGCTGTTCATCGTTGACTCGAACAACGAAGCGATCGCTGTGAAGGAAGCCCGCAAGCTGGGCATCCCGGTGGTGGCTGTTGTGGACACGAACTGCGACCCGACCGTGGTCGACTACGTGATCCCGGGCAACGACGATGCACTGCGTGCGATTCGCCTGTTCACCTCGAAGATCGCCGACTCGGCGGCTGAGGGTGTGAACCTGGTGGGCGACAAGGCGTTTGCCGAAATCGCGCCCGAACCGGTGGCCGAAGAGACTGCCGCAGTCGAGGCGCCCGCTGCTGAGGTTGTGGACCTGGAAGCTGCCCTGGGTGGCGGCATCCGCAAGGCACCGGCCGCGGTGGCCGCGATCGAAGAGGCTGAAGTCGCGGAAGGCTTTTAATCATTCTTGCGTGCAGGTGCACGCATACTGAGACAAGCGTGGCCGCCAGAAACCGGAGCCACGCTTTTCTTGTGTTAGCTGTGTGCGGCCGCTCAAGGCCGCGGGAGATCAAAGAATCGAGATGACGACTGTGAGCGAAAAGATTGATGCAAAGCTGGTGAAGGACCTGCGCGAGAAGTCGGGCGCGCCGATGGGCGACTGCCTGAAGGCACTGCAGGAGAGCAAGGGCGACATCGAAGCAGCGTTCGTGGTGCTGCGCAAGCGCGGCATGGCCTCGGCACAGAAGAAGGCCGCCCGCTCGACAAACGAAGGTGCCGTGGGCACGTACATCCACGCCGGCGGCAAGATCGGCGTTCTGTTGGAAGTGAATTGCGAGAGCGACTTTGTGGCCCGCACTGAGGACTTCCAGGAGTTGCTTAAGGACATCGCGATGCACATCGCAGCGAGCGATCCGCGCTACGTGAAGTCAGAGGACGTGACCCCCGAGGACCTGGAACGCGAGAAGGAGATCTATCGCGCGCAGGCTGCCGCCACTGGCAAGCCGGCGCAGGTGATCGAGAAGATTCTCGAAGGCAAGATGGCCAAGTTCTACGAGGAGGTCTGCCTGCTGGATCAGCCATTCATCAAGGATCAGGCCGTGAGCATCAAGGAACTGATCGCGCAGAAGGTGGGCAAGCTGGGCGAGAACATCACCATCCGCCGCTTCGCGCGGTTCAAGGTGGGTGCGCCTGACTGGACCGTGGCCCAGACCAAGGCTGTGGAGACCTCGTCGGCCGAGTAAGCGCGGTGAGTAAGATAGACCGAAGGCCCGGAGCGGAAGCTCCGGGCCTTTTGCGTTGGCCGTGAACCGCTTAAAAGGAGAGATACGACGAAGCGGAAGCGGAGGGCTCACTCAGGCTTCCGCTGGCGCCGTGACCTCCGGGGTCGTGTCCGCCTGGAGGGCCCAGGCCGATGCTGCGGCCCATCTGAGTCACATCGCTCATTTGCTGGTTCCACGCGCTATAGGCATCTGTGGTTGCTGGCGCACTGGGTACGGATGTGTCGGCTGCAGGAAAAGTGCTAGTTGCTGTTGCGCTGCTTTGGGGGCTACTCTGCGTGGCAGTTGTCAGCGCATCCTGCGAGTGGAGCAGGCCTGAACCCGCGAGTACCAAGCCTGTAAAGATTTGCAGCAGAAGGGGAAAAGCCGGCCTGAAACCAGATTTCTTCAATGGAAGTCCGGGGCGTGCTCAGCGAAGGCCGCCCCTATCAAATGAGACGCATATATATCTACGGAGATTACATCGGCGATGTGGTGGGCGCATGCGTTCCGCATTTTGACCCAGCGCGAAGATTGTGCCAGGCGTTACGCTCATTTTGCTTTCTGGAACATCTGATAGGTATGAGCCGCTGCTCCTTCCCATCCCTCTCAGCGCGCCGGGGTCTTTTTCCTGCAATTGTTATGACGATGCTTTGTGCCGTTTCGGCGCAGGCGCAGGATCGTAAGCCGTTGCGGATGCTGGGCCTGGGTAGAAGACCGCTGGTGGTGGGGTACTTTCCCCAGTGGGGCGTGCGCAGCGAGCATCCCTATACGGTGAAGACGCTGATCACGAGCGGCAGTGTGCGCAAACTTGACCAGATCAACTATGCGCAGGGGGCCGTGCGGGACGGCCGCTGCTCGCTGGCCGACCGCTCGGCTGACCTCGACTTCATCTTTACTGCAGCGGAGAGTGTGGACGGCCGCGCCGACGATCCGAGATCTGCGTTTCGCGGTAACCTACGCCAGTTGGAGGAACTGAAGCGGCGCTATCCGCGGCTGAAGATTCTGATTTCATTGGAGGGCAAGGCCGTCGACTTTGCTGCCGACGCGCAGTCAGGGCAGCGCACTGCGTTTGTCGCTTCGTGTGTGGATATGTTTGTGCGCGGACGGTTTGCCCCCGGCATTGCGAGGCCCGGCATCTTCGACGGCTTCGACGTGGACTGGGAATCGCCCGAAGCGGCCGACGCCGGGAACTTTCTGGCGCTGCTCAAGGAATTTCGCCGCCAGATGAATGCGGTGCGCCCAGGGCTGCGGCTCGCGGTGGCTGTAGGCTCAGAGCCGGATATGCTACCGGGGACAGACATGGCCGCGGTGGCGCGCCTGGTGGATCAGGTGGGGGTGATGAACTACGACTACGTTGGCCCGTGGAACCAGCGTACCGGCTTGCTGGCTCCTCTTTTCTCCAACCCGGCTGCACCCGGCGACTACGGCAGCATTGAGCACAGCCTCGCGAAGTACAAGGCCGCCGGGGTACCGACGCGCAAGATTCTGATGGGTTTGCCGTTCTACGGCTATAGCTGGACAACAGTGGAGGAGGCGAACAACGGGCTGTTCCAGGAAGGCAATGGCGTGCATGAGGACGCTCCCTACCACATGATCCGCGAGCTTGGGGAGCCGTTTCTGGAGTTTCGAGACCCGCACTCACAGGCGCCCTGGCTCTTTGACGGAGACATTTTCTGGACCTACGAGGACCAGGTTTCTGTGCGCTACAAGGCGAGCTATGCGGCGCGGCGCCGCCTGGCCGGCGTGATGATCTGGGAGCTGAGCGGCGATACCCCGGATGGCGAGTTGCTGCAGACGGTGTGGCACGCACTGCGTCACCCGCTCAATGAGCGGGTGTTTACCGCGGCCGCCGTGCCCCCCGCAGTCGGCGAGACCGCCTTGCACCCGTCGGAGTGATTCGCTGAGATTTTGGTGCTGCCGTGTGCTGAGTTCGGAGGCTGGGCCGAGCCTGCTACCCGTGTGCGATACTCAAAAAGGCATGTATAAGCGGATTGTCCTCAAGCTTTCAGGCGAGGCCCTGGCCGGCACCAGGGGGTTTGGTCTCGACGCAGAAAAAGTAGCCGAAATCACTGCGGAACTGGCTGACGTCCACGAATTGGGCGTCGAGATCGGCATTGTGGTGGGTGGCGGCAACTTCTTTCGTGGCGTAGCGCAGCAGGCTAAAGAGATGGATCGTGTGGCTGCCGACAACATGGGCATGCTCTCCACTGTCATCAACGCTATTGCGCTGCAGGATGCGCTGGAAGCGCGCGGGGTGCAGTGCCGCGTGATGACGGCAGTCTTCATGAACCAGATTGCAGAGCCCTACATTCGCCGCCGTGCCGTGCGACATCTGGAAAAGGGTCGCGTGGTGATCTTCGCTGCCGGCATCGGCAATCCGTTCTTCTCCACCGACACGGCTGCCAGCCTTCGCGCCATGGAGATCAAAGCTGATGTGCTGCTGAAGGGCACCAAGGTCGAAGGCGTCTTTAACGCCGACCCGGTGCTGGTGAAGGACGCGGTGAAGTACGACGAGATCACTTACATGGAGATCCTGAAGCAGGGCCTGAAGGTGATGGACCTGACTGCAGTGAGCCTGTGCAAGGACAACAATCTCCCCATGGTGATCTTCAACATGAATCAGCGGGGAAACATCCGCCGGGTGGTGCTCGGCGAGAAAGTCGGATCGCTGGTCACAGCCTGAGGCGCGGTCGGCGCATCAGAACGAAGTGGCGCATACGAGACGATTGCGCCCGCGGGCTGTACAGGCCAGAGGTCCGGAGTCGTCTAACTGTACGTGGAAAAGCGCAAGCCAGCCCCGCTTAAAGCCCTCACCGGACTCCGCTGCTTTGCGGCCGTCAATATTGTTCTCTTTCACTTCTCCAATCCAGAATGGTTCGGGTTCATGGCGCCGGTGGTCAACTCCGGCTTCATTTCAGTGAGCTACTTTATCCTGCTCTCTGGCTTTGTGCTGGGCTACAACTACAACGAGCGTGCGCGTAATGGCGAACTGGACAAAGTGCGCTTCTGGAAGGCGCGGTTCACGCGCATTTACCCGATCTACCTGCTGAGCGTACTGCTCAGCATCAACCAGCTGCCCAACGAGTGGGGCAGCCATACCCACGGCATGTACTGGGCGGGTGTTGTGCTCACGCCGCTGTTGCTGCAGGGCTGGATTCCGGCGATCGCCACCTTTATGAACACGCCGGCCTGGACCATGTCGGCCGAGGCGTTCTACTACTTCATTTTTCCGTGGCTGGCGAGGATGAAGAAGCCAACGAGCATGGCGCCGTATCTCTGGAAGATGGCACTGGTGTGGGG
>DCFV01000054.1 GCA_002314435.1 Acidobacteriaceae bacterium UBA1795 | reverse complement strand
GTTCTGAGTGATCGCGGCACAGTGAGGTGATCAAGCTGCTGGCGAGCCAGGCGCCGCTGGCTCTGAGGAACGCCTCGCTCTACAAGGAAGTCCCTTTTATAGGGATTCTTGAGCCGTTGATGGAAAAGAAGCGGCGCTTCATGGCGATCGACAAACAGCGGCGGGCCCTGTTGATTACGGCGGCAACGGCGGTGGTGCTGGCGCTGATTACGGTTCCGGTGCCGATGCGCATTTCAGGCAGCGCGGCGGTGGCGGCGGGACAGACGGAATCGGTTCGCGCGGAAGAAGACGGCGTGGTTCAGACGGTGCTGGTGCACGAGGGCGAGAGGGTAGCGCCCGGTACGCCGCTGGTGCAGATGGCGGACTGGGGTCAGCGCGCTGCGGTGGCCAGCGCGGAGGCGCGCTACAACACGGCGATGGCGCAGATGTCGCAGGCGCTGGTGAACAACGACGCGACGCTGGCGGGCCAGCGGCAACTGGAGACGCAGTACCTGCGGGGCGAGTTGAGCCGGGCGCAGGAGCAGATGGAGCGTACGACGATCCGGGCCAATATAGACGGGATTGTGGCGACGGCGCACCCGGAGAATCTGACGGGCCGCAAGGTAACCACGGGCGACGACCTGGTGGATTTGATCAGGACCTCGGAGGCGATTGTCGATGTTTCGATACCGCAGCGGAATGTTGCGCTGGTTCGCGCAAGCAACCCGGTGAGCGTCAAGCTTGAGTCTTTTCCGGCACGGACGTTTCGGGGCACGGTGCGCGTGGTGAGTCCGGCGGGGCAGGTGGTTGGGGAGGATCGCGTCTTTTATGCGCGCGTGGCGGTGCCGAATGCGGACGGCAGCCTGCGGCCGGGCATGCAGGGGTTCTGCAAGATTCGGGCGGGACTGCAGCCGCTGGGGTATGTGCTGTTCCGCGATGTGTCGGCGTGGATGTGGGCGAAGTTGTGGGCGTGGTTTGGATGGTGAACAGAGCGATGAGCCGGTTGATTGGAGTCTCAGTTTGTCTCGCAGCGGTTGTTGCGGTGGGTTGCGATTCCAGCCCGCAACGAAGCGGCAATGGCACGGTGGCAGCGGCCCCGACGACGGCGCAGCCGGTTGCGGAGACGGCCAGCCGCCCTGCTCCGACGGCGGAGAAGGATGCGCTGGTGGTGAGCGGTCCGGTGACGATGGAGCAGCAACTGGATGTGGTGGCGCTTCGGCCGGGCGTGCTGACCCTGCTGACTGTGGACGTGGATTCGATGGTGCGCAGCGGGCAGTTGCTGGCACAGCTCGACGACCGGCAGCTTGCCGCGGACCGTAACGCGGCGAGCTACAAGGCCACGAGCCTGGAAGCGGACCTGAAGAACTGGCAAGCCGAAGTGGAGGTGCGCAGGGCGGATCTGCGCCGGGCCCAGGAACTGCGCAAGGGCGGCATCAATACGCAGGAAGCACTGGATCACGCGCAGTATGACCTGAATGCGACGGAGTTTGAAGTGGAGCGGCAGCGCGCAGAGATGGAGAGCGCCCGTGCTGCGCTGAAGTCTCTGGACCTGGAGATGGAGAAGACGAGGATTGTGGCGCCGTTCGACGGCCAGGTGTCGCAACGATACGTGCGGATGGGGCAGTACATCCATACAGGCGACCGGCTGTTCCAAGTAACCGGCAACTCTCCGCTCGAGGTTCGCTTTACGCTTCCGGCGCGGGAGGGTGTTGCACTGCGTGTGGGCTTGCAGGTGACGGTGGCGTCTGCGGCGGATTTTCGCGTGAGTGCGCCGGCGACAGTGACGCACATGAGCCCCGTTGTCGATCCCGGCAGCGGAACGATTGAAGTGACAGCGGTGCTGAGCCGCAAACTGCCGGGCCTGCTGCCAGGGATGGTCGCTTCGGTCCGGGTGCCGCGCAGCCAATGAATCTTGCAGAAGCCCTGACGGCAGCGTTGCCGGATCTGCCAGCGCGCAAGGCGCGGGTGGGCTATCCGAAGATCGACCCTCGGATGATCAGCCAGGAGAACATCGAGGACGGAAAGCCCGTGGTGGTGGCGATGATTCGCGGCCGCGACAGTCTGTTTCGCTTTCCGCCGGAGCAGTGGCGCATCGTTGAGCTTTTCGATGGCACTCGATCGTGGGAGGACGTGGCGGAACTGCACGCGGAACTCTATGGCGTGCGCTACGATCCTGAAGACCTGCGCGAGTTCACCAGCGGCCTGGATGCGGTCGACTTCTGGTATCAGACGCCGCTCGAAAAGAACATTGCACTGCAGCAGAAGCTGCAGGAAGGGCGGCATCAGCACGCGCATCGCAAGTCGAAGTGGGGCGATGTGGCGCACATGCAGTTTTCGGCGTGGGATCCGGATAAGTATTTCGATCGGATCTATCGATGGACGAAATGGATTTATTCGAAAGAATGCGCGATTGCGTGCCTGCCGCTATTCGGCTTCATGATCTATGTGTTTGTTGCGAACTGGGGGCAGATTGCGCAGGACACGCTACTGTTCTACAGCTTCACGCAGAAGACAGCGGCCGACGTGGCGGAGTTCTGGGTTCTGTTCCTGATTCTGGCGTTCTTTCATGAGTCGGCTCACGGGCTGACCTGCAAGCACTATGGCGGGCAGGTGCACGCGATGGGCTTTCACCTGATCTACCTGACGCCGGCGTTTTTTGTGGATGTGAGCGAGTCGTTTGTGTATGCCGGGCGCTGGCAGCGGTTTCTGATCATTCTGGCCGGTATCGGGATTGAGATGGTTTTCTGCGCGGTGGCGACGGTGGTCTGGTGGGGCACAGCGCCGGGAAGCGGCGCGCACGATCTGGCGTACAAGATCATGCTGATTACCGGGGTCGCGGTGGTGGTGGTCAACATGAATCCGCTGATCAAGCTGGACGGCTATTATGCGTTCTCGGAGATTATCGGCTTCTCGGACATCAAGGAGAAGTCGACGGCGTATCTTTCCGGTCTGGTGCGGAAGAATGTGTTCAGACTCCCGGTGGAGACAGATTTTGTGCCGAGACGGCGGCGTCCCGGCTATCTGGCGTATGCGGTTCTGTCGGGAGTCTACAGCTATACGCTTCTGTTCACTGTTCTTCGATTCAGCAATAATGTGCTCTCGCGGTTCAGCCCGGAGTGGGGATTCATTCCGGTGCTGGCGCTGGGCCTGCTGATTTTCCGCTCTCGCATAAGAACGCTGGTGAGGTTTATGAGGACGGTGTATCTGGACAAGCGCGACCGTGTTCGTGCATGGATGACGCTGCCCAGGGTGCTTTGGGGCGTTGCTCTTCTGGCGTTCGTGCTGCTCTTTCCCCTGTGGCACGAAACCGTCACGGCGCGGTTCCTGCTGGAGCCGGCGCGCCATGCGGTGGTGCGCACGACGCAGCCGGGGCGCGTGACGGCTGTGCTGGTGGAGGAGGGGCAGCGGGTGCGTGCGGGCGACGCGCTGCTGACCATGACAAACAAGGACGTGGAATCAGCACGTGCTTTCGCTGGAACTGAAGTGGCCCTGACCGGCGGACGACATGCGCAGGAACTGCTGGTGCATGGCGACGTGGGGCCGGCGACACAGGAGCAAGGCAGGGCGGAAAAGAACTCCGCTATTGCGCACGAGCAGACCGAACAACTGGTGACACGCGCGCCGATTGACGGGATTGTGACGGGGGCCCGGTTGAAGGATTTGACGAACAGCTACCTGGATGCGGGGACGGCCATCACGGAGGTGGCGGATGCGCGCGTTCTGCGGGCACGGGTCTATGTTCCGGAATATGCTGTTGGCCGGGTGCACGCTGAGGCGAAGGTGAGTCTGCTGGTGGATGGCACGTTTGTGCCGCGGCACTCGTCGGTTGAACGCGTGGAGCCCGCTGTGGCGGACGTGCCGGCGGCGGTGGAGACGATCAAGGAGATTCGCGGAGGGGCGCGACTGGTGGATTATGTTGCCGATGTTCCGGTGGAGAATGACGGATCACTTCGGGCGGGAATGACGGGAACGGCAAGGATCGTGGTGCGCCGGACCAGCGTGGCGGGGATCGTTGCCCGCGTGCTGCGCGACTTTGTTGAGCGCAAGGTCTGGTAGGGCCGGAAATGTAAAGGGGAAGAGCTGCAGCTCTTCCCCTTTTCTCAGCCGGGTCCTGGCACTAGGCCGTCCACTGTCGCGGACGACTCTAATTTAAAAGGTCACCTTGGACAAATAGGTCTTTGACACGATCGGGGCCTTGGAGACGAGGGGAGCCTTGGAGACGAGGGGAGCCTTCGACACGAGCGGTGCCTTGGACACGAGTGGGGCCTTCGATACGAGCGCGGACTTGGACAGCGCTACGTTCGAGAGAGTGGAGTTCGACAGCCGTGTGGAGCCCTCGGCGGATTTGGAGGTAGCTGCGGCTTTGGAGGTGGACTTCAGGTTGTTGATCAGGGATTTCTTCTGAATGGCCATTTCGTCTTCTCCTGTGAGGTCTGTATCGGGCTACCTGGATTTCTCCATGAGGCTCATGCCCATCTCTATTGCGATTTGCGTGCCAAACTCGCAAATCCCCGAAAATTGGTCAAAACCGGTCCAAAAGGGGTATTCCGGCTGGTTTCTGGCAGACGCAAGATAGAGTTGCAAGGCAAAAGGGTGAAAAAGTGATCCCGGCATGGGTTAATAATTCACCCGGGTTGCGCGGCAGAACAGGCCCTAGATGTCGTGCTTGCGGCAGAGATACTTGACCTTCTGGATAGGAATTCCGAGAACGGCGGCCGCACCGCGCTTGCTGCCGGCGCGGCGAATGGCAGCCTGCAAGTAAGCCAGCTCGATGCGGGTCAACTCTTCGTCGAGGTTGACGCCCCCCGGGGGGATCAGGATCTTGTCCTGGCAGGCGGCGCTTTCGATGACCATTTTCTGGGGAAGGTGCTCGACGTCGATCACGTCGCCGTCGACCATGAGGGCGAGGCGCTGGGCAAGGTTCTCGAGTTCGCGGACGTTGCCTGGCCAGCTGCTGTTTTCGAGCATCTCCATTGCGCCGGGCGAAAAGCGCTTGATGGGCAGCTCGCCCACCAGGCAGTATTTGCGTATGTAGTAGTCGAGCAGAAGCGGCACGTCGCCCTCGCGTTCACGCAAAGGCGGCAGGGCGATGGGAATGACGCAGATGCGGTAGTAGAGGTCTTCGCGGAACTTCCCTTCCCTGACCATCTGCTCAAGGTCGTCGTTGGTTGCGGAGATCAGCCGGAAGTCAATGGACCGCGGGCTCTTGGCGCCGATGCGCTGGACGGAGCGGTCTTGCAGGACGCGGAGCAGCTTGCTCTGCAGGGCGAGGCCGAGTGAACCGATCTCATCGAGGAAGAGCGTTCCTGTATCGGCCAACTCCACCTGGCCGGGGCGACTGGCGTGTGCGCCGGTGAAGGAACCCTTCTCGTGGCCGAAGAGCTCCGATTCCATCAGGGTTTCAGGCAGGGCGGCGCAGTTGACGCTGATGAAGGGGCGGTCGCGGCGGGGGCTGAGCGAGACGATGGCGCGGGCGGCAAGCTCCTTGCCGGTACCGCTCTCGCCGCGCAGCATGACGGTGGTGTTGCTGGGCGCTACGCGGCGAAGAGCCTGATAGACGCGCTGCATCTGTTCGCTGCCGCCGATGAGGCCGCAGAAGGAGCTTTTGCGCATTACGCCTTCGCGAAACTCCCTTGCCTCCTGCTCAAGGCTGCGCCGCTCGCCGGCTTCCAGAAGATATTCGCGCAATTCGGTAAAGTCGACCGGAGCGAGCAGGAATTCATCGGCGCCCGCTTTTTTTGTGCGTTGGCGGGCGTGGCTGAGCGGCGTGCGGGAGATGACGACGAGCAGTGTGTCCGCAGCCGCCTCTCTTACCGATGCGACGGCGGTGAAGACGTCGGGGTGATCGGGGAAGATGGTGTCGAGATCGATGACGACGATTTCCGGAGCATGCTCCTGAAGGCTCTGGAGCAGGGAGGAGGAATCGGTGGCGAGGTTCACGAAGAAGACGGGCGCCAGCTCCTGGCCGATGTCGGCCAGTGCGGTTTCGTCGCTGGTGGCAAAGACGAGCTTGAGCCGTTCCTGATGACCGGAAACCGCTGCGAAAACCTCCATGGGCTCTTCCTCAACGGGTGGTGTGTTTCGTGATTATACGCATGGATGAGGTGGTGGAAGGACGCGGAATTGGGGAATTTACTGAGTCCGGGTGTGTCGAGACGGCGAGTGCAGCAGGAGAGCGAGGATGTTGGGTTGCCCGTGTCGCTGTGGAGGATGGTCGCGGGAGGGGCTGTTTCCCTGACAAGGCGATTGGGGACAACGGATGCTACTGCGCTCTGCAGGGCTTTGAGCGTGTGCAACAACTGATGCGTTCGGGACAGTCTGCCAACGAAGTGGCTGCGGCCGCGCAACGGTTTGCTCGGATGCGGG
>DCFV01000156.1 GCA_002314435.1 Acidobacteriaceae bacterium UBA1795 | reverse complement strand
GCGGGAGTAGTTCAGTGGTAGAACGTCAGCTTCCCAAGCTGAATGTCGCCGGTTCGATCCCGGTCTCCCGCTCCATATGGATTGGCCATCCTCGATCAAGAACCTGATCAGCCCTCTCTCCCCTCGTTCTGAGTCGCTCCTATATTAGTAGTCTTCGACCGCGAACCATCCGGTTCGGATATTGGTGTTGCGCGTTCTCGTGGGCGTTGATGGGCTGCTCATTGCGCATCCACTACGCAGCGGAACCCGATGTTGCCACTGCGATCCAGACTGGGCGCCATAAGCAGGTATTTACCGTGCTGCGACAGCTTGTAGGCCTGCGGAAAATACCAGCGCGATCCCTGCGGCTGATAGTGACTGCCTCCGCGCAGAACCGCTGCGCGCGTATGGTCGTCGGTGTACTCGTCGGTCCACTGCCAAACGTTGCCCACCAGGTCCATGACGCCGAAGAAACTGGCGCCGGCCGGGTGCGCATCGACGTCTGCTGCGGGGGCCGCATCGCGACCGCGATCGGGCACCGGTACGGCTACGCTTGGCTGCGCTGCGGACTCCAGCGGGTTGGCTGGCGCAGGTGTCCCGAAGAGCCAATCGTTGCCCCACGGATAGATGCGGTTATCCGTGCCCTGCGCGGCATACTGCCACTCCCACTCGTGAGGCAGGCGCTTGCCGGCCCACTGCGCGTAGGCACGCGCGTCTTCGAGCGATACCCAGGTGACGGGCTTCTTGTCCCAGCCGGACAGGTAGGTCCCGTTGGACCAGTCCTTCAGGAAGTTGTGGTCGTCGACAGGATGGTAGTGTGTGGCATCGAGGAAGCGCTTGAACTCGGCGTTGGTGACGGGGTATTTGTCGATCCAGAACGAGTCGATGTGGAGCTTGTGCTCGTGGTAGCGCCGGGCAGCGGTCTCCCACGGGTACTGGAAGTCTACGCCTTCGTTGTTGTCGCCTTCGATTTCGACGCCGTTGACGCGGAAGACGTAGTCAGCCGCAGGGATTTTGACCATGCCGGAAGGTGCGGACTGAGGAGCCTTGGTTGCTGAGATCGCGACGATCTGCTGAGGCAGCGTCTTCCACTCATGGGAGTAGTCGCCGAGAGGGGTCTTCGCAAGCTCGCGCATGGTGTCGAGCGTTGCCTGCGGAGGCGCTTGAGAGGCAGCCTGCTCGAGGATGGCACCGAAGCCACCATTCTCGATATCGAATTCGAGCACAGACGAGTTGCCTTCGTGAACGGGATGCAACTCCACTCCATGCCACAGGTCGAAGTAGCGGACGTCCGCCTTGTAAGGCACAACGAGCTGGCGTCCGGAGACCGAGTAGGCGTCGCGGTTCACGATCGTCCACAGCGTCTGCTGCGCGGCGGTCCACTTGCTGGCGAAGACGCCGAACTGCTGCATGAAGACGTGCGGTTCCCACTGCTGGCTCACCAGCAGAGGCGCAAAGGCGCGTTCAATGGTGGCTGTGCGGCGCAGCGCCTCGGCGTCGCGCGGCGTCATCTGGTTCCAGATGCCCCAAATGTTTTCCCAGCTTTCAAATCCAATGCCGTTGAAGAACGCCTGTTGCAGATCGTCAAGGTGGTTGTGCGCCCAGCGGTCAGAAAGATGCACCATGTGGCGCGGCTCCAGCCACTTGTAGCGGCTCACGGACGGCACGAAGTTGTAGTCCCAGTATCCCCAGGTGAGCGGGTTGTAAGCCACCATCTCGTCGGAGGCAAGACCTGTTTCCGGCTCCATTGCGAGTTTGTGGCCGGCCTGCGCGGAGGCATCGAGGAAGTTGCGCGGAACTCCGTCAAGCGTGTCTCCATTGATTCCGTCTGCGCCGACCGCGGCCAGCTCGCGGGCCACGGCCTGGGCGTCGGAGACACCTTCCTCGTGCGTGCCCTGATCCCAGAGCATAATGGGGAACAGCACGCGGACATTGCGTTTGTGAAAGTCGTCGACCATTTGCTTGACGCCCTCACGGCCGCCGGGTAA
This sequence comes from Acidobacteriaceae bacterium UBA1795, assembly GCA_002314435.1. Taxonomy (GTDB): domain Bacteria; phylum Acidobacteriota; class Terriglobia; order Terriglobales; family Acidobacteriaceae; genus Telmatobacter. The sequence goes on along the minus strand of DCFV01000156.1, from coordinate 2,921 downwards.
GTCGCGGAACATGTCGTAGGCGTTGCGGCTGTCGATGCCGATGTTGGAGTAGGTGTGCCAAACGAGCACGCTGTCGATGCCGCCGTAGCGCCTGGTCACATCGGCCAGATAGCGGTCGACGGTGTAGCGATGCGCAGCGGGATCGTAGAAAAAGCGATCATGCACCATCATCTGCGGTTGCACAAAGCTTGACTGCGTCCAAGAGAGCGCAGGTTCGCTATAGAGTGCGTCGTCGTAGCCGGCACGGATGCGTCGCTCGTTGCGCCAGTGGGTGATGTCGCGCAGCCAGATGCCGATCGCTGCGGGATCACAGGTGGCCGGCTGGCTGCGGGCGTTCCATTCGGGAACGCTGGCGCACGGTGGGCCCGGGATCTGCTCCCACACAGGCGGATGTTGCACGTCCTGCGCACTGAGGCGTAGGGCCGCAGCCAGGCATACAGCACAAATTCCAAGCGAACTGCGTAGACGGCGCATGCAGTTTCTCTCCATCCAGAAACCAGTTGAATCGGTAGAGAGGAATATAAAAGCTTTCAGAAGGCCTGTATAGTCCGCCGGTCGAAAGGCAGTTGCGGCGAAAGCGCTGTGCGTGCGCACGGAGGACTGGAAGCAAGCTGAGTAAGGTGACAGGTTTCGCCGGCGCCGCTAGTTGCTTTGTTCAATCTTTATTACCAGACAGGTGACCGGCTTATCTCCGGATACGCGCATCTGGTGCGGCAATCCTGCTCGCACATGGGCCAGATCGCCCGGGCGCAACTCCTGCAGAGCGCCACCCTCCACGCTTTCGCCGCGGACTTCGCCCTCAGCGATGGTCTTCGCGTTGACAATGGTTCCGCCGGTTGCAAGGGCGGCGCGGCCCTCGAGCACAAGAAAGAGATCGGCAAACCGCGCGTGCTGCTCTGCGCCACCGTCGCGGTTGCGCACCAGCAAATGGATTGCATGCTGCGGGTACGACTTGAGGACTTCGCTGGCGGAGCCGTCGCCGAGCTTGGCCATCTTGCGCAGATAGGCGCCGCGCTCGAGCAGAATTGGCGCAGAGAGATGATCGAGCGCATCTTCGGCATTGTTCCTCGGTTGCCGGGGCACGGGGATTTCCTTCTCCTGCGGTAGGAGTTCCTTCAGTATCGTTTTGGAAAAATCATCCACGGCGTCGCTCCTCTTGAGTGTTGTGGCGTGGCGGATTGAGTCCGGCCAGCGATCGGGCGCGTTCGAACACGGACAGAAACATGGGACGCGTCAGTTTACCGGTATTGGTGTTCTGCAGGGATGGGTGGAAGCTGGTGAGAATGTGCAAGCCGTTGGGCAGCACGTATTCTGCTGCATGGCCGAAGAAGTAGTTCTTACGTGTGGCGATATAGCCCGTTCTCTGCGCCCAGGCCAGCAGTCCTCCGAAGGCAATGCGGCCCAGACATACAACCACACGCAAATTGGAGAGAAGACGCATCTCCTCGTCGAGCCATGTCGAGCAGTTGAGCAACTCCGCTGGGGCGGGTTTGTTGCCCGGCGGTGCACAACGCACGATGGAACTGATCCACAGGCCTGTGAGACGCATACCGTCGTCGAGCGAGATGGCTTGTGGTTGGGAGGCAAAGCCCGCCTCATGCAATACGGGGTAAAGGAAATTGCCGGAGCCGTCGCCGGTAAAGGGGCGTCCGGTGCGGTTGGAACCGTGTGCGCCCGGAGCTAGACCCAGCGCCAGCACTCTCGCAGCGGGATCTCCAAACGAGGGCACGGGTTTGCCCCAGTACTCCCAGTCCGCATAGGCGCGGCGGCGGACGCGCGCCACCTCAGTACAGTATTCGCGCAGACGCTGACAGCGCATGCAGGCCACAATCCGCTTGTTGAGCGCGTCCAGAGTGGGCAAAGGAGAAGCCATGATGCGATTTTACGGCGCATTCTCGATGCGACGTGCGCGTCTTCGCGTCCGGGAGAAGGGATGCAGGCGGTATTGGTTATTTCGTCGGCTCCTCTGGTGCAAACTCACCCGCCTGGAGCGATACTGAAAATTGAAGTACGTCGGGTTGCTGACAATCCCCCCTGAATGGAGATACGTGCGATGAAGGCTGCAAAGTTGTTGCTGCTGGCCGGCGATTTTGTCGAGGATTACGAGATCATGGTGCCCTTCCAGGCCCTGCAGATGGTGGGGCACACAGTAGACGCGGTCTGCCCGGACAAGAAAAAGGGCGACCAAGTGCGCACGGCGATTCACGACTTCGAAGGTGACCAGACCTACTCTGAAAAGCGTGGGCACAACTTTACGCTCAACGCGACATTTGACGAAGTGAAGCCTGCTGACTATGACGGACTGGTGATTCCCGGTGGCCGTGCCCCTGAGTATCTGCGGCTGAATACGCAGGTGCTTGAAATCGTGCGGCACTTCGACAAGGCGAACAAGCCGATTGCGGCCATTTGCCACGGACCGCAACTGCTGGCTGCGGCAGGCGTGTTGAAGGGCCGTAAGCTTAACGCGTATCCGGCGTGTGCTCCCGAGGTTGAGTTGGCCGGCGGTTCGTTTGTGAAGGTGGATTTCAGCGAAGCGGTGGTTGATGGCAAGCTGGTCACAGGACCGGCGTGGACCGCTCATCCGGCATGGCTGGCGAGGTTCCTCGAAGTGCTGGAAACGCATTTGGGCGGAACTGCCGCATAAGTTGACGGTCTGCTGTGGGGCTAACTCGATGCGAGAATCTCGCGCGTAGCGCGAACCTCGCGAAGGGGACGCCCCGTGGCGGCGGTCAGCGTCTTTTGAATCTCCGCGAGAATAGACAACGCAATGGTGGCTGGCGACGCCGCGCCAAGATCAAGCCCGGTCGGCGCGTGGAACTGGTCCATCCAATGATCAATGCGATTGTCTGTTGCCGGGAAGCCGAGAAGGCGCGCGCACTCCTGCAGCAGTTCGTGCGTGCGGCGCTGCGGGCCCAACACGC
>DCFV01000059.1 GCA_002314435.1 Acidobacteriaceae bacterium UBA1795 | reverse complement strand
GCGCCTACGAGGGCTGGCGGCATCCGGCACAAACCACGCTGAACGAAGTGGTGCCCAGCACGCTGATGAAGCAGGGTGACTTCTCCAACTACGTGGTGCCCGACTCGAACGGCAACAACACCTTCACCGGGATCATCAATCCCGCCACCGGCACTCCGTACGCCAACAACAAGATCACCAGCATCAATTCCATCGCCGCCAGCACGCTGTCGCAGTTCTATCCCGATCCGAACATCGGCAACTCAGCGAACTACGTCGACAACGGCGTCGCCAACTACCAGGTCAACGCCGACCAGAGCGGTCACTCCAACCAGTTCGACGTGCGCGGCGACCAGTACTTCGGCTCCAACCAGAAGTTTCTCCTTTGGGGCCGTTTCACCTGGAAGAACTTCCCCGTCACTTCGCCCACCATCCTCAATATTCCCTCGTCGCTGAGCAACAGCCAGAGCCGCGTGCTCAAGGTCGACACCAACTGGTCGATCACGCCCAGCCTCATCAATGAAGGCGGCTTCGGCTTCACCCGCTACACTTCGGGTGGCAGCAACAGCTTCAACGGCAACGCCTGGACCAATGCGCAGGGCTGGACTGGTCTCCAGAACCTCTTCTACAACGGCGTGCCCGAGATGGACTTCAATAACATCCAGAGCCTGAACGTCGACCGCCTCACCAGCCTCAACAAGTCCTTCACCTACGAGTACTCCGACACCCTGATCTGGAACAAGGGCCGCCACACTATGAAGTTCGGCACCAACATCCAGACGCTCGAAGCAATTACGCCGCTCGGCTTCAACGGCTCAGACAACTACGGCACCTACCAGTTCAATACTTCGGACAGCGCAGGCCTGTTCACCGGAGTGGACTTCGCCGACTTCCTTCTCGGCCTTCCCTACCAGTCCTTCTACGACGTGGTAAAGCAGGACAACGACGGCCTCTCGGCGCACTATCACTTCTTCGCCCAGGACGAGTGGCACATGACCCCGAAGCTCACGCTATCCTTCGGCCTGCGCTATGAACTGCACCCGGGCTACTACGACAAGTACGGTGACATCGGCAACTTCGATCCCAGCGTGTCCCAATCTGGCCGCGTGATCTACATGCAGGGCAAGCAGGACCTGCTGGCGCAGGGCTTCCTGGCCAGCGCCAACGCCTGCAACCCCGACGGCGTGACCCAGACCAACTCCGCTACCGTCAACGGTGCTCCCTGCATGCAGGTTCAGGGCAACAGCACTGCAGGCTTCCCCTCCGGACTGAAGAAGTATCCGCACCTGCGCTTCATGCCGCGCGTGGGCTTCGCGTATCGCCCCTTCAACAATGACAAGTGGGCCATCCGCGGCGGCGCCGGCATGTACAACATCAACATGCTGGGCTCCAGCTTCTACTCGCTCACCGGCACGGTTCAGGCGTACACCCAGCAGTTCACCAACAGCTACGACGCGACCAGCCATGCCATCGGCTTCCAGTGGCCCTCGGTTACGCCCAACACTGGCGGCAATGGCTGCACCAATTGCTACGGTACCGACTACTTTGGTACTGCGAACAGCACGAACTGGAAGGATCCCTACACCGAACAGTGGTCGCTGAGCGTGGACCACGACTTCGGCGCAGGCTACGCGGCGCGCGTCACCTATATCGGTTCGGCAACTCACCAGCTGGTGTGGGCACCGGACGAGAACACGCTGCCCTACTCCGACACCGTGTCGGCTTTCAATGCGCCGATCAGTGCGCGGCTCTTCCCCAACTGGGGCCGCATCAACACCCGCGCCACCGGCGCCAATCAGAGCTACAACTCGATGCAGATTGAAGCCAGCCACCGCCTGCAGCAGGGCCTGGAGTTCCACTCCGGCCTCACCTGGGCCAAGAACCTCGCCGACAACCAGGGACCGGCCAACACCGGCTTCGGCGGTGAAGGCGGCGGCCAACGCGCTACCTCCATCCTCAATCGCCAAGTGGACTTCGGCAACGCCTACGGCACCCGTCGGCTGCGCTGGAACACCACCGCGCTCTACGATCTGCCCTTCGGCCGCGGAAAGCAGTTCGGCAGCTCCATGTCGCGTGTGGCCGACGAGGTCGTGGGCGGCTGGCGCCTGTCCTCCATCCTCACCGTGCAAACCGGACCCTACGAAACGCCGTACTTCCCTGACGGACAGGGCGACCCCTCCGGCACAGGCTCCGGCCTCGACGGCGCGTTTGGCAACGGAACCGGAAGCTTTGACGGCGGCCACCGCAACCAGCATCCCGACCAGCTCGCAGGCGTGAGCGTGAACCCTGCCAACAGGACCCGCTTCAACTGGACCAACGCCAGCGCCTTCGCCTGCCCGGGCGACTCCACCTGGACCCCCGGCAGCGCTTGCAAAACTGGTGCCGGGTACACTCCACAGTCCGATGGCAGCTTTGTGGCCAACGGTCCGCACCCGCTGCCCATCGGCCGCTTTGGCAACAGCCAGGTCGGCACCGTGGAGGGCCCCGGCCTCGTCAACCTCTCGGCCGGCCTCAGCAAGACCTTCTCCGTCACCGAGCGGCTGAAGGTCAAGGCGGAGGGCACCTTTACCAACGTGCTCAACCACACCAACCTGAGCGATCCCAACATGAACCTGAGCTCTTCCAGCTTCGGCCTGGTAAGTAGTGCGATCAAGTCGGACTTCGGCGGCGCACGTACCGGCCAGATCGCGATCCGCGCCGAGTTCTAACCCTCAACGCAGTTCCTTCCAATCGCGGCGCGAGTTCAATCTCGCGCCGCACTTTTTTGCCTTTGATTAAACTCAAGCGCGCTCAGGCAGGCTCTGCAGATCGATACCAACCTGCTGGCACTTCTTGTAGAAGTGGCTGCGCTCCAGACCCAGCGCCCGCGCCGTCTGCGTTATGTTGCGGCCGTGCCGCTCCAGCTCCGCCAGCACCGCCGCGCGCTCAAACGCCAGCACACGCTGCGCCAGCGGACCGGTCTCTTCTCCGACGCCGCCCGCCGTGGCCTTCGCAGACCCGCGCAACGCCGGCAACGCCATCCGCACCGATTCCACATCCACCGCGCCCTCTGCCAGCAGCAGCAGGCGCTCCACTATATTGCGCAATTCGCGGATGTTGCCCGGCCACGCATACTCCTTGAGCGCCGCAATCGCGTCCGCAGTGAATGGAACCGGCTTCCATCCGTTCTGCGCGCTCACCTGCCGCCCAAAGTGCTCCACCAGCGCCGGCAAATCTTCGGTGCGCGCGCGCAGCGGCGGCAGTTCCACGGGAAACACAACCACACGATGGTAAAGATCGCGCCGGAACCCGCCCGACTCCACAAGCTGCTCCAGATTGCGATGCGTCGCCACCACCACGCGCACATCCACGCCGGTCGGCTTGTCCGCGCCAATGCGCTCCACTTCGCCTTCCTCCAGCACGCGCAGTAGCTTGGCCTGCATCGCAGTCGGCATATCGCCAATCTCGTCCAGAAAGAGCGTACCGCGATGTGCCTGCTCAAACTTGCCCGTGTGCCGCTGCACCGCCCCGGTGAACGAGCCCTTTTCGTGCCCGAACAGCTCGCTCTCAATCAGCTCCGCAGGAACCGCCGCACAGTTGAGCGTGACAAACGGCCCGCCCGCGCGCCCGCTCTTCTCATGCAGCGTGCGCGCCACCAGTTCCTTGCCCGTGCCTGTCTCGCCATAGATGCAGATACGCGCTTCGCTCGCGGCCACTCGCTCGATCTGGGCCATCACGCGACGCATCGTTTCGCCGCTCCACACCAGTGTGTGTTTGCCCACGCGCGTACGCAACTCGCGGTTCTCTGCTTCCAGCCGCGTGAGCTTCAGCGCGTTCTCCACCGTCACCAGCAGCTTCTCCGTCGTGAGCGGCTTCTCCAGAAAATCCAAAGCGCCCAGCCGCGTCGCGCGCACCGCCATCTCAATGTGCGCCTGCCCGCTCATCATCACCACCGGCGCCGCCACGCCCGCCGACTTCAGGTCTTCGAGCAGCGCCAGCCCGTCGCGCTTGGGCATCACGACATCACTCAGAATCAGGTCGAAGGGCTGCGCCTGCGCCAGCTCCAGCGCGCGCGCCGCGTTGTCGCACACCGTGGCCTCGTGCCCTGCCAGCCGGAATGCCCGCGCCAGCGACGCCAGCGTGTTGGCTTCGTCGTCCACAATCAGAATGTGCGCCTTCGCATTCATGCCTGCGCCCTCGGCAACGTAAGAATAAACGCCGTTCCGCCGCCCGTGCGGCTCTCCACGGCAATCGTCCCCGCATGGTCGGCCACCACTGACTGCACGATGGCTAGCCCCAGCCCCGTCCCGTGCTGCTTGGTCGTATAGTACGGCGCAAACAGCCGCTCGCACTCCTCTGGCGTCAGCCCCTCGCCCGTGTCTGCCACGCGCAGCTCAATGCGCTCTCCACGCGGCTCAGCCGCCAGCGTTAGCACGCCGCCCTCCGGCATGGCATCCATCGCGTTCAACACCAGATTCGACAGCGCCCGATGCAGCAGCTCCGGATCACCATCCATCGGCATCGGTACGTCGGCAACCTCTACCGCGAAGCGAATCGCCGTGTCTCCCTTGCCTGCCGTCGGTTCATACAACGCGCGCACGCGCTCCATCACGTCCTTCGCGTCGATCCGTTCCAGTTGCGGCTTCGGCATTTTGCTGAAGTCGCTGAACCGTCCGATAATCGTCTTCAGATTCGCAATCTCCGCCCCCAGCGTGGCCGTGCTCTCGCGAAACACCTCGTCAAACTCAGCCTCGGGAAGCGCCCGCGCACGCACCAGGTTCTCCACCGTAAGCTGCAACGGAAACAGTGGATTCTTCAGCTCGTGCGCCAGCCGCCGCGCCAGCTCGCGCCACGCCGCCACGCGCTCGGTCTGCACCAATTGCTCGCGCTGCGCAGCCAACTGCGTGGTCATATGGTTGAAGCTGCGCGCCAGCACACCCACCTCGTCGCGTCCGCACTCCTCCACACGCGCCTCCCAATCGCCCGCCGCCACCGCTTGCGCCGCTTGCGCCAACTGCTCGATGGGCCGCGACACGCGCGCCGCAATCCACAGACTGAACACAATCGCCAGCAGAATGCCGCCCGCCGCCACGCCGTACGCAATGGTGCGAATGTGCTGCTGCGCCTCCACCATCCCGGCGCGTGCAGTGCTCACGGTGAGCACCGCCGTCACCAATCCCGCGTCATTCTTCAGCGGAATCGCCGTCGCATTCACACTGTCCTCGCGCCGCGCCGTCAGATACAGTACGCCGCTCGCTGGTTGCCCCGTCTCGCGCGCTGCGCCAATCAGCGGCCCATAGCGCGCCGCGCCCGCCACGTCGCCCTGCGCCCCCGTCAGCCGTTTTGCATCGAAGGCAGGTACGACCGCTCCGTCCTGCGCCGCCGGATCACTGTAGAGCGCAATCATCATGCCCGGCGCCACTGGCAGGTC
>DCFV01000064.1 GCA_002314435.1 Acidobacteriaceae bacterium UBA1795 | reverse complement strand
TGATTTCGCTACTCTGAGTTGGCCCCTTTTGATGGTCTGATCTGGCCCCACCTGAAGGCGGAGCCCGTTAACTTGTTCTGGGGATTTTCCCCGGAAGCGAGGACGGCTTGGCCACAAGGAGGAGCAAGGTGGAGCTATACGAGCAGATCCGGCGAGAGTACGAGCATGGCGCCGGGACGGTCCGTGCAGTGGCGCGGAAGTTGGGAGTACATCGGCGGGAGGTGCGCCGGGCGTTGGCCAGCGCAGTGCCTCCGGAACGGAAAAAGCCGGAACGCGAGCGGCCGAAGCTGGCCCCGGCGTTGCCGTTCATCGACGCGATTCTGGAAGCTGATCGCCGGGCACCGCGCAAGCAGCGGCACACCGCCCGTCGTATCTGGAGGCGGTTGCTCCAGGAGATGCAGGGGATCAGTGTTGCCGAGTCGACGGTGCGCGAGTACGTGCGGCAGCGCAAGGCAGCGATGGGCCTGCTGGGGCACGAGGTTTTCGTGCCGCAGTCGTACCAGTTTGGTGGCGAGGCGCAGGTGGACTGGTACGAGATCTGGGCCGAGTTCGACGGTCAGCCGCGCAAGGTCTACATCTTCTGCATGCGCTCGATGGCCTCGGGTGCGGCGTATCACCGGGCCTATCCGCACGCCACGCAACAGGCGTTTCTGGAAGCGCACGAGCTGGCGTTTGCATGGTTTGGGGGCGTCTTTGATCTCCTCAGATTCGATAACCTGACCAGCGCGGTGAGGAAGATTTTGCGCGGCCGTCAGCGGGAAGAGACAACCCGGTTCATTGCGTTTCGCTCGCACTGGGGCTTTCGCGCGGAGTTCTGCACGCCGGGCGAGGGCCATGAGAAGGGTGGTGTCGAGGGCGAAGGCGGGCAGTTCCGGCGGAACCATCTTGTGCCTGTGCCCAAGGTGCGCAACCTGGAGGAGCTAAACAGCATTCTGGAGTCCGGCTCGGTCGAGGAGCAGAACCGCACCATTGCCGGGCGCAGCCAGACGATCGGCACGGCGATGCTGGCCGAACGCGAGCATCTGCTGCCGCTGGCCGCCGAAGGCTTTGATCTGGCGGCCTTGCATTTCCCCAAGGTCAACCAGAGCGGCTGCGTGAAGGTGTTGACCAACTTCTATTCGACACCATTGCCGGTGGGAACATCCGTCCAGGCGAAGGTCTACTCGGCCTACGTGGAGATCTGGCACTCCGGACGTTGCGTGGCCCGGCATGAACGCTGCTACGAACGCCATCAGCAGGTTCTGGAACTGGACCACTATCTGGATGTGCTGATGAAGAAGCCCGGCGCCATGGCCGGCTCGACGGCCCTGCAACAGTGCCGCGCTCAGGACCGCTGGCCGACCAGCTACGACCGCTTCTGGTCGATAACCAGCGAACGAAATGGCCACCAGGCCGGAACACGGGCGATGATCGAGGTGCTTCTGCTGAGCCGCACCTACGGCGCAGCCCGCGTACGCGAGGCCGTGGAGGAGGCGCTGGAGATGGGAACTTCCAGCTTGAGCGCGATCCGCTACTTGCTCAACGTGGACTGCCGGCAGACATCTTCCGGTGCGGCGGCTGTAGAGATAGGCGAGTTGAGCCGCTACGACCGCCCACAACCCAGCATGGAAGGCTATGAGCAACTGCGGCCGAGCTGGGCCGAGGCACCGCGGACAGACTCCGCTTCGCGGATGGCGAAATGGCCGGTGGCGACGGAGGTGGTCCAGTGAGCACATCCCAGCCGATCCAACATGCCGCCATTCAGCAGTACGCGCGGCAACTCTACCTGACGACCGTGGCGGACCAGTTCGCCAGCCTGGCCGAGGAAGCGGTGCGGAAGAAGCAGTCGCACCTGAGCTATCTGGAAGCGCTGCTCGAAGCCGAAGTCGATGAACGCGACCGCAGGGCCGTGATCCGGCGCATCAAGGAAGCCCACTTCCCGGCGGTCAAGACACTGGAGGAGTTCGATTTTCAGAGCGCTCAACATATCCCCGCGGCCCTGCTGAAGAAGTTGAGCGAGGGGGAGTATCTGGAGCGCAAGGAACCAGTGATTTTTCTCGGTGAAACAGGGACGGGCAAGAGTCACTTAGCGACCGCTCTGGGTGTTGCCGCCTGCCGGCAGCGCAAGCGAGTGCGCTTCACCACAGCAGCCGAGATGGTCACAGAGATGATCGAGGCTCAGAGCCAGTTGCAGTTGACACGAGTGCGTAATCGCTGGATGCGCTACGAACTGGTCGTGGTCGACGAGCTTGGGTACGTGGTCATGCCGGATGCCGCCGCGGAGCTGCTGTTTCAGGTGATCGCCGGACGCGCCGAGCAGGCAGCCGTGATCGTGACAACTAACCTGCCATTTTCCGAATGGCCCACCAAGATACCCAACGCGCGGCTGTGCAAGGCGATGCTGGACCGACTAACCGATCGGGCCCACATCATCGAGACCGGCACGGAGAGCTACAGGTTCCGCAGAACCATGGCACGGAAAGGCGGCAAGGCATGACAAGCAAGCAGTGGTATTACGCGCAACTGCGCTGGGCTGTGATGGTGGAAGGCAAGGAGGGGCTGCGGGAGTGGAGAGATACCGTTCACATCTTCTCCAGCGAGAATGAGCAGTCAGCCTTCAAGCAGGCTCTGGAGATCGGACGCCTCGGAGAGGACTTCCACACCGAAGGCCGGCGAGAGGTGGAGACCAGACTGGCAGAGGTCGTGCGACTCGATTACCTCGGCACCAACCCAACCCAGTTTGAAGTACGGCTTGGCTCCAGTAAGGCCCGGGAGCGCTTGCCGTTCGAGCATGTCTTCCATCCCGAGGAGCACATGCCCGAATCACCCTTTTAACGCCGCTTGACCAGGCCAGCGGTGCCGCCCCGTGTTGGCCTTGGCTCCAGTCGCCCTACGGGCTCCTTCCGCCAAGGCCAACACGGAAAGACAAATCACATGCCTTCAGGGTGGGGCCAGATCAGACCATCAAAAGGGGCCAAGTCAAGTTGACGAAACCA
>DCFV01000142.1:15262-34849 GCA_002314435.1 Acidobacteriaceae bacterium UBA1795 | reverse complement strand
GATCGTGGTGCCCGGCACAGCGATCAGGTTGTGCCGGATGCGCAGCAGCGTCTCGCGTTCCACTTGTACGTCGTGGGTCAGCAACAGGTCAAAGTGCTCAAGCACTGACCCTGCAAGGCTGTTTTCGATAGGGATCGCAGCGGCGTCCACTTTGCCCGAGGCCAGTGCCGCAAACACGTCCGCCGAGAGCGAATAGGGAGCAATGGCCGCGCCAGCGTCGAGCTTAAGCGCCGCTTCGTGGCTGAAAGAACCGGGTTCTCCCTGGATGGCGACTTTCATTCCGTGAGCGGACCCGCCGGCGGCAACCTCGCCTGCGGCAAGCCTTCTGGCACCATACCACAGCTCGACACCGGCAGGACTTTGCAATGTACTCGGGGACATCGGGACTTACCTCCGCAGCCACACGTCGGTGGCCACAAAGCACAAAAACACCATGGCGATTACGCCGTTCATGGTGAAGAATGCAGCGTTCAACCGGCGCAGATCTTTTGGCGAAACAATCGCGTGTTCATAGCCCAGCAGCAGCGCAGCCGCGGCAATACCCAGCCAGCCAGCCACGCCGAAATGAAACAGCCGCGCGAACCACACCAGCAGGCCCAGCATGGCCAGGTGCATCAGGCGCGCCGCCCAGAAGGCTGCCGGAATACCAATCGACTGGGGCATGCTGTGCAACCCCACCTTGCGATCGTGGTCGAAATCCTGGCAGGCATACAGTACGTCGAAGCCGCCTACCCACAGTGTTACCGCCGCCGTCAGCACCAGGATGCGCACGTCCAGGCTGCCGCGCACCGCAATCCACGCCGCCGACGGCGCAAGACCGAGCGCGAGGCCCAGCACAAGGTGCGACCACCGCGTTACACGCTTCATGTAGCTGTAGCCCAGCAGCACCAGCAGAACCGCAGGCGAGAGGTATAGCGTCAGGCGGTTCAGCTCAGCCGAGGCGAGTACGAACAGCAGCCCTGTCAGCACTGTAAAACCCAGCACAAACTGCCGTGTCAGCAGCCCGGCGGGAATGGCGCGAGTTTTGGTGCGGGGGTTGGCGGCGTCCAGATCGGCGTCGACCCAGCGGTTGAAGGCCATGGCGCTGGAACGTGCCGTCACCATCGCCACCAGGATCCAGCCCAGCGTGGGCAGCGCAGGCAGACCGCCCGCGGCCAGCAGTGCCGCCGTCAGTGCAAAGGGGAGCGCAAAAATCGAGTGCTCCCACTTGATCATCTCTAAAGTTGTCCGCGTCTTTGCCGCAAGGCCCACTGTGTCTCGCTCCATCGACCAGTGTACTTGAGGCGGCGATTCTACGCGCCGGCTTCGGCCTCTTCCACAGTTGGCTTGAGCGGCAGCACGGTGTCCACCTTGGTCACATTGAACAGGTCCAGCACGCGGCTGTTCGCTCCGGCTACCACCAGCCGCCCGCCATGCGTCTGGCAATGCACGTAGTGGTTCATGATCAGTCCCATGCCTGCCGAGTCCATGTACGGCACCGCGCTGATGTCGAAGATGACCAGCTTGGGCGTAGGCGCGCCGCGTAGCACAGACTGCAGATCGAACATGTTGCGCAGCGTCAGCGGGCCAGTGAGGACATAGACCAATATGTCGGCGGTCGTTCCCGGTTTTTGTTGGTAGGTCAAAGGGGCATCGGTGAGCATAGTCGAAAGTTTAAGGAAGACTTGGTCCCGACTTGATTACAGCCATGTAAATGTCTCGGCCCGTTCCAGTTCGGCGGAAAAAAGGCGCCAGGGCCTTTGGCCCTGGCGCCGAGGAGCGAAGTTGACTACTTGCCGGAGCTTTCCACCGGTTGCCCGGCCACCTGCAGGTAGTTCTTCACGCTGAATATGCCCGGAACGCCGTTGGCGCGCAGGAAGGCCGTGTCCTTGTCGGCCTGTGAGTCCACCACGCCGTAAAGCTCCACGTGGCCGTTCTGCACCGCAATGCGGATGGGCTTGGCCGGGTCGATGGAGTATTTGCTCAGCGACGGATAGCCGTAGATGGCCCGCGCCACCTCCATCCGTGTCTGGTCGTCCATCATCGAAACCGGGTCCACCTCGATGTCTTCCACCACATCCTTCACGCCCGGATAGGTGCTCACCAGCGCAATCGCAGAGTCCTTGTCCACATCGGTGCGCGCGTGCCCGCCCAGCGTCACCACGCCGTTCTGCACGCTCAGCGTAATCGCGTTGAACAGGTTGCCGTAGCCCACGCGGTCATAGGTGAGCTTCTCCAGCAGCTTATCGCGTAGTTGCTGGTCCGGAACGCTGGGGCCGGCTACCTCGATCGCGTTGCGTATTGCACTTACGCCTTTGGCCTTGTTCACGCGCCGCTGTGCATCGGCCTTGTACTCGTAGAGGTTCACAGTGCCGGTCAATGTGGCGATTCCGTTCGTATCCACGGTCACCTGCACGTTCTTGAATTGCGACTTGCTCAGCCGGGCCCTGGCCGCTGCCTGCGTGTCCTGCTCCTCAGCGGCTGCCGCGGCCGAACCGCCGGCCGCAAACGAGATTTGGGGAAGAATCGCCAGAAACCCGGCAAGGACCGCAGCCCGTGCCGCCATCCGGAGAGGGAAGTTCAGAACAAATGCGCCAGACTCCGTTGTCATGCCTGACTCCTTTCGCACAAGTTCGGTCACGGCGGCCACAAGGTCTCGCTCAGCCGGTACCCGAAGCCGTCCGTTCCCAATAGACACGGAAAACCGTGTCCGGGTTGTCTCGATGATTGGACGCGCGGAATGAGATTTGGCATTCCACCTTAGGGTGGATATTCCCTGGTTTGGCCGCTGCTGCGCTAGCGGTAGCGCCGCGTAGCTTTGACGACCACCGAGAAGACGCCCGACTCGTCGCGCGCCACCATCAGCGAAACATGGCGGTTGATGGCGATTTCGGCCTGCAGCAACTCCTGGCCCGTGGAGTTCACGTTTGTGGCGTAGGTCAGTGTCAGGTTCTTACCTACCTGCTCCTCCACCGTGATGCGCGTGGTGGAGTTGCCCAGTGCACCCAGGTAGGTGGGGTCCACTTTCACCGATCCGGCTCCGAACAGCTTCTGCACGCGGCTGCTCACCGTAGCGTTCAGCGCGCCACCCAGCAGCACGTCGGTCGATTGGCTGCTGGCGCCCTGCTCCTGCTGCTGGCCGTAGATGTGTTGTGAGTTCTGTGTGCGTCCCAGGGCCAGCAGCGCCACAACATCGGCCGCTGGTAGCGGTGGGTCGCTGCGGTAGGAAACATTCATCTTATCCGGGGACCCGTGCAGGCCGAGCGTGATGTCGTAGTCCTGCACGCGCGCCGTCGCGTTCAGGTCGATGGAAGGTTCAATGCGCACCGGGTTGGTGAAGGTGACATCGCCACGCTGCAACTCGTAGCGCGTGCCGGCAATGGTGGCGCTGCCCTCGGTAATGGAAATCCGCCCCAGCAGGGATGGTGCCGCCAGGGTACCGCGTAGATGCAGGTCCACGTCGCCCGCCAGCTTGGCATAGGCGTTCTGGAAGTTCAGCTGAGGCGACGACAGAACGTGCACGTCCAGCCGCACATGGTTCGAGGGAGCATTGGCAGGGGCCACCGGCTGCGCCTTCGTGGCGCGCGTAGCCAGTCCGGCGATGTCCAGGTCCGGACTCACTGTGAACCGCGTGATGAGGATGCCGCCGCTGAGCAGCAGGTTGTTCTGCGAACCCTGCAGCTTCAGGTTGGCGTCCGCCAGCGAGCTCACGCCATCCGGGTAGCGGATGCGTACGCTCTTGCCCGTCATCGCCAGGTCCGCGAAGATGCCGTGTTGGTAGGCCAGGTAGCCGGAGACGCTCAACTGACCTCCGCCGGTCACGGCCGTCAGCGAGCGCACCTCCAGCCGGTTCTTGTTGAACTCCAGCGTGCCCTGGAGCTGGCTCAGGCTGTTGGGCAGGTCTTCCAGCGCCAGCGACGCGTTCTGGAAACTGACGCGTCCGCGCAGGTCCGGGTTTGCCAGCGGCCCGTGCGCCTCCACCTGAAAGGTCGTCGTGCCGTTCGCCGTCAGGTCGGAATCCAGCGTTTCGGCTAGCTTCAGGTTGAATGAGCCGTTTGCCGTCAGATCCAGTCGCCGGTCACCTTTCAGGTCCAGTCCGCCCTGCGCGCGCACGTCGGTTGATTCGCCGGTCACGTGCAGGGGGTCCAGCGCAATGCGCCCGCCCGCTAGCGTGGCATGCACCGGCCCTTCGCTGTGCAGGTGCACGCCGACCAGCGTCACGGCCAGGTCCTGGATCCGCGCTTCGCCGCGCAATGCGTCTATATGCCGCAGCGGCCCCTGCAGCGTTACGGTCCCTGCCAGTTCGGACTCACCCGTCAGCCCGGGAATATGCGCCAGCCGCAGCGGTCCGGCGATGTTGAACTTCGAGAACTCCAGCTTGGCCTCGGTGGCATAGTCACCGTTGAGTAGCGTCTGCCCGTGCGCGCTCAGCGAGGCCGAATCCATCTGCGTGGTCAGGTCGTAGATCACCGTGCGGTTGGCCGTGTGCGCAGTCATCTGCACGTTGCCCACCAGTTCGTCACCCAGCTTCAACCCCGTCAGTGAGCCCTGCGCTTCCAGCCGCGGATCGTCCAGCGAGCCGCCGCCGGAGATCTTCAGCCCCAGTTTGCCGTTTACTGCCGTGCCCGCCGTCTGCAGCCGGCGAATCCGCCCGATGTCGACGCCCGCGCACTGCGCCGTAATCTGGAATTGACGCGAATTTAAGTCGTAGTTACCGGAGGCCGTCAGTTTGCCTGCGTCGTCGTTCACGGTTACCGAGGCCACCTGTACAACGCGGCCTGCGATCTTGCCCTGTGCCCGGATGCGGCCCACCGGCTCGTCGAAGAACACGGTGTTGTCCAACTCGAGCCAGCCCTTCCCTTCCAACGCGTGGATGGGCCCGTCGGTGTCCACTTGCGCGTTGATCTCGCCGGTCACCGGCAAATCAATGTCAAGCAGCGGCAGCGCCTCTGCCGCGCTCACCTTGTTCGCCGTCGCGCGCGCGTGGAAAAGGGAATTGCCGTCGAACCTGGGGAACGCGTTTTTGCGCCCGGTCGCGTCAACCGCGGTCAGAGACCCTTCCAGTCCAATAGTGGCGCCACGTTCCGTCAGCCGCGCGCGGTCCAGGGCAATGCGCGTGGACGTGTAGCTGCCTGCCGCATCGATGCTGTCCAGATGCACCGTCCGCGTCGGCGTGGCCGCGTCGCTGCGTGGCAACTCAATGGACAGGTTGGTTGCGGTAAGCGCTCCCGCCAGGTGTGGGTCCACCAGCGAGCCACCCCAGGTGCCGTTAAAGGCAATCTGCCCGCCTAGCGAGCCCGGTAGCGCTGCCGCGCCCACCTTGCCCGCGCGCCGCAAACCCAGGTCGCGCAGCGCCGGGTCAAACTCGCTCAGATTCTGCGAGCTCAGTTCCACTGAAATTGAGGTCGGGCTGGTCAATGGATAGGCGCCCAGATGTCCGTGCGCCTCTAGGTGGCTCGCCGGCATCACCACTTCCAGAGTGCGCAATTCCACCGCGCCGTTGCGCTGCGTATAGCTCGCGTCGATCGTCCCTGACGCAGGCGTCTCGCCCCAGGGCGCAAGCCCGGACGGGCTCAGCTTCAGAGTCGCGTCCACCACCAGCGTATTCGCGTCTCCATTGCGCCAGGTCGCAGTTGCCGGGCCGTTCAGCCGCGAGAACAGCCCCAGCCGCTGGAACGGCCCCTGGCCCACGATGTCCATTACCGTGTCGATGGGCACGTCTTTCAGTTGCGCCGTCACCTTGCCGTTCATCGATCCGGCGCTGCTTGCGACGCTCGCCGGAGCTACAGGCAATGCAGGTGCCGCCTTCTGCTTTCGCCCGAAATGCCAATTTTTCGCTGGCTGCGGCGTCGGGGCTGGTTCTAATTGCGGTGTGCCCGGGACCGTTCCCAGCCAGTGCTCCAGCGCAACCGTGCCTTCCAGTTGCCCGCCATCCTTGAGCCGAACCACGGCGGAGCCCATCACCAGTTGCACCGGGTCCGCGTGTACCCTCGCATCCAGATCCACCCCGCGGGCCTCCACCCCACCACCCACATATGACCCGCCATCCACGTGCAGCGGTCCGTCCACGCGGAACTGCCCTTCTAGCCCTTCGCTGCTCAGGTCCAGCCGCGCAATACCTTCCGGTGAATTTGCGTAGCCCGTCAGGGGTTCCAGCAGGCGCATGTCAAACTCGCCCTGCGCGCGGGCCTTCCAGTGTGGCCGTGCAAAATTCTCCACTGACCCGGAAATCTCCAGCGACCGCTCGGGCACACCCTTACCGCGCGCCGTCGTGCGCAACGAGCGAAGAAACGCAGCGTTGCGCGTCAGGTCGATCGTGACCTGGAAGTACCCTTCCACCGGTAGCGCCGCCGGGCGAGCCACGTTGCCCCGCGTCATGTGCAGGTCGCTGGCCCCGGCTTCGAAGTGGTAGCTCTCAGGGTATTTGCTCGATGCCGGCACATAGCGCAGCAACGTCGCCACGTCATTAGCTGAAAAGTCCAGCGCCAACCGGCGATTCTGTGCGTCGAACTCCGTGGCCCAGTTGTCGTATTCCAACTCACCCTGTTCCACCACCAGCCGTCCGGCCTTCAGGTCGAAAAGCGTGTCCAGAGCAGGTTTGCCCGCCTTCGGCTTCGTGCGCGGACTGGGCTGATTGGTTGTGCCGTCCGGGTAGACGATCAGGTGCACCGACGGCCGCGTAATCTCCAGTTCCCGCAGCAGAATGCGAGGGCTCAGCGGCTGCAGAATGCTGATGCGGATGTGCAGCCTTTCCACGCGCACATAGGGGGCTTCGCTGGCTTTCTCGCGCCCGTGAATCACCAGCCCGCCCACTTCTGCGTCCATATCCGGTAGATGCCAATGGAACGAGCCTATCTCTACGCGCCCACCGGTCGCCGTTTCCAGGCGTGTCACCAGCTTGCGCCGCACCATGTCCTCAAAGCCCGCCGAACTCGCCCAGAAGTAGCCGCACACCACCAGCGCTGCCAGAAGCGCAATCGCGCCTGCGCTCCACAGCACGGGCCGCAGCCAGCGCCTCGGCGCAGCCGTTTCCGTGACTGCTTCTTCCGGCTTCTGCTCGATCTCGCTCATGGTGCTCCCGCTCCGGTGGCCTTGGGGCTGGGGGCTTCCAACGCCGGGTCCAGTACCTCCACCTCGCCCTGCTTGCGTAGACTGTCCAGCCAGTTGCTGAACAGAGCATTCACCTTTTGCTGCAGCAGAATCTCCTCGATGCGGGGCGCCACCTCCTCCAGCGGCGGCACAGTCTGCCCAGGCAGATACTCTGGCACCAGCCGGTTCATGTAATAGGCTTCCACCTCGTCATGCCCGATCTGGATACCCTGCCGGAAACGCTGTTCAATAAAGCGCAGCAACCCCAGCCGCTCGCGCACGTAACGCTCCACCTCCCGTTCGCGCAGGCCGTGCGCGGCCAGGAACGCCTTCCATCCCTCGTCCGTGGTGCAGTGGGCGCTTACGCAGATGGGCAGTTCCTTGCGCAGCTCTGTCAGCCGCACCGCCACTTCCTCTTTGCTCGGCAAAAGATCCTGCTCAAACTGGCTGCGAACCTGTTGCCGTATAAGCGTCTTGCGGATCAACCGCTGCAGCGCCTCTTGCGGCGTATCTCCGCCGCCATTTGGCGGCTCCAGCACAGCGACTCGCATCTCTTCGCGCAGGTCGCTTTCCAGAATGGCGCGGTTATTCACCACTGCCACCACGCGATCCAGTACTATCGCCTGCTGCGCATACACACACCTGGCCGCAAGCGCCAGCAGCGACAGTCCTAGGAAAGCGTGTTTATGCGTGAAGCGCGCTGGCGGTTTCATTAGAATGTCTGCCCCAGGCTGAAGAAGAAGGTGAAGTGGTCAGCCTGCCCCACATGCTGATTGTCGTAGGGATTGGAGTGCGAATAATCAATATTCACCGGATAGATGGGCGGATTCAGGTTGTAGCTGAAGTCCAGCCGGACTGGTCCGATAGGCGTGTGATAGCGCAGCCCCAGCCCCGCCGCATGCGAAAAGTAGTTGAAGCTGCACGGCCCAGGAGTACCTGTTGAAGTCGGGGGACCAGTCGGTGCGGGCGGGGTCGGAGGATCCGTTGAGTAGTCCGGAGGTGTCAGCACCTTGCACACATCGCGATTCGGCTGCCGCACCCGCAGCGCGCTCTCCCACGCGTCGCCTGCATTGGCAAACACATTGCCCATGTCGTGGAAGAGCACGAAGCTCACCGAGTCGCCCACCCACGGCAGCGTAGGCGGCGGCAGTCTCAGTTCGGTGCTGTTCACCAGCGCGCCCGCTCCGCCAATGGGAAAGCCCGTCTCCGGATCGCGCGGCCCGGCGGCATTCACGCTGAAGCCACGCAGCGACGTCGAGCCACCCGAGTAGAGCCGCTCCGGCAGCGGAATCAGCCGGTCCGCGTCTTCGCCGAAAGCGCGCTCCTGCGCATAGCGGCTGTTGCGCGCCAGCACAAAGCGGTTCTTGTCGAAGCTATAGAAGCTCGAATTCGCCACATCCAGCCGGTTGAACTGCGCCTGCGACCCGAACCCATGCTGGGAGATGAACTCCTGAAAGCTGCTGTAGGTGCCTCGATGCGCGTCCAGAGGAGAGTCACGCGTGTCGCGGAGCCACGTCATCCCAGGCCCGGCCACACGCACCGCCGCAGACAACTCAGGAATAGCCGCCGGGTACACCTGCAGGCTGCTCTCCTTTACCTTGACACGGCGAAAGTTGAACTCGTAGACGAACGTGTTGGCGCGGTTCAGCAGCGCCGGTCCGCCGCTAAAGTACTGGGTCACCCGCAGGCCGCCATTCAGCTTCGACGCAACGTAGGTCGTCACATCCTGGCTGTTTGCATATCCACCTGTGGCGGAGAGGTTGAAGTTCTGGTGCCCCAGGAAATGCGGACTTTGGTAGACCAGGTTGATCTTCTGCTCCAGCAGGCCGTAGGTGCCCTGTACAGACATCAATTGCTCGCGCCCGAACAGGTTGTTGCGCGTCAGATCAGCCAGCACGCGCGGGCTGATGCCCGTCTTGCCGTTCGGATTGCAGGCCGTGCCCGTGGCCAGGTAGCCTGCGCAGTTGTTCTCTGGTGTGCCGGTCTGTGTCTCAAACCCGAAGCCGTAGGTAAATGTCCACCGCCGCGCCTCAGATGTTTGCACCAGCACCGTCTTTCGCGGTTCGCCCCCGGTGGGGTTCTCCACCGCCGTATTCACCTCGTTGAACAGGGCAAAGTCGTACAATTTTCGCTGCATCTCCACCAGCGCAGACTGGTTCAGCGGGTCGCCCGGATGTAGCGTGATGCCCCGCGCCACCGTGTCCGGCTTCGTAAAGTGCAGTCCGGTCAGCAGCACCCTGCGCACAAACACCTGCTTGCCCTCGGTGATGTGAAAGACCACATCCACCAGGTTTGCATTCAGAGCCTGCGGATTCTCCTCCACATTTACCTGCACCTGATCGAATCCCCGGCTCAGGTAGTTGGTCAGCAGTGCGTCGCGGTCGCCCGTCAGGTTTTGCGGAGAAATCAACTGTCCCGCTGTCGTGTTCAACAGTGGCCTCAGTTCGCCGGCCTCAACGTGCGTGTTCCCGTCCAGTGTTACCGTGCCCACGCGCTGTTGCGCGCCTTCGTCAATGTGGTACGTCACTGCGAGCCCGGCTGGCTTGCGCGACGGATTGACCGTCCCCGGCTTCGCGACCAGGCCTGTCGCCGGCGTAATCTTCACTGACGAAAAGCCGTTGTTCTGGTAAGTGGCTTCCAATGCGCGCATGTCTGCAGACACCAGTGCCTGGCTGTAGACGCCGTGCCGGTCCAGCGAGTCGGCCGCATGAACGCTCAGCAGTTCTTTCAGTGTGGCGCCGTCAAAGTAGCGGTTGCCTTCCATTCCCACGCTCTCTACCTTGCGCCGGGTGCCCAGCGTCACCTTATACAGAATCATGACTTCGTCGGGCTGCGGCGTCTGTTGGGCGTGCTCCACCTTCAGTTCAAAGTAGCCCATCCGCTGATAGTAGTCGCGAATCCGCCGGTCGCCTTCGTTCAGCAAATCCTCGTCCACCGTGCCTTCTTCGTAAATCGGAATCACGTGCTTCAGCCGGTCCGCGCTCATCTCCGCGCCCTCCAGCCGCAATTGCACTAATGGGCCGCGCGTCGCTGTGAAGCGGAAGTTTATTCGCCGCGTCTCTGGCACATAGGTTTGCGCCTCCAGCTTGATTTCCGCCTCCATCCGACCTTCCTTCTGGTAGCGGCGTAGCACGCTGCTGAGTGCGCGGTTCACCGTGTCGCGGTCAATATGGTTTCCAGCGCGCAGATGCGCGTAGCGGCGAAACGACTCGACACTCATTCCTGGTGTGCCCGTCACTTCCACTTCGCCCACCCGCGCCTGCGGGCCTGAGATCACCTGGAAATCGATGTTCACCAGTTGCTCGCCGTCCAGCGGCGTCAGCTTATAAGTGATCGTCGGCTCGTGGAATCCATTGTCGGCCAGCACCTGCCGCATGTGCTCCATCGCCTGCTCCAGCAGCGCCTGCGTGAACCGCGTGCCAGTCACCAGCCTGCTTGATCGCGCCAGTTGTGTATTGATGGTGGCGCCCTTGGCTCCGTAAACGCTCACCGTGCCAATAAAGCTGCGCGGCGTGCCTTTGAAGATCACCGCGGCGCCGTCGCCTTCCCGCCGTCCTTCGGCTACCACGGTCTCAAACAGCCCGGAGCTGTAGACCCGGCGCAGGCTGCCGGACAGCGTCTCCTCAGTCAGAGGAGCGCCGACCTTTAGTTCCAGTTGTTCCAGCAGGGGCTCCGTGCGCGCTGCATCCACCCCCTCGAACCGGATCGACCGCACCTGCAGTCCTATCAGCCCTTCAGCATCTGGAACAGCGCCAGCTACCTCGCGAACTGCTGCGCTGTCCGGCGCGGCAGATTGGCTCCACCCGCCGGTTCCCATGCCTGCGGCGGCAAAAAGCACGCCCGCCAACAGAACGTGGATCGTCCCTCGTGTGCCCAGGCGCCCTGCTGGAATGACCCTCAAACCCATTTCTCCTAAAAACACAGGAAGCGAGGCTACGTTGCGCCAAATGCTTGCATCCAAACTGGTATTCGCATGGCTACGCTCAGGTCATCTATCGCCCAGGCTCCGCCCGAAAACCCACTGCACCCTATACTAACGAGGAAAACCGCAAGGTGCAGCACGACCCGACCTGCATTCGCAGTCGACTCCCCTGGAAGGTTACGCATGCCCCGTTCGCAAGCAGCGAAGATTCCCCCGTCCTCCCCCACGGCAGCCGAACAAACTGCCGTCGAGGAGACCCCGCCGGTCCAGACCGTGCCTCCGCCTCCGGCTGTCGCCGAGGTACTGGCGCTTGCCCAGGCTGGCGACCACTACGCCTTCGCCCAGATCTACTCTCTGCATAAACGTCGCGTCTACTCGCTGTGCCTGCGCATGGTGGGTAATCCCTCTGAGGCCGAAGACCTCACCCAGGAGGCTTTCCTGCAGCTCCATCGCAAGATCGCCACCTTCCGCGGCGACTCAGCCTTCTCCACCTGGCTGCACCGTCTCTCTATCAATGTGGTTCTCATGCATCTGCGCAAGAAGGGCCTTCCCCTCACCTCGCTCGACGAGGCCATGGAACCCACCCACGAAGACGGCCCCGGTCGCAGCTTCGGCGCCCCTGATCTGGCTCTCACCGGCTCCATCGACCGCTTGGCGCTTGAGCGCGCCATGAGCGATTTACCCGCCGGTTACCGCCTCATCTTCATCCTCCACGACGTTGAGGGCTACGAGCATAATGAGATCGCGGCAATGCTCGAGTGCTCGGTCGGCAACAGCAAGTCCCAGTTGCACAAGGCGCGCCTCAAGCTGCGCGCTGCTCTGCGTACCGCCATCCAGAAGGGGGAACCGTCATGACCAGAGATCCTCAATTCATGACGTGCCAGGAGTTTCAGGAGCAGATGGCCGAGCTGATCGGCTCCGGGGAGGACGTGAACAACCACCCACACCTGCGCATGTGCGCCACCTGCCGCGCCCTGCTGGCCGACCTCCAGACCATCGCCGACGCCGCCCGCGAACTGCTTCCCGTCGAGCCCCCCGCCGAGGACCTGTGGCAGCGCATCGAGCTTGCGATTCAGAAGGAAGACAGCTCACTCGATCCCGGCTGAGGCCCCTTTTCGGGCCTCACCCTTGCCGTCCTCCGGTCCTGTGCCGGCTGCCCCGCTTTACCCCCTTCTTCTCCCCTCTCCCTGGGCCGATCCCGGCCGATATGCCCTGCGAGCCTCGCGAATTCCTTTGCTGTCAACCAGCCGTGGCGGCTCAACCGGATTGTTGCCGGGGGAGCCCGGACCTGTGCCCGTGCGTAGAAACAAGGTCCATGTGGCTCTTGCCGGAGGGGAGCGAACGCGAATGACGATTTCTGCAACTTTTGCCTACCTGCGTGGTCTAATGTAGGAAAGTTGATAAAAGGACACTCAATGCCGAACCTGCCAACCATTCTTGCTCCTTCGACCCCCTCTGCCTCGCAGGGCGCAGGTCCCCGCAGGATCCCGGTCCTGCCCGTGCGCGATACGGTTCTGTTCCCGCATGCTGTTCTGCCCCTTACAGTTGGCCGTGAAAGCTCTATCCAGCTCATCGAGTCCCTGGGTGAGGAGCGGTCCATTATTGTGGCCGCCCAGCTTGATCCCCGGCTCGACACTCCCGCACCCGGCGACATGCACGACGTGGGCACCCTGGCCACCGTGCACAAGGTTGTACGCATGCCCAACCAGAGCCGTTTCGTCTTTACTGAGGGCGTGGAGCGGGTCCGCGTACTGCGCTATGTGCAGACCGAGCCCTTCATGATCGCCGAGGTGGAAACCCTCGAAGATGTGGAGCCGGAGCCGAACTCCAACGTTGAGGCCTTCGAGCGCAACGTCATCAGCCAGTTCCAGCAGATTGTTGCCGAGTCGCCGACCCTCTCTGATGAGCTGCGCACCATCGCCGCCAACATTGAGGACCCCGGCCGCCTTGTCGACTTCGTCGCCTCCTCGCTGCCGTTTCTCACTACGGACGACAAGCAGAAGCTCCTCGAAGCGCCGGCCATTCTCGACCGCCTCGACCTGCTCAACAAGCATCTCGCCAAGGAAATTGAGGTGCAGCAGTTGCGCACCAAGATCCAGAGCGAAGTGCAGGACCAGGTGCAGCAGACGCAGCGCGACTACTACTTGCGCGAGCAGCTCAAGGCCATCCAGAAGGAACTCGGCGAACAGGACGAAGGACAGCGCGAGATCGACGATCTGCGCGCCAAAATCGAAGCCGCCGGCATGCCCGACGACGTGAAGAAAGAGGCGATGAAGGAACTCAATCGCCTCGGACGCATGTCGCCTATGGCCGCCGACTATTCGCTCACCCGCAACTACATCGAGTGGCTGGCCGTTCTCCCGTGGGCCACGAGCTCCGGCCAAAAGATCGACATCGGCAAAGCCAAGGACATCCTCGACGAGGACCACTACGAGCTCAAGAAGGTGAAGGAGCGCATTCTCGACTACCTCTCCGTGCTCGAGTTGAAGCCAGACATGAAGGGCCCGATCCTCTGCTTTGTCGGACCTCCGGGCGTGGGTAAAACCTCGCTTGGCCGCTCCATTGCGCGCGCCCTGGGCCGCAAGTTCCAGCGCATCTCGCTGGGCGGCATGCACGACGAGGCAGAGATCCGCGGCCACCGGCGGACCTATATCGGCGCGTTGCCGGGCCAGATCATTCAGAGCATACGGCGGGCGGAAACCAACGACCCGGTCATCATGCTCGATGAGATCGACAAGCTCGGCCGCGACTTCCGTGGCGACCCGGCCTCGGCCCTGCTTGAAACTCTGGACCCTGAGCAGAACAACACGTTCCGCGACAACTACCTCGACGTGCCGTTCGACTTGTCCAAGGTGCTCTTCATCTGCACCGCCAACATGCTCGACACCGTGCCGCCACCGCTGATTGACCGGATGGAGATCATTCCGCTGCAGGGCTACAGCGAAGAGGAGAAGGTGCACATCGCCAAGCGCTACCTCATCCCGCGGCAGATCAAGGCCAACGGCATCAACGAGGAGCAGATCGAATTTCCTGAGCAGGCGATTCGCCACATCGTGCGCCACTACACGCGCGAAGCCGGCGTGCGCAAACTCGAGCAGGTCATAGGTACCGTCTGCCGCAAGCAGGCCCGCCGTGTGGTTGAGGGCAAGACGGACAAACTCGCCGTCACCCGCGACATCCTCAAGGAGTTTCTGGGCCACATTCAGATTCGTGTGGACACCGAAGTGGCGGAGCGCGTCAAGCGCCCCGGCGTTGCAGTCGGCCTGGCCTGGACGCCGGCCGGAGGCGACATCCTCTTCATTGAGGCCAACAAGATGAAGGGCAAGGGCGGCTTCACCATGACCGGCCAGATCGGCGAGGTGATGCAGGAGTCCATGCAGGCCGCGCTCACCTGGGTGCGCTCCAACTATGCGCGCCTCGGCCTGAGCGAGGACTTCAACAAGGAACTCGACCTGCACATCCATGTGCCAGCGGGCGCCATTCCCAAGGACGGCCCCTCGGCCGGTGTCACCATGACCACGGTCCTGGCGTCGCTGCTGACCGATACGCCCGTCCGCCCGCTCACCGCCATGACCGGCGAGATCACACTCAGCGGCAATGTGCTGCCGGTGGGCGGCATCAAGGAGAAGTTCCTGGCCGCGCGGCGGGCTGGAGTGGAAACCATCATCCTGCCCGCCGACAACCGCCAGGACGTGGAAGAAGATCTGACGCCGGAGATGACCGAAGGCGTCGCTATCCACTACGCCAAGCACATTGAGGATGTGCTTGCTGTGGCGCTGCCGCTGCTTAAACCGCGCCATGACGCTCTGTCCCTCAGCGCCGAGGCGGCCACAACGGCAAACGCCTGATCGCAACCCGTTCCGCAGCGCAGTAAGGCCGGCAAACCTGCCGGCCTTTGCGGCGTCTGCGCATCTTCGACCCCGCGCGCCATCACCGTTCATCCGATCGCGCGTCTAACCCTGTGCAGGCGGTATTCTTTCCTTATGATTCACGTGCAAGTGCTGGCGTTCGGCATTCTGAAGGACGCGCTCGGTGCGAACCACACGTCCATGACCCTCCCCGTCGGCGCCACCGTTGCCGACCTTCTCGCTGCCGTCTCGATCGCGCATCCAACCGCCGAGCTGAGAGGCATCGCCGTCAGCGTCAACGCGGAGTACGCCACCGCCTCCGCCCCGCTCCACAACGGAGACGAGGTCGGTCTGCTGCCGCCCGTTTCCGGAGGATCTCCGCGTGCGGCAAAGGCTCACGAGAACGACAACCCGGCCCAGCACATTGTCACTTATCTCACCCGCGAGCCGATTGACGCTGCAGCGTTCGTAGCCCATGCCAAATCGCCGGAAGACGGCGCGGTCGTCGTCTTCGACGGCATAGTGCGCAGCAAGACGCGCGGCCGCCGTACGCTCCACCTCGACTACGAAGCCTATGAAGAGATGGCCGCAAGGCAAATGCTCGAGCTGGCAGTGACGGCGCGCTCCCGTTTCGGCGTGCGCCATGTATCCATCGTCCATCGCCTCGGCCGCCTTGTCATCGGCGAAACCAGCGTACTCATCGTTGTTGCAGCAGCCCATCGTGCGCAGGCCTACGAGGCCAGCCGCTGGCTCATCGACACGCTCAAGCAGCAGGTGCCCATCTGGAAGAAGGAAACCTTCGTCGACGGCGCCGTCTGGGCTGCGGGCGAGCCGTTTCCCGCGGAGATCGGTGTGGAGAGCGCGGATGCGCCGTAGCCTCACCGCTCTCGCCCTCATCCTTCTCTTTGCTGTTCTTCGCCTGCCTGCGCAGGAGGGCGAAATCACCCTGCGCGTCGATGTAAAGCTCGTCAACGTCTTCGTCAACGTGACGGACGCCAACGGCGCCATCGTCGGCGGCCTCGGGCGTGACGACTTTGCTCTCGCCGAGGACGGCCGTCTGCAGCAGATCGCCGTCTTCGAACGCCAGTCCGAGCTGCCCCTCAACCTCTTACTCGCGGTTGACACCAGCGGCAGTGTCTACAAGGACCGCGCCCTCATCGCCGATGCCTCGCGCCGCTTCATTCACGCCCTGCTGCGCCCGCAAGACCAGATGAGCCTGCTCGAGTTCTCCACCTTCGTTCGTGAGGTCACGCCCTTTACCAACAAGGAAAGCCAGCTCGACCACGGCCTCAACGCTCTGCGCGGCGGCGACGCCACGGCGCTCTACGACGCCATCGACCTTGGCGCACGCCAGTTGGGTAAGAAAGATGGCCGCAAGGTGCTCATCCTCGTTTCCGACGGCGGCGACACCGTGCAGAACACCACGTACGAGCAGGCGCTCGAGCAGGCCCTGCGCAACGAGGTCATGATCTACAGCATCATTGACGTGCCCATCGCCGCCAGCGCCGGGCGCGACACCGGAGGGGAGCACGCGCTGATCACGCTGGCCGAGCAAACCGGCGGCAAGAGCTTCTACGCCGCCGATGGCGGCCTCGACAAAGCCTTCGCCCGTGTCAGCGAAGACCTGCGTACCCAGTATTTGCTGGGCTACTACCCCCACAATCAGGAGCCCGGCCGAACCTTTCACCGCCTCAGCGTCACCGTACCTCGCGCCGCCCCCGGAGCCTTCAACATCCGCCATCGCACCGGCTACTTCGCCGACTCCCCGGCGAAAGGGAATTAGTCGGCACTGACGCTCCGGCTCGATCCTCCCTGCTTGCTCCTGCATCTAAAATGACACCATGACTCTTCCACTCACCGCCCGCCGCCGCGCCAAGACGCCGCCGCCGGGCGAAACCGGTCAGGAAGCGCTCTATCTCCGCTCGCTCAGCGACCGGCAAATCACCGTCACCGTCAAGTTGCGCGACGGCGAAAAAGTGCGCGGCTGGATCGAGTATTTCGACGACGGCATGTTGCGCCTCACCCGTGAAGGCAAGCCGAACCTCTTCATCTACAAGCATCAGATCCAGACCATCACCGAAGTCGGCCGCCGTCGCGGCCCCCGCCCCGTATCCGCTCCCGAAAGCCCCGAGGCCGTCTAGTGACCACCGCCGCAATCGCTTCCAACTTCACCTGGGTTCCCCAGGCAGCCGCCATCGCCCGCGAAGCCGGCGCGCGTCTCCGCGAGTTCTATGCCCAGGGCGTCGAAACCGAGTACAAGGGCGACGTCGACCTGGTCACCATCGCCGACCGCACCAGCGAGAAGCTCATCCGCGCGAGGCTCAGCGAAGTCTTCCCCGAGCATGGCATCTACGGCGAAGAGGGCACGCGCGATCGCCTCGACGCCGAATTCCGCTGGTACATCGACCCGCTCGACGGCACCACCAACTTCGCCCACGGCTTCCCGCAGTTCTGCGTCTCTATGGGACTTGAGCAACGTCCGTTCGGCTTGAAGCAGGGAGAAGACGGCACTCTTGTCGCCGGCATCATCTACGACCCCCTTCGCGACGAGCTCTTTGCGACGGAGCGCGGCAAGGGCGCCTGGCTCAACAACAAGCCAATGCATGCCTCGCGCACGCCCGTGCTGGCCGAGTCGCTCGTCGCCACGGGTTTTCCCAGCCGCAAGCGCCACGCTAGCCCGAACATCCACTTCTACCAGGAGTTCACCCTGCGCTCCCACGGCGTGCGCCGCGCCGGTTCCGCCGCTCTCGACCTCGCCTACGTCGCCGCCGGCCGCATGGAAGCATTCTGGGAGTTCAATCTGAATCCCTGGGACACCGCCGCGGGCATCCTTCTTGTGGAAGAAGCCGGAGGCCGTGTGACTGATTTCGCCGGCAAGCCCTTCCGCCTCGCCAGCGACGAAATCCTGGCATCCAACGGCCGCATCCACGACGAATTGCTCGGCTTTTTTGCCGACATGTTCGCGGGCCGTGACCTTGCGCCCATCCCCACCGCGGCTGAGTGGGCCGCGCAGCGCGCCGCCGCCCTCAAGTCCTGAGGCGCATACGCTCCCTCTGCTCATGCGGGGATGCTTTTTCTGATTCCCGCATGGCAAAACGCCGCCTCACGCCCTTGCGTCGAACTTTGGCGTCGTATGCTAGTATCAGCGTCGAGAAGTTCGCTTCCCGGAGAGTCTCAAGATGGCATATGTAATTGCAGAACCCTGTATCGGCACCAAGGACACCGCCTGCGTAGACGCTTGTCCGGTCGATTGCATCCACCCCAAGAAGGACGAAGCCGGCTTCGGTGAGGCCGATCAGTTGTTCATCGATCCGGTCGAGTGCATCGACTGCGGCGCTTGCGTTCCCGCCTGCCCCGTGTCGGCCATCTTCGCGCAGGATGACCTGCCGGAGAAGTGGGCGCACTTCACTGAGAAGAACGCCGCGCACTTCGGCCGCTAAACGGCTCTGAGTTTTTTGTGACAACGTCCGCCGCGGCAGCCCCGCGGCGGACGTTCGTGTCTGCG
The DNA here is from genome assembly GCA_002314435.1 of Acidobacteriaceae bacterium UBA1795. Classification (GTDB taxonomy): domain Bacteria; phylum Acidobacteriota; class Terriglobia; order Terriglobales; family Acidobacteriaceae; genus Telmatobacter. Next base: position 16,506 of record DCFV01000142.1, on the reverse strand, counting down.
CGCGGTCCCGTGCGGATGCGATGATAAGAGCCGATGGCCGTGCTCACCTCAGAAGCCGTGGTTCTGCGCACCTGGCCCGTGCAGGAGGCTGACCTCATCGTCAGCGTCTTCACGCGCGACTACGGCCGTCTCAAGGGCACAGCGAAATCCGCTCTCAAAAGCCGCAAGCGCTTCGGCGGCGCTCTCGAACCCATGACCCAGGTCCGCGCATGGTTTGCTGAGAAGCCTCGCCAGGAACTGGTCCGCCTCGACCAGCTGGAAATTCTCCGCTCGCCTCTCTCCGTTCCCGTCGATCCCGTCCGCATGGCCGTGCTCAGCTTCTTCGCTGAACTGCTCGACCAGGTTCTGCCCGAGCGCGACCCGCAGGACGCCGTCTACCGCCTCCTTGTCACAGTGCTTGAACAGACCACCGTCGAGCAGACCTGGATGCCACTCACCTACTTCCAACTCTGGATGACGCGCCTCATGGGCTTGCTGCCCGATCTGGTCCACTGCACCGCCTGCGGTGAGCCGCTGCGTCCCGGCGAAATCACCTTCAACTCCTACGGCGACGGCCTCTTCTGCGCTGTCCATCGCAGCTCGAGTGAGTTCTCCGCCGAGTCCTGGCAGCTGGCGCAGCGCATGCTCCGGGCACCGATCGCGGCCTTTGTCGGCGAGCCGTGGCCGCGAAGCCAGGCCCGCGACCTGCGTCGCTTCACACTCCAGTCCCTCGAGCGCCACTTGGAAAAGAAGCTCCGCACCGCCGAATCTCTGGCCCGCCTTGCAGAGAGTTCCCCCGCCGGCTGATAAGATTGTGGTGCAAGCTGCGAATCGCTCTGTCTGTAAACGGCTAGGGGCGAGAGCCGAACCGGTGTGGGTTCTGGGCAGGAACAGGGTACCCCCCCTCCCCCCCGTCCCCGTTTCGTTTGGTATCTCTTTGCCTTGAGCGCGCTTTTGTTCGCCGGGTCCACAACCAGCCGCGAGCATTGTTCGTAGTCCTGAAATCTCATCGAGAGGCAATCGCCAGTGCCTTCAGCGCCAGTCAAGTCGCCCGCAAAACCCACTCCGCTCACATTTCAGGAACTGCTCTTCCGGCTGCAAAGCTTCTGGGCTGAGCGCGGCTGCGTTCTCCAGCAGCCATACGACGTGGAAGTAGGCGCCGGTACCATGGCGCCGGAAACCTTCCTGCGCGTCCTTGGGCCCAAGCCCTATCGCGTGGGTTACGCGCAGCCCTCACGCCGCCCCGCCGACGGCCGCTACGGCGA
>DCFV01000142.1:13304-14998 GCA_002314435.1 Acidobacteriaceae bacterium UBA1795 | reverse complement strand
GGCGAGAACCCCAACCGCCTCTTCAAGCACACCCAGTTCCAACTCATCTTGAAGCCGCCGCCGGTTAACGTGCAGGAACTCTACCTCGAGTCACTCGAGGCCATGGGCATCGACCTCAAGAAGCACGACCTCAAGTTCGAAGAAGACAACTGGGAGTGGCCTGCGGGCGGTGCCTGGGGCGTCGGCTGGCAGGTCATGCTCGACGGCCTTGAAATCACCCAGTTCACCTACTTCCAGCAGTGCGGCGGCCTCGACCTCGACCCCATCTGCGCCGAGCTGACCTATGGTCTCGAGCGCATCGCCGCCTTCCTGCAGGATGTCGATTCGATCTATGACATTGTTTGGGCCCGCGACCCCGAAACCGGCGCGCCTGTCACCTACGGCGAAGTGCGCCTCGCCGAAGAATTGCAGTTCTCGGTCTATAACTTCGAAGTGGCCGACGTCGCCAACCTCTGGGAGCACTTCAACCGTTTCGAAGCCGAAGCCAAGGATCTGCTCGGCAAGGCCGACGCGCTGCTCGCCAGCGAAATCGCGACCGCGGCAGAGAAACGCCGCTTCCCGCTGCTTGCCACCTACGAACTCGCGCTCAAGTGCTCGAATCTGTTCAACATCCTTGATGCGCGCGGTGCCATCAGCGTTACAGAGCGCGTCGGCGTCATCGGCCGCATCCGTGCCCTGGCCGTCGGAGTTGCCAAGGCCTACGCCATTCAGCAGGCCGCATAAAGCGAGCAAAACGGGCTCGCAAGCGCGACAACAGCGGGCCGATGCAACTGGGTTTCTGTGAATCTGTGAACGGCGCGGGTTGAACGGGCGGCTTGGGACCCCCGGAATCCGCCGCAGCGAGAAAGTAAAAGGATCATGGCAGACTTTCTATTGGAGATCGGGCTGGAAGAAGTTCCCGCCCGCATGATTGCCGGGGCAGAGGCCGAACTCGGCCGCCGCGTCCTCGAACTGCTCACCCGCGAGCGTCTGCTCGCCGACGGCGCCAGGCTCACCACCTTCTCCACGCCGCGCCGCCTCGCCCTGCTGGTTGAGGGCGTACTCGCGCGCCAGGCCGATACCGAAGAGCAGATGACCGGCCCGTCTTGGAAGGTGGCATTCAAAGACGGTGCGCCCACTGCTGCAGCCGAAGCCTTCGCCAGGAAGGCCGGCGTTGCCGTCACTGCGCTTGAGAAAGTCACCACAGCAAAGGGCGAGTACGTCGGCGCAACCGTCAAGCGTCTCGGCGTTGCCGCCGAGCAGGCGCTGGCCTCCGATCTGCCCAAGGAAGTCCTCGCCCTCTATTGGGCCAAAAACATGTACTGGCGCGCCGGCAAGCCCGAGCGCTTTGTGCGCCCCGTCCGCTGGGTCGTCGCTCTGCTTGACGCGGCCGTCGTTCCGCTCGAAATCACAGGCATCGCCGCCGGCAACGCCAGCCGCGGCCACCGCGTGCTGCACGGCGAAGCGCCGGTCGTGATTAGCGCTGCGAAGAACTACGCCGAAGTGCTGCGCAAAGCCTTCGTCGTCGTTGATGCGGCAGAGCGCCGCCAGACCATCCGCAAGGCCCTCGACAAGGCCACTCGCACCGTCCCCGGCGCGCGCTGGCGCGAAGACGAGCCGCTCGTCGAGACGGTACTGCACCTCACCGAGTGGCCCTCGGTTATCCTCGGCAACTTTGACCGCGAGTACCTCGCCCTTCCCGAAGAAGTCCTCGT
>DCFV01000142.1:3381-13013 GCA_002314435.1 Acidobacteriaceae bacterium UBA1795 | reverse complement strand
AAGTACTTCGCCGTCGAGGACGCCAACGGCAAGCTGGCCCCGCACTTCCTCGCCGTGCTCAACACCGAGACCGACGAAGAGGGCGCAGCCATCATTCGCCACGGCAACCAGAAGGTCCTCGTAGCCCGCTTCAAGGACGCCCGCTTCTTCTGGGACGTCGATCAGAAGACGCCGCTCACCGCCCGCGTTGAGAGCCTCAAGTCTGTCACTTTCCAGAAAGAACTGGGCAGCTACCACTGGAAGACTGAGCAGAATCTCCGCGTAGCGCACTCTCTCGCCGCAGCCATCAAGAACGCTGGTGCATATTTTAACGAAGCCGCTCTGCTCAAAGCCGTCGAACTCGCCAAGACCGACCTGACCGCCGAACTCGTCAAGGAGTTTACTGAGTTGCAGGGCATCATCGGCGGTCTCTACGCCCGCGCGCAGGGCCTCGGCGAGCACGTGGCTCTCGCCATCTACGAGCAATACACGCCCGCCTCCACCGACGACAACATCCCCGTCTCCGTCGAAGGCCAGCTGCTCGGCCTCGCCGACCGCATACAGACCATCACCGCGATGTTCGGCATCGGCAACGCGCCCACCGGCTCTAAGGACCCGTTCGCACTGCGCCGCGCCGCCAACGCCATCGTCAAAATCCTCGCCGAATCGGAGTTCCTGCTCACGCTGAGCGAAGTCCTCGCCGCGTCGGGTGCGGAAGGCGCAAACAAAGAGCAGGTGGCGGCATTCCTCCGCGAACGTCTCCACTTCTACCTCAAGGATGTGCGCGGCTTCGCGTACGACGTGGTCAACGCCGTGCTTGCCACCGGAGCCGATGATGTACGCGATGCCATCGCCCGCGCTCAGGCCCTCACCGCCGCTCGCGAGTCCGCCGACTTCGCCGCCATCTCTGCCGCCTTCAAGCGCATCAAAAACATCCTGCGCCAGGCCGAAGAGAAAACATACACCATCGGTTCACCCACTAGCGCCAAGCTCGCCCCGGAAGCCCAGCAACTCGCCGAAGCCGCTGCAGCTCTCACGCCAAAGGTCACCGCCCTCCGCGACAAACGCGCCTACGGCGAGGCACTCGCGCTCATCGCCACTCTGCGCCCCACGGTCGACACCTTCTTCGACAAGGTGATGGTGCTCGACCCCGACGAGGCAGTGCGCGGCGCGCATCTGGGCCTCATCGACGGCGTGCTGCGCGGATTCTCCGGCATTGCCGACTTCAGCGAAATCGTCACCGGCTAGACCGGCCTGCAGGCGGGACGCAATCCTGCCTGTAAAGCTGCGAAACTGTGCACACCGCAAAGGCTTGCATCGGCCCGGGCCGCCCGGACGTCTAAAATCAAAGAGATGTCTGACGCGCTGTATCTGAGCCTGTGGTATCCGAATCTGCGCCTGGCCGCGCTGGCTGAAAAGCTGACCGCCGTGCTGGGCGCCTTTGCCGCGCATGGCGGCGAACCCCGCGTGTACGCGGTTACGGTGTGGCCGGTCAACTGGAGCGAGGCGCCTGTGTTTCAGCGCGTCTTCGGCCTCGGCGAACGCGGCGCGGAGCCGCAGCAGGCCGTGGAAGAAGCTCTCGAACTGCTCCACGAAGACTACGCCTATGAATTTCAAATCGCCTGGAACCTGTGGGAGTTTGAGGCCGCGCAGGCTGGGCTAGACGCTCGCTGGGCGCGTACGCCTCGGCTCGTGCGCGTCACCGCCTTCGGTCCTCTCTTCGACGAGGGCGCCTACGAGCAGGAGGGGCACCTGCGCATCGACTTCGGCAGTGACGCGGCGTTCCTTGAGGAAGATGCCGAGCTCGACGCCACCGCCGCGCGCCACGTGGAAGAGAACGTGCGCCAGTTGGTGGAACTCACGACTGCAGTCGAAAAAACTTCTGGCGCCACGGCGCGCTTGCTTTGGAGCGAAATGGGCGAGAGCCTTGCGCAGCGGCTGGCGGCTCGGTTAGGCATGGGGAACTGAGCTGTGCGACTGACCATTGAGTGGATGCGCACCCTGGTGCTGGCGGCAGCTGTTGTGCTGCTGCTGGCGCTCGGCGCGTTTCTTGCCATCGGCAAATGGAAGAAGCCGTTCAGCGCGCACGACCTGCCCAAGCGCCTCGGCGTGGGTATTCAGCAGGAAGCCAACGGCTTCACGCACGCGGAATTTCGCGCAGGCAAGGCCGTCTTCAAGATCACCGCGTCCAGGGTGGAGCAGCTCACGAATGACGACATCCGCCTGCACTCGGTCAGAATCGAGATGTATGGTGCCGAAGGCCGCGGCAAAGACAGCATTGAGGGCAACGAGTTCGAGTACAACCAGCACAACGGCATTGCCATAGCCGCTGGCCCGGTGGAGATCACGCTCACACGGCCCGGCGACACGCCTGCCCTGCTGCCCGGCAGTGCGGAGGCCAAGGCTCTGCGTGATGTGCCCAAGACTGGCCCGCTGGCCACGGCCGTTCAGGATGTGCAGGCTGGCATGATGCGCGTGAAGACCAGCGGTCTCACTTTCGACCAGAAGAGTGGCGTGGCGAAAACCGATGCGCGCGTGGAGTTCGCATTGGCTCAAGGCTCGGGGAGTGCCGTGGGCGCCGCCTACGACTCGCAGAAAGGCGAGCTGGTCCTGAATCGTTCGGTCGACCTGCAGACCCATCGCGGCACGGAGACTGTGCACCTGACGGCCCAGCACGCCACATTTGATCGCGACGCGCAGATCTGCCGCCTGTCCGACACGGCGGTTGCGTACCGCGAAGGCGAGGCGCACTCGACGGAAGCCACGGTGAAGTTTCACGACGACGGCACGGTCGAGCGGCTGGACGCAGCGAAGGGCTTTGCGCTCACCACCGTAAGCGGCGGGCGTCTGGCAGCGCCCACGGCGATGCTGTTGTTCGGCGCGCAGAATCAGCCAGCGCATGGGCATCTGGAAGGCGGCGTCACTATCGATGCAGACGCCAACGGCCGCACCACGCACGGCACAGCACCCACCGCGGAAATCGAGTTTGGCGCCCAGGGCGTGCTGCGGCGCGCGCACCTTGAGCGCGGCGTGGAGATCGCCAGCGCCGACCAGACAGGCGGCACGCACTCGCACCGTGTGTGGCGTTCACCGGCAGCAGACCTCAACTTCCGCCAGGCGGGCCACGGGCAGTTGGAACTCGCGTCCATGCACGGCATAGGTGGAGTGGTTGTTACCAGCGACACCGAACGCAACGGCACAACCACGCCCGCGCGTTTTGCGGCCGACGATGTGACTGGCACGTTTGGCGTAGACTCGGCGTTGACTGCGATGACCGGCGTGGGCCATGCGACCATGGAGCAGACCACGCAGCGGGGCGCGCGGCAGATCACCAGTGGCGACCGTCTCGAAGCGCATTTTGCCACCAGCGCACGGACTGATGTGCAGGTCCGTTCCGCGGCTGTGCAGGTGGAGTCTGCGACGGTAACAGGCCATGTGGTGCTGCTGGAGCAGCCGTCGGCTAACCCCGGCGCAGCCGCCGAGCCGCGCATGCGGGCCACCGCACAACGTGCCGTGTATGAAGGCGTGGGCGAATGGCTGCACCTGACCGGCGCACCGCGCGTCGAAGACGGCGGTCTGCAACTTGCCGCCGATCGCATCGACGTGTCAGAGGACTCGGGCGACGCATTTGCGCACGGCAATGTGAAGGCCAGCTGGTCAGGGTCAACCACGGGCAAGCCAGCCGGCGCACACGCGCAGGCCCTCGGCGGGCAGGGGCCGGCGCACGTCGTGTCCGCCGAGGCGCAGTTGCACCAGGCCACGGGCGAGGCCAGCTTCCAGGGGCAGGCGCGGCTGTGGCAGCAGGCGAATTCCATTGCCGCGCCGACCATTACGCTGGACCGTACGCGGCAGACGCTCACGGCGCACACGGCAAGCGCGGCGGATCCAGTGCGCGTGGTTTTGCTGAGCGCGACGTTCGCGCAGCAGGGCAAGGCGCAAAGCAACGCGACGCCGCAGGTCATCCGCGTGCGTGGTGGCGACCTCAAATACTCCGAGGCCGAGCGCAAGGCGGTGATGCATGGCGCCGCGGCTGGAGCCATCGTGGCTGAGGCGAGCGGAGCCGTGACACGGTCGAACGAGGTAGAACTGCTGTTGCTGCCTGCGGGCAACCGCGCCGGGCGCGACGGTGGCGCGGCGCAGGTGGACCGTATGACAGCGCGCGGGCACGTGACTATCGACTCGCAGGGCCGGCGCGGTTCCGGTGAGCAGTTGGTCTACTCCGGCGAGAACGACACGTTCACCCTCACCGGAACGGCTGGCGCGCCGCCGCGGATGAGCGATCCAACGCGGGGAACGGTAACCGGCGAGGCTTTGATTTTCAATAGCCGCGATGATAGCGTCATTGTCGAAGGCGGCGGGCGCGAGACGACAACGGAGACAACGGTCCAGAAGCAGCCGCGGTAACGCTTGAGCGCGGCTCGTTTGAGAGCTCGATGGAAACACTGAGGGCCGAGGGAATCGGCAAGTCGTATAAGGGTCGGCAGGTGGTACGCGGAGTGAACCTGCAGATCTCGCGGGGCGAAGTGGTGGGTCTGCTGGGGCCGAACGGCGCAGGCAAAACCACGAGCTTCTACATGATCGTGGGGCTCGTGCCGCCCGAGAGCGGGCGCGTACTCATCGACGACACCGACATTACGAGCACGCCGATGTACCTGCGGGCGCGCAACTACGGCATCAGCTATCTGCCCCAGGAGCCGTCGGTCTTCCGTAAGCTCACCGTGGAGGAGAACATCCTCGCCGTGCTGGAGGCGCAGCCGCTGGATGCGCAGGAGCGCAAGGCACGGGCAGAGCGTCTGATCGCGCAGTTGAATCTGGCGCACATCCGCACCACGCGCGGCTACGCGCTCTCCGGCGGCGAGCGGCGCCGCGTTGAGATTGCGCGCTCGCTCTGCATTCAGCCCAACTTTATCCTGCTCGACGAGCCCTTCAGTGGCATCGATCCGATCGCCGTGCTCGATCTGCAGAAAATCATCTTCGACCTGAAGGCGAGCGGGATCGGGATCCTGATCACCGACCACAACGTGCGCGAGACGCTCAGCGTGACCGACCGCGCGTATATCATTGCGGAAGGAAAGATCTTTCGCGCCGGCACGCCGCACGAGTTGGGCAACGATGTGGAAGTGCGGCGGGTTTATCTGGGCGAGGGCTTCTCGCTGGGATGAAAACCCGGCTTTCGGCGGGACTTACTATGGTGCAACGTCAATGCCGCAAAGGGAGTAGCCTCGGTTCGGCATTCCAGACGTAAACTGCCGGACAGAGGAAATCCCAAACTGGGAAGGTCGAACGGGCGGACCAGGCGGCGCACTTACGCAGACGTCGACCCGTCCGGCTACACTAAGTCACAATCCAAACGGGAATTGAGCTATTCGTATGGCGTTGCTGCAGCCCAAATTGAATTTGAAGGTGGCCCAACGCCAGGTCCTTACCCCGGGCTTGATGCAGATGGTGAGCGTGCTGGCGCTCAACAAGCTCGAACTGAAGGAGATGATCGATGCCGAGATGGTGGAGAACCCCGTCCTGGAAGAGATCGACGAAACGGTTCCGATGCTGGATGAGGTGGCGGGCCAGCAGGAGCGCCAGGAACGCGAAGAGCGTCTGGAGCATCTGGAACCCGGGGCAGCAGAGCCAATCGCCGCATCCAGCGATCCTTTCAATGAAATCGACTTCGGCTCTTACTTTCAGGAGTATCTTGATCCGGGCTTTCGCACTCAGCCGGAATACGAGGAGAGCGAAAGGCCGTCGTTTGAGAATTTTCTCTCCCAACCAACGACTTTGTCCGATCACCTGGCGTGGCAGCTGGGGTCACTGAAGCTTGATCCGGCGCTGGCCTGCGCGGCCGAAAGCGTGATCGGTAATCTGGACGAAGACGGCTACCTGACGGCTAGCGAAGAAGAGATGGTGCAGGCGGTTGGGGAGTTTCAGCTGGGCAAGCCGCTGGAGCAGGCCGCGGCAGTGGATCTGGTGCGGCGGGCGGTGGATCTGGTGCAGCATCTCGACCCGGCCGGCGTGGCAGCGCGCGACCTGCGCGAGTGCCTGCTGATCCAGATTAAGGCGCAGCAGGCCGAGTTTGGGCACGTGTATGCGCGACACGCCGGCGAGGAACCCGAGGACCCGCACGGCAGCTTCCACGCCGAGGCTGAGGCAAAACTCGAGGAGCGCCGCCGCAGCATGGAAGTGGCGGCGCTGATCGTCGACAAGCACCTGCACCTGATGCAGAAGCGCGACGTGAAGGATTTGGCTCGTGCCGCACAGGTGACGCAGGCCGAGGCCCACGCCGGAGTCGAGTTCATCCGCACCCTCGATCCGCGCCCCGGGCGCATCTACAACCGCGAGCAGACGCGGCTCATTGAGCCCGACGTGGTCTTCACCAAGCGTGGCGGCGAGTGGGTGGTCAGCATGAACGAGGAAGACCTGCCCAGCCTGCGGCTCAGCCGGCGCTACCGGCAGATGCTGGTTGCCGAGGGCACCGAAAAGGAAGTGAAGGATTACGTCAAGGAGCGGTTCCGTTCCGCTCTGCAACTGATGCGCAACATCGCGCAGCGCAAGAGCACCATCCTGCGCACCTGCGAGGTCATCGTACGGCGGCAGCACGACTTCCTGGAGCAGGGGATTGAGGCGCTGCGGCCGATGATGATCAAGGAAGTGGCCGAAGAGATCGGCGTGCATCCCTCCACGGTGAGCCGCGCGGTGGCCAACAAGTACGCGCACACGCCACAGGGTGTTATTGAGCTGCGGTTCTTCTTCTCCGAGGGCTCCAACGGCCCGGAGGGCGCTGACACTCCGTTGCTGGTGCTCAAGCGCAAGGTGCGTAAACTCATCGAGGACGAAGACGCGCGCCATCCGCTCACCGACGACCAGTTGGCGGCCATCCTTCAGTCGCAGGGTATCCAGCTTACCCGGCGCACGGTGGCCAAATACCGCGAGGACATGAATATTCCCTCCACCCACCAGCGCCGCCGCCGCGACGCCTGAGGCCCCTCTGCGGACAACCCCCTTCCTTGCCCCTGCATCTGTATGGGAGACGGTGCAGAGATCGGCTTCCCGGGGGGAGTTCGGAGCCGTTCTTACCGAGCTACTCTGATCGTCCAGCACGACATTTGATGCGGGCTCTGGCCGCCGGCGCCGGAGGGTTTGCGTGCCCGCGCATAGTGCGCCGGGCCGCGCTCAAAGCCGGAAGAGGATCGACCGGAGCGGGGATGCATGGGCAATGAAAGCTGACCACAAGGTGAACCATATGAGCGGCAGGCCAGAGGTGCGCCGCAAAGTGCGCTCAGCAGATGTCCTGCGCGGCGAAAAGTTGTTCCGCCTGCGTGCCGACCTGCTGGAGCTGACGTCAGAGGCCATCGCGGTGCGCAGCCTGCTGGATGGCCGCATTCTCTACTGGAACGCCGGAGCGGAGGCTCTTTACGGATGGAAGCGGGAAGAACTGCTGGGGCAGGACTTGGACGAGGTGCTGCGCACCGTGTTTCCGGGTGGGCGTGCCCAGACTGAGCAGGATCTGCTCCGGTGCGGCTGCTGGCATGGCCAGTTGGTGCAGCAGGCGCGCGACGGCCGCGAGATCGTGGTGTCCTGCCGGAAGACCGTAAACCGCGAGCGCGAAGCAGTGTTGGAAGTGAACCGCGACGTAACCCTTGAGTTGCGCGCCGAAGCGGCTTTACGCGAAAGCGAGAAGCTGGCAACGATGGGCCGCGTGGCAGGCATCATCGCTCACGAAATCAACAATCCGCTCACCGCTGTCACGAACATCATTTATCTTCTGGAGAACCATCCCTCGCTGGACGCGGAGGCGCGCAGCTTTGCCGCGGCGGCGGAGAAGGAGCTGGCGCGTGTGGCGCAGATCACGCGGCAGACGTTGAGTTTTTATCGCGAAGCCCAGGCGCCGGTGCCGATTGATTTGTGCGTGCTGCTGGACGATGTTCTGGGACTCCAGAACCGGGCGCTTGCCGGTAGTCGTCTCACCGTGGAGAAGCGGTACGGAGCATCGGGCACAGTGCAGGGCTTCCCGGTGGAGCTGCGGCAGGTGTTTCTCAACCTCATCGCAAATGCCATCCAGGCCATGCCGCAGGGCGGAACGTTGCGGCTGGCAGTGCGCGAATCGATTGACCGGCAAACGGGTCGCGCCGGCTTTGCCGTTGCCGTCATCGACACCGGCACGGGGATTCGCAAAGAGGACCGCAGCCGGCTGTTCCAGCCCTTCTTCAGCACCAAGGCGTCGAACGGGACCGGTCTGGGCCTGTGGATCAGCAAAGGCATTCTGGAGAAGTACAAGGGGCGCATCGCCTATCGCTGCTACCACCTCGGTGGCCACCCGGTGACGTGCTTCCGCGTTTTTCTGCCGCGGGGTACTGAGGCGACCCTGCCTGTCCCGGGGAAGGTGGAGGCGCGTCCCACGGAGCTGCCTGCCGCCTAGAAGTGCATTTCACCGGTCCCGATTCTCGTTCCAAATCAGCATTGCCAAGACGGCACTTGCCGGATCGCTTGCAACCCGGGGCGGCGTGGCTATAATCCCCTCACATGCACTCGGTGGCCGGAGAGCGAAACAGGACGCCTCCCGAGTGCGTACGGCGCGCGCCGCCGGAGGAAGATGGGGCGGCGCACGATCAGGCACCTTAAGCCACCCAGCCGCAGCCGGGCTGGATAACCCAGAGCGGAGGCTGACCATGGAAGTGGAGTTAACCGCCAGGCAAGTCAGAGTTTCCAAGGCGCTGCGTACGCAGGCCGAGGAAGGTATGGACCGCATCGCCCGCATCCTGGGCAGAACCACGAGCGCGAGTGTGATCTTTCGCGTGCAGCGGCATCTGCAGATTGCCGAGCTTACGGTGAAGGCACGGTCGCAGACGATTGTGGCCGCGGGTGAGGCGGATACGATGGAGTCCGCGCTGCGTGCGGCGCTGGCTCATGCCGAGAATCAGGCACTGCGCCATCGCGACCGCACCTTGGCGCGCAAGCGGTTGCCCAAGGAGGAGAAGGTGGTGATGGCGCCGCCCGTATCGCGTTCCAAGGCGCGTGCGGCGGCTCCGGGCGAGAGCAACGAAAACGGCGCGGGCAAGGCGCGTGCCAGCATTGCCGTGCACTCGTTTCCAGCCAAGGCGGCGGTTGTGGCGCCGCACATCCTGTCCAGCGCCGAGGCGATTGCGCTGAAGCCGATGACGATTGAGGAAGCGGTGAAGGAGGCCGAGTTCCGCGATCGCGATCTATTGGTGTTTCGCAACTCCGGTGGCGACCTCTACGTGCTGCATCGGCGGCGCGACGGGCAGATGGAACTGGTGGAAGTGCCATAGCTGGTAGTAGCCGGCACGGGCGCGGGCACGGAGACAACTCCGTGCCCGCTGTGTTTTGCGCGAGGGGCTGGGCTCCGGTGTAGGATGGGCCCATGAGTGCTTCCAGGGGTGCGGCTGGCAAGTCCGGTCGCAAGGTGGTGAGCAAAACGCAGGCCGAGGCGCGCAGACCCGCAAAGGAACTGGTCATTGTGACCGGGATCTCCGGTGCGGGAAAGGCTTCGGCGCTCAAGTCGTTCGAGGATCTTGGCTATCACGCTGTAGACAACCTGCCGCTGGAGCTTCTGACGGAGTTCGCCAGCCTCGTCGGCAATTCGCAGGAGATTGAGCGCGCGGCGATTGTGGTGGACGTGCGCGAAGGGCAGACGCTGGATC
>DCFV01000142.1:0-3272 GCA_002314435.1 Acidobacteriaceae bacterium UBA1795 | reverse complement strand
GCGGGAAAGGCTTCGGCGCTCAAGTCGTTCGAGGATCTTGGCTATCACGCTGTAGACAACCTGCCGCTGGAGCTTCTGACGGAGTTCGCCAGCCTCGTCGGCAATTCGCAGGAGATTGAACGCGCGGCGATTGTGGTGGATGTGCGCGAAGGGCAGACGCTGGATCGCTTGCCGGAAATCCTGAAGCATGTGAAGCAGATTCTTGCCACACGCGTGGTATTCCTTGACGCGCAGGACGCCGTGCTGGTGCGCCGCTACTCTGAGACGCGGCGGCCCCATCCGCTGCGGCGGTCCGAGACAGTGGAACGCTCCATCGTGGAAGAGCGGCAATTGCTGGACCCGATCCGTAACGTGGCCGACACGCTTATCGACACGTCGAACTTCAACGTCCACGAGCTGCGCGCACACATTCAATCGCGCTTCGGCAAAGGCGAAAAGGCCAAGCGCCTGCTTGTGAGCTGTCTGAGCTTCGGTTTCAAGAATGGCGTGCCGCTGGATGCAGACCTGGTTTTCGACGTGCGCTTTCTTCCCAATCCGCACTTTGTGCCGGAGTTCCGCAAGAAAACGGGCAAAGACCCCAAGGTTGCTGCTTACGTGCGCGGATTTCCGCAGACGCAGGAGTTTCTCGATAAGGTGACCGACCTGATGCTTTATCTGCTGCCCCACTACGTGGAAGAAGGCAAGAGCTACCTGACCGTGGGCTTCGGCTGCACCGGCGGCCAGCACCGCAGCGTGATGATGGCCGAGGAGATGACCAGGCGGCTGCGCAAATCGGGCTACCAGGTGAAGGCGCTGCACCGCGACATGCCGCGTTGATCTGGAGGGCTATCCGGCCGGGATCGCGTTTTCTTCTTGCCAGTCGCGCTACAGCAGTTTCGATTATGCTTTTTACAGAAACCGGGAAGCCGAGTGGCTTTTCCCCCAAGAAAATGCCACCTTGCACGATCTCAAAAATGGCAAGATGTGAATCGAAAGTGCTCTAGACCAGTCGTTGTGCTGATTGCGTCTGAACGTGTCAGAGGCAATCGGAAAAGGAGTCGGCATGGCGGAGTTTGTTCGCATCTGTGCCCAGGCAGAGTTGCCTGCAGTGGGAGCGGTCAAGGGGTTTGTAGCAGGTGGCCGCGAGGTGTGTGTTGCCAACATTGGCGGCGCCATCTGTGTAACCGACGGCGTCTGCCCGCACGAGGGCGGGCCGCTGGGCGAGGGCCTCGTGGAAGACGGCAAGGTGGTTTGCCCCTGGCACGGCTACGCATGGGATCCGCACACAGGTACGACTGCTGACGATCCTGATCTGCGGCTCACCGTGTTTGAATCGAAGGTCGAGGGCGGAGAGCTGCAAGCGAAGCTCTAGCGGAAACGCCGCGGTGCCGAAGTCTGGTTTGTAAATTCGGTAATACGCGTCCCGCCGGAGGAACTGTTTGCAATGGTGGCATGCATCTGCGCAAGACAGGAGACTCGCGGAGGCGAGCCTAGACCACACGGCGTAGCCCGGGCAGGCGTACCAGCGGATCGGCAAGCAACCATGCCGTCGAGCAGGTCAGCACGCCCGTTGCAACGAACTTCACCAGGGCAGGCGCAATCCACGGATGCAGCAACAGGCTCACGCCAACGAGCACAGGCGGATGGATGATGTAGACCGCGTAGGCTCGGCGATTGAGCCAATCCCATACGCGCGACGGTATGTTCATGCGCGCACGGAACACCAGGATCCACGCGGCGATGGCGCCCCAGGCCAGCAGCGGCTCCCAGAAGGCGTAGAAGATCGCCGGCCACGAGTGCCCGCCGCTGAAGTTCGATACGCCTGGACCGTAGAGAGCGCGCGCCAGCAGGATCGCCGCAGGCATCATTGGCCACGTCAGCGCGAGCCCCAGAATCCATGGCCGCGCCTGCGCCCACCGCAGTTGCCGCAGCCAGTCATAGCGCCACGCGGCAATGCCCAGTGCAAACAGGAACACGTAGCTCGAGAAGTAGCCGATCTGCATGCCGGCGATGTTCCTTCCCGTCGGCACAAATTGCCGGATGGCTAGCGCAACCACACCCACCGCGCTCGCGCTCGCCAGCCAGCGCGCGAAGCCCGGAACTGCTCGCGGGTCGCGGGTAACGCCAGCCAGCGGCGCGCCAAACCAACGCCTCCAGCCGCAATACGCCAGGCTGAACAACAGCAGCACCTGCGCAAACCACAGTGGTCCGTTCAGGTAGAGCTTGTGGTTCCAGAGGTACGCAGTCGTCGGCCAGAAGCCGCGCCCTTCCGCGGCTGTCACCATCGCCACGGTCAGCGGGCCCAGCACCAGCACAAAGGCCAGAAGCGGCACCCCAAGCCGCAGGAAGCGGTCGCCCAGGAATCGCGCATAGCCCTTGCGCTCCAGCGATCCCGGCGTGAAGTAACCAGCCAGCAGAAAGAAGAAGCCCATGAAGTAGGACTGGTTCGTGGCGCAGAACAGCGTCAGCAACAGGCTCGATGCAGCGCCTGAGGGATGCAGCTCGTTATAGAACCAGCCGCCAACGGCGCCGTAAGTAATCGCGGTATGGTGCAGCAGCACGAGCGCAGTCATCGCGCTGCGTAAACGATCAATCCACAGGTCGCGCGCAGGCATACCTGATGATACGAAAGGCCGCGAATTTTGGTTCGCGGCCTTCGTGGGTCCTGCAGCAACTGCGTTAGTATTTCACGATCTTTTCGAAGGAGTCAGCCTTCAGGCTCGCGCCGCCCACCAGGGCGCCGTCGATCTCGTCCTGACCGAGCAGCGCGGTCGCGTTGTCGGGCTTCACGCTGCCGCCGTAGAGGATGCGCATCTTGGCGGCCACGTCAGCGCCCAGCAGCTTGGCAACTTCCGCGCGGACCACTTTGTGCGCTTCCACGGCCATCTCGGGCGTGGCGGTCTTGCCGGTACCAATGGCCCACACGGGCTCATAGGCGATGATGATCGGCGCGGCGGCCTCGGGCGTGATCCCCGCAAAGGCGCCGGTGACCTGCGTCTTGAGCACGTCGGCCGTCTTGCCAGCCTCGCGCTCGGCCAGCACTTCGCCGATGCAGACAATGGGCACGATGCCGTTCTTGAGCGCCGCGTGTAGCTTCTTGTTCACAATCTCGTCGGTCTCGGCAAAGTACTGGCGGCGCTCCGAGTGGCCGATGAGCGTGTGGGTGCCGCCGACAGCCTTGAGCTGGGCAATGGAGGTCTCGCCGGTATAGGCGCCCTCCTCGGCAAAGTGGATGTTCTGTGCGCCGACAGCGACGTTGGAGCCCTTTGCGGCTTCAATCACCGTGGGCAGCA
>DCFV01000012.1:16281-34129 GCA_002314435.1 Acidobacteriaceae bacterium UBA1795 | reverse complement strand
GACCTGGGAAAGCCACAGCCTTCCCCTGCAAACTCCTTTCGTATCATGCAAAGTCCCGAAAATTCCCCGGCGACAATCGTTATTCATTCGCGCTACACTGCATCTCCACCGGGCCGCGTCTGGCCCGTATCTAGGAGGCGAGTCCATGCGCATCGACGACACCATTGCCAAAGTCCTAAAGGCCAAGACCCAGAACAAAGTGCTGTCCATCGCGCCCGAGCAAACCGTCTACGAGGCGCTCGAACTCATGGCCCACTACGACATCGGCGCCCTGCTCGTCTGCGCCGATGGCCGCCTGCTCGGCATCCTCTCCGAGCGCGACTACGCGCGCAAATGCGCCCTCACCGGCCATCCGTCAAAAGAAACCCCGGTCGGGGACATCATGACCCGCCACGTCCTCTCCGTCTCCCCGCAGCACACCGTCGACGAGTGCCTCGCCCTCATGACCGAGCACCGCTTCCGCCACCTGCCCGTCGTGGAAGATGAGCGCGTCGTAGGCATGGTCTCCATCGGCGACCTCGTCAAATGGGTCATCAGCGGCCAACAGCAAGCCATCGAAGCACTAGAGGGCTACATCACCGGCGGCTACCCCTCGTAACCGAAGCATCCGCTTTTTTGGGCAGTATCAATCCGCGAGAAAATGGGTGCCCCAGGTCCGTGTTTTCGGACCTGGGTAAGCACGAACTGTTCCCCGTGCATGCCACCAGAAAACAAGACAGGCCGCGCATCGCGCGGCCTGTCTTGTTTTCAAAGCTGAGCAGGGAAGCCTACGAAATCACCGCAACCTTAGCCCGCTTGCCGAGCCGTACTGTGAGCCGCAGCGGGTTGGATTTCGTGGGGCTCAGCGTGCCGGTTAGAGAGTAATAGGGGCTGATTTGCTTTACCCCATCAATAGAAACCGCGCCGGCTTTGATCAATCTAGTCGCCTCGGTAGCAGATGCAAATCCCAGTTCTCGAACTAGCTTGACAACGGAATAGTAGGCAACTGCACCGGAATATCTGGATTCTCCACTCTCGGCACGACGGTTAACTTCCTCATCCTGTGCCTGCAAGATACTCTCTTTACCATGTTCTTCCTGCAGCGCTTGTGAAAAGCTAACGCGGATTTTGTCGGCTTCCACGGGGACCGAATCGATGTCCCCAGCTACGATCTTCTGCTGGAACATCCGCGCCCAGTTCTCGTCCGCATGCTGTGCCGCAGCCTCGCCGTGAAAGCCTGCCGTAATCGTCCGGGCCAGCCGCTTCTTGGTCTCCATCGGATGCACGCGACCCGCAGCCACCTCGGCCTTCAGCTCCTCAACCTCCGACCCGCGAAGGTCTGTCAGGAAGAGGAAATACTTCCACATCAGCTCGTCGCTGATCGACATCAGCTTGCCGTACATCTCCGCCGGAGGCTCGTTGATGCCAATCGCGTTACCCAGCGACTTCGACATCTTCTGCGCGCCGTCCGTGCCTTCCAGAATCGGCGTCATCAGCACAATCTGCGGCTTCTGCCCGTAGTGCCGCTGCAGCTCTCGCCCGCACAGCAGGTTGAACTTCTGGTCCGTCCCGCCCAGCTCCACGTCGCACTCCAGTGCCACCGAGTCGTACCCCTGCATCACCGGATACAGAAATTCGTGCAGACTGATCGGCTGCTCGGCCTGGTAGCGCTTGTGAAAGTCGTCCCGCTCCAGCATCTGGCTTACCGTAAAGTGCGCCGTCAGCCGAATCGTCTGCTCATAGCCCAGCTTGCCCAGCCACTCGCTGTTGTAGCGGACCTCCGTCGCCTTCTCATCCAGAATCTTGAACACCTGCTCCTTGTAGGTCTCGGCATTCTCGTCAATCTGTTCGCGCGTCAGCGGCTTGCGCGTCACGTTGCGCCCCGTCGGGTCGCCGATCAGCGAAGTGAAGTCGCCCACCAGAAAAATTACCGTGTGACCCAACTGCTGAAAATGCCGCAGCTTGCGCATCAGCACCGTGTGCCCCAGGTGCAAGTCCGGCGACGTCGGGTCAAACCCCGCCTTCACGCGCAACGGGCGGCCGGTTTTACGGCTCTCTTCAAGGCGTTCGCGCAGGTCGGCCACGCGGATAATCTCCGCCGCGCCCTTCTGCAATAAATCCAGTTGTTCCTCTACGGGTGGAAACGTGCTCATGCCGTCTTTAAGTATACGAGCGCACGCCGGGACCAAGGCTAACCGCGTCCCGCGCACAGTCCCACCCTGCGCTCATCCCTGCGTGTTTCCTGCCCTCAAGGAATCCGCCGCAGAGCCGCGCCTACGCGTCCGGCCCGCCACTCTCCGCCGGCAATCCCGCCACCGCCGCTTCCGACTGCTTCGTCTTCGCCAGCTTCTGTGTAAGGACCTGGAGGTGATAGCCCATCACCGCCAGCGTCATTGCTGCTCCAAAGCAGCGGCGATAGCGTGTAGCCGCCGCCAGTAGAAACTTCCAGTAACTCCAGCGCTGCGGCCCAAAGATTCCCTGCCGCACAATCGACGTCACAAAGGCGCGAACATTCGCGGTCGTCAGCCACCGCTGCCTCGACCGTCGCTCTCCCGGCTGCGGCTGCACGCGGCTCAGGTAGAGCTTCACGCGCTCGTAGTAGGCTTCACAGGAGTAGATCCGCTTCAGCACCGACCGATAGCCCTCCACCAGCTTCGCGGGATCCATGTTCGGCAAAAAGTTCAGCTTGTCGCCGGTGTTGTCGCCATAGCCCATATCCAGAATCCGTCCTTCCCGCCACAGTCGCCGGAATAACTGTGTCCCTGGCATCGCTTGCAGAAGCCCAACCATGGCCACCGGAATTCCGCTCTTCTGGATAAACTCCACCATGCGGTCGAAGATATCTTCGCGGTCCGTGTCGAAGCCCAGAATGAAGCCGCCCATCACCTGCATGCCATAGCTCTGGATAATCGCCACACTTTCCAGCAAGCTGCGCCGCGTGTTCTGCAGCTTGTTGCTGGCAATTAGCCCCAACTCATCCGGCGTCTCAATCCCCAGAAACACCGAAACAAAGCCCGCGTCCTTCATCAGCTGCATCAACTCCCGATCGTCGGCTAGGTTCAGTGACGCCTCGGCATTGAAGTCGAAGCTGGTCTTGTGCTGGCTTCGCCACTCCGCCAGCGCCGTGCAAAGCTCCCGCGCCCGGGCCTTGTTGCCGATAAAGTTGTCATCGACGATAAACACGGCCTCGCGCCAGCCCGCCGCATGCAACTGGTCAAGCTCTGCCATCACCTGCTGAACAGACTTCGTCCGCGGCCGCCGGCCATAGATCTCGATAATGTCGCAGAACTCGCAGTTGAACGGGCAACCGCGCGAGTACTGCACTGTCATCGTGGAGTAGCGCCTCATCTTGATCAGGCTTAGATCGGGCAGGGGACTGTCCTTCATCTCCGGCCGTTCCATCGCCTGGTAGAGCGGCTTCGCCGTGCCCTGCTCCAGATCGCGCGCCAGCTCGGCCATCAGCCCTTCGGCCTCGCCAATCACCACATGATCCGCCTTCAGCCCGGATGCCGGAACGCTGCTCGTAATCGGCCCGCCCACCACCGTGCGCAGGCCGCGCGCCCTGCACCGCTCCACAATCTCCACCAGCGGCCCTAGCTGAATGTGCATGCCGCTCAGCATCACCACATCGGCCCAGTCCAGATCGCGATCGCGCAACCGCTCCACGTTGGTGTCAACCAGCCGCTTGTTCCAGCTCGCCGGCAGCAGAGCCGCCACCGTCATCAGCCCCAGCGGAGGCTGCGCCGCCCGTTTGCCCAGAAACTTCAGCGCATGCTTGAAACTCCAGTAGGTGTCGGGAAATTCCGGGTAAATCAGGAGAGTGTTCATATAGCCAGGCCCCACGCGGCAGCTTCGCCGCAGCGAACGCGAGCGCAATCGGGAGGTTCAGGCCGTGTTTCCGCGGGGTGAAAGTCCACGCCTGCGCTCGAAGCGGCAGACTGGTCCGGCCTCCATTCTCCCACCGCCCAGCCCGCCGGCAACACAATTCCGCAGCAGCCTTTTTCCCGCTCATCCCGCCCGCTGTCCCCGCTCCCTGACCAGGCCGCGAGCAGATCGCGCCCGGCCCGCGCTATAATCCTTCTCATGCACCGCACCGCCAACGTCCGTGTCTGGGCCTGCGCGCCCGCTCCCGGCGCTGCGGCGGCGCGTGCTGCGGCCCCGGCCGCCTGAATCCCGCACCACCTCATCCCACAATTCCAGCAGCGTTCTGGACCATGACGCAGCCCCGTACGTGCGCAGGTTCCGATCCCCAATCCCTGGCCCCTGATCTCCGACCACTTACAGCTACACTGGAGTCACCATGGAAGAGTTCTCGAGAATCCAGCGCCTCCCGCCCTACGTCTTCAACATCACCGGCGAGATGAAGACAGCCGCTCGCCGCCGCGGCGAGGACATCATCGACTTCGGCATGGGCAACCCCGACGGAGCCACGCCCAAGCACATCGTCGACAAGATGATTGAGGCGGCGCAAAAGCCCGTCACCCATCGCTACTCCGTCTCGCGCGGCCTGCCCCGCCTGCGCAAGGCCATCTGCAACTGGTACAAAACCCGCTACGACGTCGATCTCGACCCCGACCGCGAGGCCATCGTCACCATCGGCTCCAAGGAGGGCATCGCCCACCTCTGTCTCGCCATCCTCGACTCGCGTGACACCGTGCTCGTGCCCAACCCGAGCTACCCCATCCACATCTACGGCCCTGTCATCGCCGGCGCTCACGTTGTCTCCGTGCCCATCGTCGACTGCGACTCGTTCCTTGCCGAGCTTGAAGACCTCATCCCGCGCATGACCCCGCGCCCCAAGGCGCTCATCGTCAACTTCCCGTCGAACCCCACCACGCAGTGCGTTGACCTGCCTTTCCTCGCGCGCCTCGTCGAACTGGCCCGCCAATACGGCTTCCATCTCATCCACGACCTCGCCTACGCCGACCTCGGCTTCGACGGCTACAAGCCGCCCAGCGTCCTCCAGGTCCCCGGCGCCAAAGATGTCGCCGTCGAGTTCTTCACCCTCTCCAAGAGCTACAACATGCCCGGCTGGCGCGTCGGCTTCATGGTCGGCAACCCCGTCCTCGTCAACGCCCTCGCCCGCCTCAAGAGCTACTTTGACTACGGCACCTTCACGCCCATCCAGGTCGCCAGCATCCTCGCGCTCGAAGGGCCGCAGGAGTGCGTCGCCGAGATTCGCGACACCTACCGCCGCCGCCGCGACGTCCTCATCGAAGGCCTCAACAAGGCCGGCTGGTACGTCCCCGCGCCCAAGGCCACCATGTTCGTCTGGGCCCAGATACCGGAGCCATACCGCCACTTAGGCTCGCTGGAGTTCAGCAAGTTACTGCTGACGGAAGCCAAGGTAGCCGTAAGCCCCGGCATAGGCTTCGGCGACTACGGCGACACCCACGTCCGCTTCTCGTTAATCGAAAACGAAGAGCGCACCAGACAAGCCATCCGCGGCATTAAGCAAATGCTAAGCAAGCACTCGCTCGTAACTTCCTAACTCGCATCTTCCTCCAGCGCACCTTCCCCGAGCACAACAATGGGTGCCCCAGGTCTCGCTTTTGAGACCTGGGAAAGCACAAACCCTACCCAGCCACAATCCACAGTGAACTAAGAACTACGAGGCAGGTGGCCCAGTCATCAGAATCACCATGAGCCATAAGAAGCTGTGCCCCGTTCATCGCAGCTCCATCGCGATGAGCGGGTCTTCGGCCGAGCCTTCGGCAAGACTACGATAGGACCATGCCATACGGCCTGAAGCGGTTTCAGAAAGCGGAAACTCTTTCACTTCATTACGTTCAGTTGGCGGGTGGCCCAGGTCTCGATTCTGAGACCTGGGATTCACATATGATGCGAGGGGTTGGCGGGTGGCTGTAGTAGGTCAAGAGGTTGTTCCGGGATCGGATCGGCTGATGGGCGGCTTGTAGTTGAGGCTGCCATGGGGTCTCTCGCGGTTGTAATAGTCGATCCAAGGCTGCAGGTGAGCATCTCTTCGCTCGGAGTCGGACCAGTGTTTTGCGTAGGCCCATTCGCGCAGCGCAGTCTGGATGAATCGCTCGGCATTGCCGTTTGTTCGTGGCGTGTAAGGTCTGGTGCGGCCGTGCTTGATGGGCGGGTGGGACCAGCCTTCTTTGCCTATCCCCGCCACAGAC
This sequence comes from Acidobacteriaceae bacterium UBA1795, assembly GCA_002314435.1. Classification (GTDB taxonomy): domain Bacteria; phylum Acidobacteriota; class Terriglobia; order Terriglobales; family Acidobacteriaceae; genus Telmatobacter. The sequence goes on along the minus strand of DCFV01000012.1, from coordinate 28,007 downwards.
CCAGGGTGCCCCATTCTTCGCGAAGCGAAGGCTGGGAAAGCACGTAGCCATCCCCACGTGATTTTCATTGCAAAGAATTACCCCCAAAACGCGCATACTGCTACCAGGCATGGCCCACGCAAAGCGTTTATTTACTTAGAAAAGTGTTCCACGTGGAACACTTTTGAGGTGAGCGGCCCATATTGGAGTAGCCTGAGTTCCCATCCTTGCGCAGCAAGAGTGAGATAGCTCCAGCAGGCGGTTGGTCCGGGTGCCGGGGGAAGTAAGTTCCTGCAATAACTCTGGGTTCCCCAGGTCCGTGTGTGCGTACCTGGGAAAGCACACCCCTCACCCCGCCACAAACCAGGCCGCGAATCGTGCAGCCACCGCAGACTCTAAACTCCGCGAATTTTCGTTGCAAACAATTAGCCCCAAAGCGCGCATACTGGCATCAAGCACGGTCCACGTAAAGCATTTATTTACCTGGAAAAGTGTTCCACGTGGAACACTTTTGAGGCCGGCGGCCCATATAGGAGGCAGCCTGAGTGCCCGATCCTCGCGCTATAAGGGCGAGATAGCGTTAGCAGTCGCTACTGTTTCGGCCCGCTCCCCATCGTCCGGCACGCCGCCTCAAATTCCCCATGGCTCGCCCGGTGCAGAGTCACCGTTGCGTTGTCGATAAACACACCAGACGCGAAGCGGATTCCTTGTTCGCCCGGCCTGTCCATCACCAACTCCGGCCCGTGCCACATTCCGGCAATGTCAAAGAATCCGCGGTTTTGATAGTTGATCTGGAACGATTTCCTCCACTCAAGCAACCGGAAGTCCCACAGGCTGCCCGCTGTGCTCCAATACCCGCCATACATCGTGCCGCTCAGGTTCACAGTTGGGGTTTGCCCGGCGCCGTGCACAACTCGGCCGTGCCCTGCAGGTGAGCGCTCACAACCTTGCCATCGCGCCTGCCCCCGCCGTGAATTCCTTGAGGCCTGCCCGGATAGAAATACACGTACAGCGGATAGGCCTTTCCGCCCTTGGCCGTCAGCGTGCCCATGCCGGTCCAGTAGAGCAGCGGCGTCGATTGCCCGCCAATGTGCAGCGCCCACGGATTGAACGCAACCACGAGCCCATAGACGGCAGCCCCGCCCAGGATCAACAACCCCACTAGCTTGAAGAGCGTCCACACGTGCCGAGTATATCGCCGCTTTGGCCCGCCGGCACGCGTCCAAGCCCCTCAAAAATCCCAAGAATCTGCTCCATTTCTTGTGCAATCGCGCCGGGCGCAGACGAACTTTTTGTGTGAATGCACCGTGAACGGTGATATCCACAGAAGTTTCTTAGATTTGCACTTGTTTCCACAGATCGAACAGGTTCAGAGTCTCAAATCAAGCAGTGACCTTGTAGGGAATCGGACAGCAATTTCAGCCCGGCTTCCGAGGTAGTCCCGGTCGATTGAAGCAGTTCGCACGCGGCGCAAGCCGCAGGCGAAATGCCACAAGAGATTGAGGTTACAACGGAGGCAGAGCCGGAAAGAGCTGGACCCGGTTGGAGGTGAAGATTCATCCGCGGCGCAAGCCGAGGATGCAAAGTTCGCAACCAGCAGGGGATTCATCATCGACCCAACCGTGGGTAACCGAGCGGGGCAACTCGCAAGGGTACCAACGGAAAGCCAAAGGGCAAGCGGTCCGGGGAAACCCGGAGACGAGGCTCGGAAGCAAGCGTCGTAACCCCCAGATTCGGGGCAACTTGGAATTGGGCAGACGGCGACGCCAGCGGACCGGAAGAGGCGGGGCAACCCGCAAGTTTCACCGAAGGCGAGACCAGCGGAGAGCGAACCGGGGAGACCCGGCGATCGGGCCACTGGCACAACCGGAAGGCGCGCCCCGAGGCGACTCGGAGAGCGCACCAGCCGGAGCCGGAAGATCCGAAATGCGGGGCAACCCGACATCGGATCATCGGCGATACCGAAGGGCCGAGACTGGGGCAACCCGGAAATCGGTCAATCAGTACCGCCGAATGGATGCGAACTATTGGGAAACCGATAGCTCCGTCGCCGGCAAAGCCGGACCGATGCGGCAGGCGGGGCAACTCGCACGACCACATCGGCGGCGCAGCAGGGCGGCATGGCCAGGGGAAACCCGAAGCCACGCGAGCCGGCAGCGTTGAGGAATCTGACGCGTTGAGGCAACTCAGCGTGCAGCCTCCGGTACAGCCAATGGACTGGCACTGCGGGGCAACCCGTGGAGCCGTCGCCGGCGCGGTACAGCGCGCAGCCTCGGGGCAACCCGGAGCAGCGCAGCAGGCCCAGCCGGAAGATGCAGTCGGAGGGGGCAACCCGGAAGGCGGCATCGGGAAGGCTGAAGGGGACGATGCGTGATTCGAGGAACTGCACAAGGCACTTCCGGAAAACGCCAGCGGCCGAAAGGCTTCTGGCGTTTTCTTTTTTAGTGCATCGCCGCGCCTTCGCTCGCGCCCTGCCCGGGCCGATTCTTGTTCAGCAGGAAGGCCAGCAAGATCAGCACCACCGACATCCACGACAGCTCAATGTAGACGTCCTGATAGGCCTGGAACTGAGCCTGCAGGTTCAGCTGGTCATACAGGTTGGCTAGCGCCATGCTGGCCCCGTTAGGACCGCCAACGTGGCCGCTGAAGAAGCCCGCGAGAGCCTGTTTGTGCTGTTCGAAGATGGGTGTGCCCGGCACCATGTCGTTCTGCAGGTGCTGCTGGTGCCACATGGCGCGGTTGGTCACCTGTGCGTTGGTGATGGCGATCAGGATGCTGCCGCCAATGTTTCGGGCAAAGTTGATCAGGCCGGCAACCTGGTTGCTGTCTTCTTTCGGCATGCCTACATACGCTGCGTTGGTAATGGAGATGAAGCAGAACGGCAGTGGCAGCATTTGGATGACGCGTAGCCACGAGCACTGCGCGAAGGTCATGTTGAGCGTGGTCACGCTGGCCGCGTAGCGGAAGGTGAACACGAACATGATGAACCCGATCATCACCAGCGTGCGCGCCGACACTTTGCCGGTGGCAAAGCCAGCAAGCGGCATGACCACTACGAGTGTGAAGCCGCCGGCGGTCAGCGCCAGGCCGGACGTTGTTGCGGTATACCCCAACAACGTCTGCATGAACTGCGGCTGAAGGACCGTGTTCGCATTCAGCACACCTCCCACCAGCGCCATCAGGAAGCAACAGATTGCGAAGTTCTTGAAGCGGAAGAGCTTCAGATTGATCAACGGATCTTTCTGACGCCACTCCCAGACGACCAGGCCCACTATGCCGAGCACGAACAGAGCACAGAAAAAGCTGATGAAGCCTGAGGAAAACCAGTCGTTTTCCTCGCCCTTGTCCAGCATGATCTGCAGGCCGCCCATGGAAATGGTCAGGAACGAAAGGCCGACATAGTCCATGTGGCGCAGCTTCGAGATATCGGGCTTGATCCACGGCGGATCTTCCACCAGACGGCTGACCAGAATGAAGGCCAGAATGCCGACCGGGATGTTGATGAAGAAGATCCAGCGCCAGGAGAAGTTGTCGGTGATCCAACCGCCCAGCGTCGGGCCAATGGAGGGGGCCAGAACGGCCACCAGGCCATAGAGCGCAAAAGCCTGCCCGCGCTTTTGCGGCTCAAACGAATCGGCCATGATGGCTTGCGCCATGGGCTGCATGCCGCCACCGCCCGCTCCCTGAATGATGCGGAAGATGAGCAGCATGGGCAGCGACGGAGCCGCGCCGCACAGAAAGCTGGCCACCGTGAACACCACGATGCAGAAGACGAAAAAGTTGCGGCGGCCCATCAGGCTGGATGCCCATCCGCCCAGCGGCAGCACAATGGCGTTCGCCACCAAGTAGCTGGTCAGCACCCAGGTTCCCTGGTCGGTGCTGGCGCCAAGGCTACCTGCAATGTGCGGCAGAGCCACGTTGGCAATCGAGGTGTCCAGCACCTCCATGAACGCGGCAAGGGCCACCGTCATGGCAATCAGCCACGGGTTCACGCGCGGCTTCCACATCGCGTGCGGGTCCGGATTGGCCACGGTTGCTGCCGCGGCTCGGGCTTTGGCCGGAGTCAGGGAATTCGTATCAGCCAAACAACTGCTCCTTCAGGGCGTGGTGCGAGGACATTACCGCGGTTTTGGGGAAGAACGGTTGTCGGAGGCCTCAGCGGCGTCCGAGGGTTCACCAGCCCGAGCTGGCAGAACCTGTACTTGCTTTTAGATTCTTCACTCTGCGGCTGGGTTTCAGTCTTTCTCATGTGCCGTCAGGGAGCGGAGGTACGGGTGCTTTCAGAGACTTTGGGCGTTCGCCAACCCACCAGCGCAACGGTCAGCGCCACCAGTTGCATGGCGACGATGAATCCCGCGCACGCCGGCCACTTGCCGAGCGCCCAAAAGGCTCCCGGCACCACGCCTGCCGCTGTTCCGCCCAGGTAGTAGCAGGTCAGGTAAAGACCCGCCGCCGTGACGCGAGCCTCCGGCGGCGAGGCCACGCGCAAATGGCTTTGCGATGCCGTCTGGGAGATAAATACGCCAGTCGAAACCATCACCAGCCCCAGGATCACCGCCGCCAGCGAAGGCACGAGCGTCAGCAGCACGCCTGTCATCGAACACGTAATCGCGCCAGCGATCCCGGCCCGTAGGCCCACCTTCGTGATCACATACCCAGCCATCGGCGTCACCACCAGCCCTACCAGGTATACGAAGAAGAGGTAGCTCAGCGCCGCCGTCGACAGGTTGAACGGCGCAGCGCTCAGGTGGAACGTGATCCACGTGAACATACCCACCAGAGAAAACAACACGTTGAAACCCACGGCGAAGGTTGCGATCAGGCGCCGGCTGCGTAGCAGGCCCTGTATCTGGTAGGGGAAAGCGGGCAGCACGTCGGCGCGGTGCTGCAGGGCGGGGCGCCGCCGCCCGTGCGGCAGCCATGCGGCCACTGCCGCGGCGCCGGCCAGGGCCAGCGCGCCAAGCACCAGGAAACTGACCCGCCAGTTGAACCAGTCCGCCAGCATGCCCGCCGAGACGCGCCCGATAAAACCGCCCAGCGCCGTGCCGCTTACGTAGAAGCTCATGATCAGCGCCACTCGCTCCGGTGGCCACTCTTCGCCGATGTAAGTGATGACCACCGCGATCACACCCGGAATGCAGATGCCCTGCAGAAAACGCCAGAACACCAGTTGCGCCAGCGAGGTCGAGGTCGCCGCCAGTAGCGTCGGCACCGCAATCCCAGATAGCGACACGACTATCACCCGTTTGCGCGGCAGCCGTTCCGTCAGCGCCCCAAAGATCGGCGCGGCAATCGCCACGCCCAGCGTCGAGGCCGAAACGGTCATCCCCACGCCCGTCTTCGTCGCGTGAAAAATGTGAGCCAGCAGCGGCAGCATCGGCTGCGTGCAATAGAGCTCGAGGAAGGCGCACACGCCACAGAGCGTGACGGCGATGGCGGCCAGCTTGCTGGGCACGGGACGTGACTGAATTTCGGGGGCCAAGAATCAGGATAAAGCAGCCCACGTGTCTTCAGTCTTGGAGTGCGGGGTGCAGGACGATACCCTAGAGGCAGATGGATTCCCCTCCAGCACAAAAACTTCGCCGCGGCATGGAGGCCTTCGCCTCGCGCGACTTCCGCCGCTATCAGTTGGCGCGCGCCGCTGCCATTCTCGGCGCTGAAGCGCAGTCGGTCGCCGTTGCGTGGCAGGTTTACTCCATCACCCACCGTCCTCTCGACCTTGGCTACACCGGTCTCGCGCTCTTTCTGCCTGGGCTGCTTTTCCTGTTGCCCTCCGGCCACGTGGTAGACCGTTTCGACCGCCGCCGCGTGATTCTGATCTGCTACTCGCTGCAGGTCTTCTGCACGTTCGCACTGCTCTTGTTTGCGCGCCACGGCGTGCGCAGCGTTTTCCCCATCTATGCCGTGCTGTTTCTCATCGGCATGGGCCGCTCCTTCTCGGGCCCGGCCAGCTCCGCGCTCGTGCCCCACCTGGTGCCAGAAGAGCACTTTGTCAACGCTGTCACCTGGGGCGGGGCCATCTGGCAGTTCGCCAACATCACCGGCCCCGCGCTCGGCGGCCTGCTCTTCACCCTGCCGCTCGCGCGCATCTATCCTGGAACGCGCCTTGAGGGAGCGGGCATCGTCTATGCCTTCGCCTTGGGCACGCTCTTCTGGTTCCTCGTTTTGGTAGGCAGCCTGAGCGTGCGTCCCGGCCGCATGGAACACCGTGCAGCCTCGCTGCAGGTGGTTCTGGCCGGCTTCAAATATGTGTGGAACAGGAAGCTGCTGCTGGGTTCTTTCTCGCTCGATCTGTTCGTTGTTCTGCTCGGCGGCGCGGTTGCGCTCATGCCCATCTTCGCGCAGGAGATCCTGCACACAGGCCCGCGCGGACTGGGAATCTTGCGCGCTGCCCCTGCTGCCGGAGCGCTCACCATGTCGCTGCTGATGGCGCGCTTTCCCATCGGCCGCTGCGCTGGACGCAAGCTCTTCACCTGCGTCGCCATCTTTGGCGTAGCCACGGTCGTCTTCGGACTGTCGCGCAACCTGTGGCTCTCGATTGCCGCGCTGGCCGTCGGCGGCGCGGCGGATACGATCAGCGTCATTATTCGCGGGTCTCTGCTTCAGTTGTCCACTCCGCCGGAGATGCGCGGCCGTGTCAGCGCGGTCAACTCACTCTTTATCGGCGCATCGAATGAACTGGGCGAGTTTGAAAGCGGCCTCACCGCGCAGTGGTGGGGGGCCGTCCGCGCCACGCTCGTGGGCGGATTCGGCGCGCTGGCCGTGGCGGGCGTATGGACGGTGTTGTTCCCGGATCTGCGCGACGCCGACAGGCTTACTGCGCAAGACCTTCGCCCGGCAGCAGCCGCGGCTCCTGCCTCGGCACCGAGCGCCTGATCCGCAAAACGCGCTCCTACCGCTGCAGCAGGTCGATGGGCTTGGTGAAGTCCGTGACACGGAAGTACTTTGCCAGTGAGGGATGCTGCTGCTGGACGGCCAGGAACATCTCCCACGCCACGCGCCGGTAGCTGAAATGGCCCGCCGGCGCTGAGCGCAGTTCGCTGATGTACTGCGCCTCGGCAAAGTCCATCTTGAACAGGCAGCGCACGCGTGTAGCCAGCGGCAGCAGGTAGAGCGCGGACTGCGCGGCTTCCGGCGCCGGACCTGCGGCGATTCGTGCACTGGCCGCATGCGCCGCTTCCACGGCTGCCTGGAACTCGCTCAGCACGCCTGCTTCGGCGAGTCCTGCCGCATCGCCCGCCTCCGGCGTCTCGTAGCCGTGCTGCGCAGTAAAACCCTGCAGAATCTGCGTCACGCGCCGGTGCCGGTGCATGTCGCGGAAGCCGCCGATGTCCATCAGAATGTCGAACCGCAGCGCAGCCCCCGCATGGAACGCGCGCAATGCTTCATCGTGTCTGCCGCGGTGCCGCAGGCCCAACTCGATGATCTCTGAAACTCGAGATGCGGGCAGCCCGGCTACCAGATCGCGCACCTGCCGGTATGGATGATGGCTCGCCGAGTAAAGCAGAGTCGCTGCCAGTTCCACTTCGAGCGACTCGGTCCGCTCAACCAAATCGACCACCGGCGCGCCCGCAACCGGTGTGCCCTGGAGCAGCTCCGCGGCGGCCTGCGCCAGCTCTTTCTGCGTTTCCATCTGATAAGCATTGGGCTCAGCGTACTTCACAAGCGTGGGCGCGGAACCCACTGGCCGCGCCGCAGGATCGGGATTCCACGCCGGGCCGGTCGCGGCTTCGCGCAGCTTCTGGCCCAACTCGCGCACCTCTGCCGCCGGATGCGACAGCAGACGCGACACCTGCGTTTCCAGCGTGCGCGCATTCACAATCTGGCCGAGCGAGGTGTTGGTCGCCAGCGGCAGCAGGTAGCGCGCCACGTCAAAGGCCCGCGCCTTCAGCGTGCGCTCGTAGGCCTCGGGCTTCATGCCCTCGGGCAGAGCCACGCGCGCCCGCAGCGCGTCCAGCACCGCAGCCGTGGTGCGCTGGTAGGCAGCAAACAGGTTTTCGGCAGTCTCGGTAAACAGCTTTGCTGAAGCGGAATCGTGGCCAAAGTCAGGAAGATACCAGCCGGACTTGAGGAAGTTCTGATAGCGCGTCGACCGCTCCTGGCCATCCCAGCGTTGCTCGTCCACGAGCACAATCGCTGCCAGCAGGCTCAGCCGCTCCACCGCGAAGGCGATGTGCGCAAGGTCGGCAATGGAGCGATGGCCGTACTGGAAATAAAACGTGTTGAGAAACTGCTCCGCGCGCTGGGCGCTGATCTCGGTGAGCGACTCGCGCATGGAGAGCGACGAGCGCGAGTACTTGGCCATGGCATAGGCCAGCACTTCGGGGTCGGCTCCGTGAACGGCGAAGACATCGGTCTGGTTGCGGGCGGCGACGGGCTGCAGGGGTTCGCTGGACATTGGTTTGGGCTCGCGAACAGGATACGGCATCCGCGCGGCTCAGCCTGTGCATTCCGGGGACGGGGCAAACTCCCTATAATGACCTTCGGGCGCGTGCGGACCTTCGAGTTCTCGCGGCGCGCCGGAGGATGGAGCGTACGATGGCGGATTTGCAGGGAAGAATCGCGCTGGTGACCGGAGCCAGCCAAGGAATCGGGCGCGCCTGCGCGCTGGAACTGGCCAAAGCCGGAGCAACGGTGGCGCTCGCAGCACGCAACGAAACCAAGCTGGCTGAAGTGGCTGCCGAGATTGCCGCCGCCGGTGGGCAGGCCGCTCCCTTTGCCCTCGACGTGGCCAGCGAAGAGTCGATCAAAAGCGGCGCGAAGGCCATTCTCGACCGCTTCGGTAAGGTGGAAATCCTTGTCAACAACGCCGGCATCACGCGCGACGACCTCATGATGCGCATGAAACGTGCCGACTGGGACGACGTGCTGAACACGAACCTTACCGGCGCATTTCTGCTTACGCAGGTTCTGCTCCGGCCTATGATGAAGAACCGCTGGGGCCGCATCGTAAACATTACCAGCGTCGTCGGCCGTACCGGGCAGGAAGGCCAAGTGAACTACGCCGCATCCAAGGCCGGCCTCATCGGCTTCACGCGCTCGCTGGCGCGCGAAGTGGCCTCGCGCGGCATCACGGTCAACGCCGTTGCACCCGGCTACATCGAGACGCCCATGACCGCGGTGCTCGACGAAAAACTGCGCGCCGTCATGCTCACGCAGATTCCCATGGGCCGTGTGGGTACTGACGCTGACATCGCGCACAGCGTTGCGTTCCTCGCCTCGGAGGGTGCGTCCTATATCACCGGCCACGTGCTAGACGTGAACGGTGGCATGTATATGGGTGGCTAGCTTCACCCTGCGGTGCTAGATACCGAGCTGTTCTTTCACACTGCGGACGCGGTCGCGCGCAACAGTCAGTTGCGTATGCACCGCATCCTTTAGCGTGAGCACAACTTTCCCCGCGAACCACGAGTTCACCTCGTGTACCCAGTCCACGTTCACCAGCGCCCCGCGATGAATGCGCAAAAACTTCGCTGGATCGAGCCGCCGTTCAAGCTCGGCAATGGTCTGGTCCACGCAGTGACTCTTGCCGTTCACCACCGCATAAGTGAGCTTGTCCTGTGCCACGAAATGCGTCACGTCATCGAGCGACAGAAACGAAATGCGTTCGCCCACGCGCGACGCGATGCGCTGTGGATAGCTCGCCTGCCCGTGCTTGAATGAGGCAGCCAGATCGCGCAGAAGTTCCTGCAACTGCGGATTCTGTTGCCACTCCGGCTTTGTGATGGGGCGCAAGCGTCCCAGCTTGCCCAGCGCACGCTGCAGCTGATCGCTGTCGATCGGCTTCAGCAGGTAGTCGATCGTGTTGGCCTCAAAGGCGCGCAGCGCGTGCTGATCATAAGCCGTTGTGAAGATGACGAAGGGCTGCCGCGTGAGCCGTGACAGAAGCTCGAAGCCATTTATGCCCGGCATCTCGATATCGAGGAAGAGTACGTCGATCTCTTCCGCCGCTCCGTTGAGAAATGTCACTGCCTGCGCAGGGTCGCAGGCGCTGCCCGCAATCTCGATCTGCGGAAACGCTGCGAGCAGGCGCGCGAGCCGCTGCAGCGCGAGCTGTTCGTCGTCCACCAAATAGGCGCGTAGCGCGGTGTCGCTCATCTTACAACTCCGCCGGGAGGGCGATGCGCGCCACGGTAAGCGCACCTCGCCGCATCACATCCAATTGTCCACGTTCGCCAAACAGCAGCTCAAGCCTCGCCGACAGATTGCCCAGACCGTGTTCGGGAGCCACCTCAGCGAGCGAAAAGCCGGGACCGTCGTCTATCACTTCCAGGCACACGCGCCCTTCCTCCAAGGCGCCCGCGATCTGCAGTTCAGCCCCTGCGGGGTTCCGCGCCACCACGTGCTTCACTGCGTTCTCTACCAGCGTTTGCAGAGCCAACGGAGGCACCTTGTAATTGCTAATCGCATCGGGCACATCGATCCGGTAGCGCAGTCGCGCGCCGAAGCGCGTTGACTCGATTTCAAGATACTCGCGAACGATCTTCAACTCCTGTGCCAGCGGAACTAGGCTGCCGTGGTTGGAATTGAGGGAAAAGCGAAGCAGGGAGGCGAGTTTGCTGACCGTGTCTTCTGCGCGCTTCGGATCAGTCGGAATGAGCGCCGCGATGGTGTTGAGCGTGTTGAACAGGAAGTGCGGATGGATGCGCGATTCGAGCGACGACAGGCGCGCTTCCACGAGTAGCTTATTGGCGCGTTCGTGCTCCATCTGCCGCGTGCGCAGCTCCAGCGTGGCATAGTGCAACTTGTGCCGCAGGGTTTCATACGATGTGATGCTGAGTCCAATCACGAGGGTCATGACCAGACTGATGGGATACGACGATATGAACTCACTGCTCATTGTGTCGCCCCGAAGTATTCCTGTGAACCACATTAGGACTACTCCTGCGGCGGTGCCCACGGTGGCCGTCGAGGTCAGGACACATATATTCAACAGAATCGCCATACGAGGGAATCGCGGCGCGTACGTAAAGCCAACCCAGTTCAGCAAGAACGACGAAGGTGTTCCGATGAACGTCGCGTAGATCAGAGCGATGACAAACCGGCGGCCCATCGCCGATAGCTGCGGGTGCTCGAACACCAGTAGGAGTAACCCAACCAGCAGCCCTGCAGAAGGAACAATCCAGGCGGTCTTGAAGAAGGAGCGCAACCAGTCAATCTTCTGCGGTCTGACAGTACCGGCGGCATTGGCGGATTCAGGTGTGCGATTCATAGCTGGAACCGGACTCCAACCGAAGTGGCTGTGGCGTAAGGCGCTGAACCGTAGTCCGAAGTGGCGCTGCCGTGTGGAACTTCCAGATGTACATACGACGAGAAGTGATTGCCGAACCATCGGTTCACATCCACAATGCCGGTGAAGCTGTGGTCGTCGAGGTTTGTCACCATGGCCCCGGAAACGTCCCACTCTTTCCAGCGCGGTCGCTCGCGCAGCCGCGATTTGCCTGCACTGAAAAACGTGTAGTGCTGGCGGCCAGCAAGCGGCGATACAGTGCTGTGCCGGAAGTATTCCGTGTTGGGCGGTGTATAGAACTCGCCCATGAACGTGACGCCGGAGTGCAGTGTGCACTTGGCGCCGATGAGCGCCGCGGCCTGCTCGCGCCACATGCCTTCGCCGTGCAACTCCCACGCCTGGCCCAGCACGCGTGTAAAAGTGAAGCCGCCGAAGGCGTCGCTGCCGCGGTCGTCGCCGGCGATGAGCGAAGTGTCGAAACCGTGCACCAGAACGTTATACCGGATGGCCGTGGTGT
>DCFV01000012.1:10965-16221 GCA_002314435.1 Acidobacteriaceae bacterium UBA1795 | reverse complement strand
CCGATGAGCGCCGCGGCCTGCTCGCGCCACATGCCTTCGCCGTGCAACTCCCACGCCTGGCCCAGCACGCGTGTAAAAGTGAAGCCGCCGAAGGCGTCGCTGCCGCGGTCGTCGCCGGCGATGAGCGAAGTGTCGAAACCGTGCACCAGAACGTTATACCGGATGGCCGTGGTGTCGTGCAGGTTAGTGCCGGAAGGAGCTAGCGCGGCGGTGGACCATGCAACCGTGACGGCATGTGGTCCTCGCACCCAGTCGGCCTTCACCATGTCGCGGCCTTCGTTCACGTTCAGCCGGTCGGCCGGGTCGGTGGGGTTGCGCGGCGGATCGAGCACACCCGCCGCGGTGAAGGCGTAGCCCGTGCCCCAGCGCACCATCTTGCGTCCGGAGGTGAAGTCGAAGTCACCTGCGGAAAGGCTGACATAGGATTCCTTCACATGCAGTCGTGTGTCGGTGTCGGTGTAAGTGGTCGTGATGCCGATGAGGCTGGTCGAGAAGGTGAAGCGCTCACGATAGCGCAGGCCGAACGATGGCTCGAGCAGTACCTGGTTTAGCACTGCGGGCAACTGATAGTGCACATCGGAGTAGAACGTCGCGTCGTCGATCACGGCGACGGAGTAGCGCGTTTTGAGGCGACTCTCCTCTTGCGGTGCGGGGTCCTGCGCGCGCGCGCAGAAAGCCGTTGCAAGAAGCAAGAGCACCGGGATGTTTCTGCGAGTATGCATGCTTAGAATCGGTCAGCGCGGCCCTGATAGAAGAGCTTGTCTGGCAGTGTGCGCGGTGCTGCACCGGAGTACTCGAGCACGCTGTGCGAGTTGTGGCGAATCTCGTCGTAGAGCGTGAGCTTGTGCAACTGCATCTTGCCGTTGTACGGCTGATACTCGTCGAACGTCGCCGACTTGATGTGCTTGCCAGATGTCAGGTAGAACTCCGCGCGCACCGGTCGCGCGTCCTCGGTGCGCAGCCAGTAGAGAATGCGCTGATAAGTCGCGCCTTTCCGTTTCGCGGTGAGTTCGAGCACATGGCACTCGGTCGCACCTACCTTCTCCGTGCGCAGGTAGACCGGCGAGTAGTCGACGGCGTAGTTGGTGCGGGCCACGTCGCCGTTGGAGGCGTCGCCGGTGAGGCGTTCGAGTGGGGTGATGCGCACCGGGCGGCTGGTGTCGGGCAGGTAGACCCACATATCGTCGCCCACCATCAACAGGTGGCGGCCTTTCTCACGCGGGCTCATGAACTCGACGTAGGTCTTGTCCGTGCCCTTCTGTGAGACCTCGTAGAGGTGCTCCTCGTCGGACTTCCCGGCCTCGTAATCGGTGATCTTTACTTCGACCACGTAGGCGGGCCAGCCGTTGCGGTAGGCGTCGGAGCGCTTCAGCAGCGCTTCGGCGTCGGGTGTGGCCGCGCGGCACACCAGGGCGCAGGTAAGCAGAAACGAGAGCAGGAACAAGAGCAGGAACGAGCGAAGAATGCGGTTCACATTAGACATGGGCCAGTGCCTCCGCAATTTGCAGCCGCGATGCGCGAATCGCAGGCAGGATGGATGCGAGCGCCAGCGAGACAACCACCATCAGCGATGAGCCAATCATGAGCGCGGGCACGTGCAGAACCCTGAAGGCCATCGGCACATCCGTGCCCGGAGGTGGAGGCAAATGCAGTCCAGAGACGTTGAGCAGCATGCCGAGCAGGTTGCCGCCGATGACTCCCGCAACGGCGCCGAACAGGCCGGTGAGCGTGGCCTCCACCATGAAGAGCGCCACGATCCACGTGCGCGGCGTGCCCATGGCGAGCATAGTGCCAATCTCACGCGTGCGCTCGAACATAGCCATCAGCAGCGTGTTCACCGTTGCCATCAGCACCATGAAGAAGACAATTACGCCGAGGAAGAGGAAGATGCCGCTAAAGAGCGTGCGCACCTGCTTGTAGTACGCGGCGAGCTCGATCCACTTCTTCTCGACCATCGGCTGGCTCAGGCCGCGCAGTTGCGGCGCCAGTTCTGCAGCAACCGCGTCGGTGTTGTCAGTATTGTCCAGGCCCACGACGAGGTTGGTTACGCGATCGGATTGGAGCAATCGTTGGGCTGAAGGTAGCGTGATCCGCAGGTAGCGGTCATCGAGATCCTTGAAGCCTGTGTTGACGAGGCCCACGATCTGCACGTCGAGGCCGTTGAGCGCGCCGTCGGCGGTGACGGAGAGGATGGTGAGCCCGTCGCCAACTTTCACGTTCATGGAACGTGCGACGCCGGTGCCGACGAGCGCTTCAACTTCACCATTGCTGCTGGAGTTCAGATCGTTTCCCGAAGCGAGGCGCGGGCTGAAGCCCATGGAGCGCTCGATCTCCGGCTGGACGGCGCTGCCCATGAAGACGGAGGATTTGACGCCGTTGGAGAGCATGCCATAGAACTCAATGCGCGGGGCGACGCCGCGCACATGCTTGCCGGTACGCACGGATGAGGCCACATGCTGCCAGTCGCTGATGCCAGTGTCGAGCACGTGGACTTCGTCGCGCTGGAAGTGCTCGGCGGTGAAGATCTGGATGTGACCAAGCCCGTTGCGAATGGTGCTCTCGCGCAGGCCGCGGAACATGAAAGCGAAGAAGCCGCCCACCAGTAGCAGTCCGGCCACGCCGCCGCCCACCATCAGGAGCGTCATCAGCGTTCGCCGCCGGTTGCGAAACACGTTACGAAATGCAAGCAGCAGAAACTTGCTCATGGACGTCTCCTTTCGCGAAGCTGTCAGAAACCACCTGTCCGTCGGTGAGCCGCACAATGCGCGGCGTATGCTCCAGCAGGCGTTGGTCGTGGGTGGAAAAGATGAAAGTGAGTCCGAGCCGCTGGTTCAGTCCACGCATCAGTTCGATGAGCTGCGTGGCGTTGCGCGTGTCCAGATTCGCTGTGGGCTCGTCGGCAAGCACCAGCGCAGGCCTGTGGACAATCGCGCGTGCCACGGCGACGCGCTGGCGCTCACCGCCCGAGAGCAGATCGGGCCGCTGATGCGCGCGGCCGGCAAGGCCTACGCTTTCCAGCGCTTCGGTCACGCGGGTGCGGCGTTCGGCCGGGCTCAAGCCCTGGATCAGCAGCGGAAACTCTACATTCTCTGCCGCAGTGAAGACGGGGATCAGGTTGAAGGTCTGGAAGACGAAGCCGATTTTCTTGCGGCGCAGATCGGTGAGCTGCACCGGGCTGAGCGTGCCGGTGTCGACGCCATCGATGAGGATCCTGCCGGAAGTGGGTTTGTCGATGCAGCCTATCAGGTTGAGCAGTGTCGATTTGCCGCTTCCGCTGGGGCCTGCGATGGCCAGGAATTCGCCACGCTCGACGCGCAGGCTGGTGTGGTCGAGCGCGATCACCTCGTTGTGGTCGAGCGGGAACCTGCGTGTGACCGCATCGACGTGAACGAGGGCGACAGTTGGAATCATAGGGCAGTCCTTCCGGTGGCGTTGCTACAACCGGAAGGTAGCCTGAGGCGTGGTGCTGCGGCGCGTCGATTCCGACGAAGGGCAAAAGAAGCGGATGGAGGGTGGTATCCCGCGGACGAACCGGGCCGCTGATTTCCCTATTGCTGCGGCGGTGGGCCGTTCCCGGGGCCGCGTTCGCCATTGGGTGGCTGCCCCATAACGGAGACGGTGGTGGCCACGAAGGCCCCGTCCTTTACCGCGCCTTCCACGTGTAACCTGTCGCCGATCTGAATGTCAGCGAGGGTGATGGGTTCGCGGCGCTTGCGGAATGTAGTGTTCTCATCGGCCACAAACGCGTGCGCGGCCTTGTCAGGGCCGCCCTCGAGGGTGACGCGCAGCTCGTTGATAGCGGTCACGCGGCCCATCAGCCAGGTTTTGCCGTAGTTGGCTTCCATCGCGCGCATCTGTTTGGCGCGTTCGGGGTCGATGAGCAGGATCATCACTGCGCCGATGGACTTGGCCGCACCGTCCACTTCGCCGCCGGCGGCGATCGCGTCGCCCACCTGGATGTCGGTGGCCTTGATGGACACAGGCTGTGTGCGGTCGCCGCCTTCAGCTTGCCGTTGTCCGCGGCCCTGTCCCGGCGCCTGCTTGAGGATGCGGGTGTTCACGCTGAAATGGACGGTGTAGGTTTCGCCCAGTTCGGTCCGGATGGTGAAGTGGTCGGCGGCAATGGCGGTCACGGTGCCCACGGTGCCGCGCCCCTCGCCCCAAATGCCGCTTCGGGGTTCGCTGCCACCGGGGCCCATGGCCGCGGGAGCGTCCTGAGCAACAGCAATGCCCGCGGAGAAAGAGAGCAGCAGGGAAGCTAGAAAGCGCGATCGCACGACACACCTCCGGGCCTGACCGGCCCTTGTGGATAGACGCGCGAATGCCTGACGAAGTTGACGCGATGCGGGTGCGGTCGGACCCGGGCGCTGCGGACTACTGCTTCTCCGGCTCGGCAATCAGCCTTTCAAAGGCCGGAACCCCATGCAGCGCGGCAAACTCCTGATCGGCGGCGATCTTCTTGGGATTGGTGAAGCCCTCGTTGACCGCCGAGCGCAGATACTCAATGGCGCGGTCAGTCCTGCCGGCGCGCGCGCATCCCTTGGCCATGTAGTAGTTCATGGCTCCGCGGTCCTGAACTGACGAGGGGTTCTCCACTCGCGGACCGGTGCTGCGGTCGAAGATCTGCGGATCCACTTCCAGAGCTGACTTATAGACCTCCCAGCCCTTCTCATACTTGTGCTGGGCCATCAGGTCAGTGCCCAGATTCTTGAGGATGAGCGCAGACTTCGGCTCGATCTTGAGCGCCTTGCGGTACATCTTGACGGCTTTGCCGTACTGCTTTTGCGAGTCGTAGACTGTGCCGAGGTTGTTGAGCACATTCACGTTCTTCGGCTCCATCTTGAGCGAAGTCTGGTAACAGCGTGTGGCGTCCTGCAGATCGAAGAGCATCTGGTAGGCGATGCCCATCTTGTTCCAAACGGCGGCGGATGGCTGCGGTACCTGCTTGTAGGCCTCGATGGCGGCCTGATAGCGGCGGCGCGCCATCATGGAATCGCCGACAGCTTCCGGTGTAGGTGCAGGCACGGGTACAACAGCCGGAATAGGCTCTGGCGGTGGGGGAGGGGTGACTTCAGGAGGGGTCTGCGCAAACAGCGCGGCGGCAGAGAGAAGGGTGGCGGCGATTACGGAGGCCGGGAACCCGGAATAGTGATTGAACTTGTTCATATTCCCTCCTTCCAGAAGGAATCGGGGCGACAAGCCGTACGAATCGTCCGCGGGAATTAGACCACTTTCTTCAGTTCTGCGCTACGGCAG
>DCFV01000012.1:3285-10693 GCA_002314435.1 Acidobacteriaceae bacterium UBA1795 | reverse complement strand
GAAGAATATTTTGCTCACGGTCACCAGCTTCGTCGCGGGGCTGTCCGCTGCCTAGTCTGGTATCGCATGGTTATGAGGCCTGTGCTGTGATGTACGACATCCATGTGGGGCGCGGCGTGGCCGCCAGCGATGAACTAAACTCCTCCCAGACGGGGGATTGGACCATGAGAACCGTTACATTGCCCGTGCCGGCAGCCAACTTGGCCGCCCGCTTTCGCACCATCCGTCAGCACACGCTCAAACTGGTGGAACCGCTGACACCGGAAGACATGATGGTGCAGTCCACGCCAGAGGCGTCGCCGGCAAAATGGCACTTGGCGCACACGGCCTGGTTCTTTGACTCCTTCATTCTGCGGGAGTTCCAGCCGAGCTACCGGCCTTTTGACGCCGACTTTGCCTGGCTCTTCAACAGCTACTACCGTAGCTTCGCAGCCTTTCCGGAGAAGCGCCTGCGCTCCTCCTTCTCGCGTCCACCGCTGGAGGCGATCCTGCGCTACCGCGCTCACGTGGATGCGGCCATCGAGCAGCTCATCGAGGGCGGTGCCCCGCCGGAAGCGCTAACGCGCATTGAACTGGGCCTGAACCACGAAGAGCAGCACCAGGAACTGCTGCTGACGGACATTCTGCACGCCTTCTATACCAATCCACTGCGTCCCGCCTACCAGTCCGGTGCGCCGGAAGACGGACATGCCGAGGCGGCGCCGCTTACGTTCCTGTCTTTTGCAGGCGGAATTCACGAGACTGGGCACACGGGCGCAGGCTTCTGCTTTGACAACGAGTTGCCGCGCCACCGCGTGTGGCTGGAGCCATTCGCCATCGCCTCGCGACTGGTCACCTGCGGCGAGTATGCGGAGTTCATTGCCGACGGCGGCTACCGGCGACCGGAGTTGTGGCTCTCTGCCGGTTGGGACACGGTGGAGCGCGAAGGGTGGACGGCACCGCTCTACTGGACCCACAGCGAGTGCGGCTGGACGTTCTTTACCCTATGCGGGGAACAGCTGATGGCCCGCATGGCGGCTGCGCCGGTGAGCCACGTGAGCTATTACGAGGCAGACGCATATGCGCGTTGGGCCGGGAAACGGCTGGCAACGGAGTTCGAGTGGGAGGTCGCGGCCGAAGGGCGGCCGATCGAGGGAAATTTGTTGGAGTCCGGGCGGCTGGTCCCTTTCCCTGCCACTGCTCTTGTCCGAGATCAGGGCCCTGCGCAGCAGTTTGGGGATTGCTGGGAATGGACGGCGAGCGCGTACCTAGGCTATCCGGGCTTTCGCGCGCTGCCGGGTTCGCTGGGCGAGTACAACGGCAAGTTCATGAGCGGGTTGATGGTGTTGCGCGGCGGCTCGTGTGTCTCGCCTGCCGCGCACATTCGAGCAAGCTATCGTAACTTCTTTGCGCCGGAGACGCGCTGGCAGCTTTCCGGCATCCGGCTGGCGGAATAATCCGTAACCGCAACATCTGCAGAGGCATCCAACTCATAAAATGGCTGTCCCCGCTTGTTCCGTCGTTGATGCACGTATCTCCGATCGAGTCGCCACGGCGGTTCGGCGGGGGTTCGTGGCCAGTCCCAAATCGCTGCCGCCGTGGCTGTTCTATGATCAGGCGGGCTCGCTGCTCTTCGACCAGATCACCGAGGTGCCGGAGTACTACCTGACGCGCACGGAGCGCGGGATCTTTCTGCAATCCGCGGACGAAATTGTTACCCGTGCGGCGGCGGGCCAGAGGTTGCGCGTCACGGAGTTGGGTGCAGGATCGGCGGACAAGACACGCCTGCTGCTGTCCTCCGCCGTACGCCAGCAGGGTGAGGTGGTCTATGAGCCGCTGGATGTCTCGGAGAGTGCTCTGGAGGCAGCCCGCAAGCGCATCGAGCGCGAATTGCCTGAAGTGCGGGTTGCGCCGCGTGAGGAGGACTACACGCTGCGGCTTGACCTCGACCCTCTGCCTGCGGGCGAGCGGCGTCTGGTGCTCTACATCGGCTCCAGCATCGGCAACTTTGAGCCTGCAGAGGCGTTGCGCCTGCTCGAAACCGTTCGCGCCGGATTGCGATCCGGCGATGCACTGCTGCTCGGCGTCGATCTGGTGAAGGAGGAAGCCACGCTCCTGGCGGCCTACGACGATGCGGCGGGAGTGACGGCGGCCTTTAATCGCAATCTGCTGGTTCGCCTGAACCGCGAACTCGGCGCGGATTTTGTGCCGGAGGCCTTTGCTCACCGCGCGGTGTGGAATGCAGCTGCGTCGCGAATGGAGATGCATCTGGAAAGCCGCGCTGCACAGACGGTGCGGCTGGCGGCACTCGGTCTGACAGTGGGATTCCTGCCCGGCGAGCGGATTCACACGGAGAACAGCTACAAGTACCGGCACGGCCAGGCTGAGGCCCTGCTGGAGCGAGCGAGCTTTACGCCCAGCGCGACATGGACCGATCCGTGTGGCTGGTTTGCGGTGTGCCTGGGACGCGTGGAGTAGAGCGTTTTCGATTCACATGTTGACGTTTGAAGATGGTGCCTCGTGGCTTTTTCTTGAGGAAAAAGCCACGAGGCTTCCAGTCTTCTGTAAAGAACTGAATCGAAAACGCTGTAGCGCCCCAGGCTGGGAAACTCGCTGAAGATGCTACTTCGGCTGCGCGATCCGGACCAGCAGCACGTCGTGGTTGCCAAGTTCAATCGGCATGTTGTCGGCCAACTCGATGTTCTTTCCAGTCCACAGGTCCTTGCCCTTCTGCACGCCGTGCAGGCCGAGCTTCGCAAGGCTCAAGTGGAAGGGATGCGTGGCAACGCGGTCGCTGCCCACGTTAAGCACGGCAACAGCCAGCGCGCCACCGCTCAGGTGCCGCGTCCAGACCTCGACCTCCCCGTCTGCATACGTCCGTTCAGCCTGTTTGCCCAGGCTGTCCTGATCGATGGCGATGACGTCGCGATTGGTGAGGATGGCCTTGACCTCGGGTTTCATCTGAGTCAGGTCGTTGCCTGCCAGCAGCGGTGCGGCCACCATGGCCCACATGGAGAAGTGCGCGCGATTCTCTGCGAGAGTGAGTTCGCCGTTTCCTACTTCCAGCATGTCAGGGTCATTCCAGTGGCCGGGCCCGGCATAGGATGCCAGTCCTGCCTGCTGGCTCAGCAGATCGTAGACGCTTTGCCACTTCGCCTCAATGTCGCCGGTGGTGCGCCACGCGTTGCCGCCCAGCGCCGGTGCCCACTCCCACGGGGAGTCCCAACCATATTGGCAGAGCGAGTAGACGATGGGCCGGCCGGTAGCTTTCAGAGCCTTTCCCATCTTGTCGTAGGCCGCGTGCATCAGGCGCATCTGCCCGGCTTCGTCGTGCGGCGCCTGCTTCTCCATCACTTCAGGGATGAAGCTGCAAAGGTCGTACTTCAGGTAATCGATGCCCCACTCGGCATACATCTTCGCGTCCTGCTCCTCATGGCCCAGAGAGCCAGCGTAGCCTGCGCAGGTCTTCGGTCCGGGTGAGGAGTAGATGCCGATCTTCAAGCCCTTGGAGTGGACGTAGTCGGCCAGCGCCTTCATGTCGGGGAACTTCGGGTTGGTGTGGAGTACGCCGCTCGCATCGCGCTCGCCCTCCCATGTGTCATCGATGTTGACGTAAATGTAGCCGGCGTCGCGCATACCAGTGGATACGATCTGATCGGCAGCGGCGCGCACGCCTTTGTCATCCACTCTCTCGGCAAAGTAGTTCCAGCTGTTCCAGCCCATGGGGGGCGTCTGTGCCACCTGTGCGGCGGAGGCAAGGGATGAGAGTGCGATTGCGGCGAGAGGTAAGGCAAGGGAAAGGCGCATGTTGGGAATTCTCCTGAAAACGATTTCATCGGGATACTACGCCGGGCACCTTGCTCCAGGCAAGATCGCATTTGCAATTGCTGTGAGTTTGTCCACGGGCATCCGCTCACCGAGTGCCGTGCGCTCAACTAGCGTGCGCGATTGAGCGACGACGCTGGCGTGTAACGGGGCTGGATTAGTCGGCAATGGGCGCAGCTGCATGGCGCGGCGCCGTAGCCATCAGCGACTGGATCGCCTGAACGCTGCCGATGCCGCCACGTGCGCCCGTGGCGGTGCAGTTGAGCGCTGCGGCTGCGCAGGCAAAGTCGAGCTGACGCTCCAGGTTCCAGCCCTGGAGAAGTCCGTATATAAACCCCGCGTGGAAGATGTCGCCCGCGCCGGTAGTGTCCTTCACTGGCACGCTGAAGGCGGGACGCAGAAGGAAGCGGCTGCCGTCCCATGCCAGCACACCGTCCTCGCCCAGCGTTGCAGCGGCCATGGTGCAGTTATAGCGACGATGCATGCGGCGCAGGGCTTGCTCCAGATTACGTTCGCCGGTGAGCATCTGCGGAAAGTTGCGGCTCACGATCAGGTAGTCGATGTTGGCGAGCAGATCTTCAACACCGTTGTAGAGTTCGTCGAGATCGCCAATGACGGGGATGCCGACCTCGCGCGCCCAGCCGGCGGCGGTTGTGGCCGCGGCGGTTTCCAGCCCGTCCACGTGCAACGCGCGCGCGCACACAATCCACTCGCGGCGCAGATCCTGTGGCTGAAGCAGAAGATGGTTTTCGCGCCGGTTCAGCACGGTACGCTCGCCGCCGCCGTCCACGATGATGAGCGACTGCGGGCTTGAAGCCTCCGGCACGGTCACGATGCGCGTATCCACGCCGGCCTGCGCAAAGGCACGCGCGTGCAGGCTGGCGGCGTCATCGTCACCCAGCTTGCCCACGTAGCGTGTGCTGAGACCCCACGTCTGGCAGGCAACCACGGTTGAGGCTGTTTGTCCGCCCAGCAGAACCGAGGCTTGCGAGTACTTGACCTTGGAGCCACGCTCGGGATATTCCGGCAGTGCAATGAGCGTGTCCGTGGCGTTGAGTCCAACGCCCACAAGGTCAACTAGCGACGTCTCGGTCATGGTGTTTATTGTAGCGACCTCAGGAAAACTTCGTTGCTTTCCACAAGCCCCAGGCACAGCCGACTGCCGTGAGCACCAGGACCACGGTTAGCACTCCGGTCCAGGCCAGGTTCATGCCCAACTGCGGTACGCGCGCCTGTACGCCAAGCCAGAGGAACACGCCCAAGGCGCAGATCAAGATCAGGTAGTCCCACCAGGAGCGGCGCGAAGAGAACCCCGTGGACGCAACTCCGCGATAGGCCTGCAGCACGCGCGGGTAGTCCAGTTGATAGCGCTCGCACTCGCGCTGCAGCGCTTCGTGCGTTGAGGCGTGCTCGCGCTCGGTGGCAATGGCGGTGCTCACGGCCAGCGCTCCAAGAATCATGACGAACGAGCCAGCGACGACCATTAGCCGGTGCTGCGCGTCAGCATGCGCCAGCTCGCCAAACACCAGCGCGCCCCACGCCAGACCCCACAACTGGTTTGTGTTGGACAGAGGAATGCCGCGGCCGATGCCGAGGTACTTGGCGGCGTATTGCTGAAAGATGTCGCCAATGACCCACACAAAGCCACCCAGAAAGAGCCAGAACAGCATGGGCCGCACTGTGGGCGAGTGCACAAGAGAGAGGGTAGAGGTGCGGTCGAAGGAGAGCGCCAGGGTTAGAACAGCTCCCAGCTCGCCTGCCGTGAACACGGTGACGAACGAAAGCGGATTCATGCCGCTGATATAGGCCTTGCGGTAGGGGATGTACATGGTGCCCCACAGCAGGCTCGCGCCTGCGGCAGCCAGCACGCCGGACATCGCGCGGCCCGCCTGCGGTCCACTGCCATGGATGGTGCTGAAGCCGAGCAGCACAGCGGCCACCACGATGGCTGTTGCGCCGAGTACGACTTTGGCAACGTTTTTGCCGCTTGCGCCCTTGAGTTCGCCGAAGAGCACGCGGCCCCAAAAGATGCCGACGAGCGAGTTTGTGTTCCACAGAGGAAACGCGATAGCGAGGCCCACGTCTCGAATGGCGAACACGGTGAGCGTGTTGGCCACGGCCCACAGCATGCCCGCCAGAATCGCCACCGGGATCAAATGCCGATGCTCGTTCAGATCGGCGAACACCTGCCGCGTGCCTTTGAGCAGAGTGGGTAAGGTCCAGCGCGCGGTAAACACGCCAGCCACCATGCACAGCGAAATGGCATAAGGTGAGAGGCCGGAGTTGACCAGTTTGGTCGGCGCTTCTGCCGCACCCAGCCACACGCCCGCGGCCAGTCCGCACAGTACGCCCATGCCATGCGTGGAGCGAAACGCAACGGCGGAGCTGGTCTTTTGGATGGTGCGAACGGGCGGGATGATGGTCCTCTCGATGGGCCTAGCCGAGCGTAACAAGCAGAGCCAGGCCGACGCAGAACACGGCAAGCGGAATCAGAAAGTGACTGTCCGTCAACATCGCGCCGGTCTGTTCAGTGAATCGCATGGTCTTTGCTCAGTGACAGGCGCAACGATAAAGATGCGCCTGAGGGCGTGTCAAGGACGCAGTCCCTCAGCAACGCGTGTAATGCCTTGGAGATCCGCTGTGAACCCAACGTTGGTGAAGCCGGTGTCGGTGAGTAATGATCGCACTGCATCGGACTGGCCGAAGCCGATCTCGAACACGAACGAGCCGCCGGGCACGAGCGCTGCGAACGCCGACGGAATGAGTCGGCGGTAGATGTCGAGGCCGTCTTCACCCGCAAAGAGCGCCAGTTCTGGCTCGAAGTCGCGCACCTCCACCGAGAGTGCGCCGCGATCGGCGGTTGGCACATAAGGCGGATTCGAAACGATGAGTTCAAACAACTCGCCCGTCACGGGCGTGAGCAAGTCGCCTTCGAGAAAGCGAATGCGCTCGGCGAGCGCGCAGCAGGCGGCGTTCCTGCGCGCTACCGCTAATGCTGCCGATGAGAGGTCGATTGTGGTGACCGACGCATTTGGCAACGCGTGTGCCAATGCTACAGGAATCGCGCCGGAGCCGGTGCCCACGTCCACGATGTGTGGGGCAGGGAAGCGGTGCGCCAGTTCGATGACCCTCTCGACCAGGTGCTCAGTCTCCGGGCGCGGAATCAGCACATCGCGCGTGACGTGGAACGGCAAGCCGTAGAACTCCGTCTCGCCGGTGATGTATTGGATGGGCTCGCCTGCTCGGCGTCGCTCGACCACCGAGTCAAATTCAGCTCCGTGCGCTGCGTCCAACTCTTCGGTTGCATGCGCAAGCAGGCTCGCGTGTGAGTGTCCGCTGACAAAACAAAGCAGTGCCTCGGCGTCGCGCCGCGCGCGGTCCGGGTGCGGCCCACCGTTCAGGCGCGTCGCCGCTGTGTCGAGAGCCGTGCGCAGTTGCATCAGGCGGCCTGGGTAGTTTCGGCCTTCAACTGCTGGGCCTGGTAGTGCGCCACGAGCGCATCGACGATAGGCTGCAGGCGGCCTTCCATGATCAGGTCGAGCTGGTGCAGCGTGAGGCCAATGCGGTGATCGGTGAGCCGATTCTGCGGGAAGTTGTAGGTGCG
>DCFV01000012.1:0-3031 GCA_002314435.1 Acidobacteriaceae bacterium UBA1795 | reverse complement strand
AAGTTGTAGGTGCGGATCTTTTCGCTGCGATCGCCGGAGCCAACCTGCTGTTTGCGCTCCTTGGCCAGCTCCGCATTCTGCCGTTCCATCTCCTGTTCATAGAGGCGTGAACGCAGTACGCGCATACCCTTTTCACGATTCTTGATCTGCGATTTCTCGTCCTGGCAACTGACCACGGTGTTGGTGGGCAGGTGGGTGATGCGCACGGCCGAGTAGGTCGTGTTCACCGACTGGCCGCCAGGGCCAGACGAGCAGAAAGTGTCGATGCGAATGTCCTTGGCCTCAATTTTGATGTCGACATCTTCTGCTTCGGGCAGAACGGCGACGGTGATGGCAGACGTGTGTACGCGGCCCTGCGTTTCTGTGGCGGGCACACGCTGCACGCGGTGTACGCCGCTCTCCCACTTGAGCTGCGAATAGACGCGGTCGCCTTCAATGATGGCGATGACTTCCTTGTAGCCGCCCACGCCTGACTCCGACAGAGAGAGCACCTCGACCTTCCAGCGATGCTGTTCGGCAAAACGGGTGTACATGCGGAAGACCTCGGCCGCGAACAGCGATGCTTCGTCGCCGCCCGTGCCTGCGCGGATTTCGAGGATCACGTTCTTTTCGTCGTTGCGGTCCTTGGGCAGCAGCAGAATCTTGAGCTCTTCTTCGAGCGCGACGGCACGCGGTTCCAGGGCGGCGATCTCCTCTTCGGCCATGGCGCGCAGGTCGGGGTCGGTCTCAGCGAGCATGGCGCGCGCGTCGCTCAACCCCTGCTTCACCTGCTTCAGCTCGCGATACTTCTCGACGGGCTCTTCAATCTCGCGCAGAGACTTCGCGGTCTTGGTGTAGCGCTCGTGGTCGTTGATGACTTCAGGCAGCGCGAACTGCGACTGCAGTTCCGAGTAGCGCTGCTCCATTTGTTCCAGACGATCCAGCATGACAATCTCCCGCTGCGCGGCGCAGACTTTTGGACAAGCTTTTCAACCGATTTAGAAGGATTGAAATAGAGGTAAAACGGTATCGGCGGCGGGCGCCGCTAGAGAAGGGCCGGGATGGGCTGGTGGAGCACCATAACCATTGGATTCATTCTACCGCGAAAGCGATTCCTGCGGGAAATTCGCGTCTTTCCCGCGGGATGCTCTCAGAAGCAGTCGATGTGGTCGCAGGCGTTCATCAGCGGCAACTGCAGGTTGGAGGGGTGCTCCTTGTCGGAGTAGACGGTGATAGTGGCGGGCTTGTAGTCCTCGGGCTTTGCCGTCATGATGTTGGGCACAAAGGTTTGCGGGTTGCGGTCGTAGAGCGGGAACCACGTGCTCTGGATCCCGACCACTACGGTGTGCCCGGCCTTGAACACGTGGTCCACGTCGTGCAGGCTGAACTTATACTCGCGCACGGAGTTGGCGCGCAGCGGCTCGGGCGTCTCAAAGCTGCGCAGGTAGCGGCCGCGAACGATCTCGGCGTTGATCATCAACTGGTAGCCGCGCATCGCGGGGTTGGCATCGTCGTCAGGATACTGGTCGATGAGCTTGACCACCATGTCGTTGTCGGTGCCGGTTGTCGCGGCAAAAATATCGGCCAGCACTTCGCCGGTGACGACAAGATCCTTCTTGAGAACCGGAAGCTTCCACATCGCTACGTCCTTGCGGTCGCTTACGAAGCGCTGGTCCTCGGTCATCCAGTTGTACCAGTGGGAGCCCTCGCCGTAGGTGGGCTGGATGGGCCGGTGACGATAGGGAATCGGGTTGGCCGGGTCGCTGGTGTAGCTGGTGGTTGCCTTGGCCGTGGAGTCGCTCCAGGAAAGCAGGCCGCCGCCGGCGAGGTAGAGGCTCGTCGGCTCGGACTTGACCGGGGGAAACTGCGCGTAGCGCTTCCAAGTGTTGGAACCGGTCTGGAAGCTCGCCGTGTCTTCGAGGTCGAAGCCCTGCTCATCCTTCAGATAGTGGCCGAAGAACTTCGCTTCAATTTGTGTGCGGAATTCGTTGCCGATGGGTTCGCCGTACTTTACGTTGCCCAAGCGGTTGGACGAGGAGACCCATGAGCCATGCCGCCATGGTCCCAGCACGAGGAAGTTCTCGTACTTTGTGTCGAAGGGTTCCAGCGTGGAGTACTCGATCTGCGGGCCGAAGAGGTCTTCCTGGTCGTATGTGCCGCCCACGCTGAGTGTAGGCACAGTGACGGCATGCAGGTCGTGCTCCACGCCGCGCGTGGACCAGGTCGCATCGTACGCGGGATGCTCAAGGAAGAGCTTCCAAGTGGGCAGGAGCTTCGAGCCTGACTGTTTCACATCTTCGGCAAAACTGCCACGTTGGAGGAAGTAGTCGTAGCCGTCGCGGGGCTTGCCGTCTTTGTCCTTGCCATAGTCGACTTCGCTGTTTTCCTTGCTCGACTCCATGCTCAACACGTAGTCGTAGCCGTGGGTCTGGCGGAAGGCGCCGTTGTGGAAGAAGTCGTCGCCCATCCACACGTCGATCATCGGAGCCTGCGGAGAGATGGCCTGCACAGCGGGGTGCGGATCGATCCCGGCCATCATCGCGAGAAAGCCCGGATAGCTGGTGCCAACCAGGCCCATGCGGCCGTTGTTGCCGGTCACGTTTTTGATAAGCCAGTCGACGGTGTCGTAGGTGTCCGTGCTTTCGTCAATTGCCTTCGGATCTTTGTGATCGGCCAGCGGACGGCTCATCACGAACTCGCCCTCACTCTTATATCGGCCCCGAATGTCTTCGCCCACGTAGATGTAACCAGCACGCGCAAGCACAGGCCGTTGCATGCTGAAGGTCATGCGATTGATGCCGTCCACCCCGTAGGGAGTTCGCTGCATCAGGATGGGCAGCGGCCCCGAAATATCGGCGGGCTTCAGGATCACGGCATGCAGCTTGACGCCGTCGCGCATGGGGATCATCACCTCGGTGCGCTGGTAGTCGTGGAAGACGTGGTGCACTGCGTTGCCGGTGCGCTTGTACCCGGAGTCGGTATCATCGGAGAAGACGATGCTGGCCGCATGTCCGGTCGCGTCGAGCGTGATGTGGACGGTGGACTTGCCGAA
>DCFV01000222.1 GCA_002314435.1 Acidobacteriaceae bacterium UBA1795 | reverse complement strand
GTGGCGCTGCCCTTTGGATCTGCCTCGCTGTGCGTGACGCTTGGGCACTGGTGTTCGTTGAGAACGCCCTGCGCTTCTCAACCGCTTTGCTCGTGTTCTTTGTCTTCCGCCGGCTCACGCCCGGTACCCTGCTCAGTGGCTTGGGTTTCTTTTCATGGTCGCTGCGGATTCTCACCATTGCGCCGTTTGTTGTGGCCCATCCAGGGCTGAATGCGACCATTGCTGCCATCACCTCTATGGGCAAAGCTGTTGCCGCCGTAGGCATGATTGTCCTGGCGCTTGAGGATGAGTCTCTTACCCGGCAGCGCGCCGAGGAGCGGGAGCGCCACGCGCGCAAGGAACTCGAGGAGTACACCAATGTGGTTCTCGCCCGTCGGCGCGTGGAGGACTTTGACCGTCAGGCCAGCCTGGTGTGTCAGACAGTCACCTCCAGCAGTCGGTTCTCGCAGGCGGCGCTGATCCTGATGCAGGGATCAGGGCAATATCGCCTGGCCGGTGCGACCGGCATTGACGATGCCGCTCTGAACGCACTGGAGTCCCTTGTCAGCCGCATCTCCGCGACGGGCTTCCTTACCGCCGGGGCGTATCCACCCGCGGCAGAGCACAGTCAATCCTTCAAATTGGACTTGGAACCCTGGCTGCTGCCGGGCGATGACCTGGAGCGCCTGCACATGACCGCCTTCATTGCCGCGCCTCTGCACGGACGCACAATGACCGAAGGCGCTTTGCTCCTGGGCGGACTGCGCAATCCCGAGGAGCCGCTACGTGCCGATGATCTTCTTCCGGTTGAGGTGCTGGCTGCGCGCATCCAGTCAGCGCGCAGCCAGTCCATGATGCTCGAAAAGCTGATCGATGCGGAAAAGTTCGCCGGTCTGGGGCAGCTCGCCAGCAATGTTACCCGCCAGCTCAACAATCCGCTCACCGTCATCCTTGGCTACGCGTCGCTGCTCCAGGTCACCCCGGCCATGAACGCGCAGGAGCGGAAGGGCATCGAGTCCATTCTCTCTGAGGCGCGCAACATGCGGTCCATCCTCGATAGCCTCTCCCGTATGTCCAAGACCCAGAGCGACCACTATTCTGCAATCTCGGTTACCGAACTGCTAAACGACATGGAGCAATTGCACCGCTCCGAGTTTGTGCACCGTTCCATCGACTTCCGCCTGCACGTGGAGCCGGCCCTGCCACGCGCCTTGGGCAACGCGCAGCAGGTGCGACAAGCGGTGCTCTACTGCTTGCAGTTTGCCATTGAGGCGGTTGAAGGTCTCGAGGCGCCCGGCGAAAAATCCGTTCGCATCGACGCTTCTGCCGAGAGCGACAGCGTCAAAATCCTCATCGCACACACGGGCCCCGGTTTCCTGCACCCGGCGCGCGCCTTCGATCCATTTGTGCCGGCGCAGGCCGCGGGCGAGACCGCCGGGCTCGGCCTCAGTCTCTGCGCCACCATCCTGCGCGAGAACAACGGCCGCATCTCCGCCGTAAACCTCAAGCCGCGCGGTGCCGGTATCGTCCTCGAGCTGCAAGCCGCCTAATCCGGCCTCACTTCACCGCTGTCCACTGGTCCACCCAGTCGTTCACCGTCTTGTACCAGAGGCGCGAGTTCTGCGGCTTAAGCACCCAGTGGCCCTCGTCGGGGAAGTAGAGCATCTTGCTCGGCACGTTCAGCAGTTGCAGCGTGTCGAAGAGTTGCAGCCCCTCGCTCACATCCAGCCGGTAGTCGAGCTGCCCGTGGACCACAAGTGTCGGCGTCTTGAAGTTCTTCGCGGAGAGCGATGGCGACCACTTGCGGAACGGGTTCTCGCTGTCGGGCTTGCCGTAGTAGTCCCACGGCGCGCCCTTGAACTCCCACGTGTTGAACCAGTCCTCTTCCGTCGTCCCAAAGGCCGACTCGGCGTCGAACATGCCGTCGTGGCTCACAATGCACTTGAAGCGGTCCGTGTGCCCCAGCACCCAGTTGGCCATGTAGCCGCCGTAGCTCGCGCCCAGCGCACACTCCCGCGTCTTGTCGATGAACGCGTAGTGCTGCTCGGCGTAGTCGAGGCCGGTCATCAGGTCCCGGTAGGGCTTGCCGCCCCAGTCGCCATTCACGCCGTCCACAAACGCCTGCCCGTAACCGGTCGAGCCGCGCGGATTGATCATGACGACGACATAACCATTGGCGGCAAACAGCTCCGCATTCCAGCGATAGCTCCACGAGTCGCCCCACGCACCCTGCGGCCCGCCGTGGATGAGGAACTTCACGGGGTACCTTTTTGCAGGATCGAACCCCGGCGGCGGAATCAGAAAGCCCTGCACCTTCACGCCGTCTTTGGAGGTGAACCAGAAGGACTCCATCTTGGGCAGATCGAGTTGGGCGAGGAGGGCGTCGTTGAGATTGGTGATCGGTGAGACCTCAACAGCGAAACTGACAGGGCCGAATTCGCCCTTTGCATTCCTGCCTTCGATGATCGCGGGAGATGGCAGAATGCGCACGACTTCGCTCGGCTCGTCAACGCGCATGCGAGTTGCGATCACATGCAGTCCATCACCTACGAACTTAATTCCACTGAACTCGCCGCTCGGTTCACCAATCGTCGTCCATTGCGATTGCCCGGTTGCATCCACGCTGACTGAGAAGATGGGAGCTTCTCCCTGGATCCCGGATGTGAAGAGAATGGTCTGCGCGTTCGGCGCCCAAGCAAACTCATCCACCCAATTGTCGAATTTCGGAAGCAGATTCTTAATCGTCTTCGCGGTGCGGTCGTAGACGAAGAGTCGGAACTTGTCGGCCTCATACCCTGCGCGCGCTTGTGATCGCCAAGCCAGATACTTCCCATCCGGCGAATACGCGGGATTGAGATCCCCGCCCGCTGCCGTCGAAACCTTCACCGGCTTGGCCGCCGAGTTGGTCAGGTCCAGCGTAAAGATATCCGCGTTGGTCGAGATCGCCGGCTCGGGGTCCAGATTCTCCGTGAACGCAAGCTCCTTCGAGTCCGGGGCGATCGCAAATCCGCCGTCGCCACCCAGCGAGAAGGGAGGCACATCGTGTGGGTCATTCGGAGTCAGGTCGCGCACCACACCGTCTGCCACAGAAGCCTGAAACAGGTGCGACCGCTTGTCGCCCGTGTAGTGGTTCCAGTGACGGTAGAGCAAGTGCGTGAAGACCTGCGCCTTCACCTTGCTCTCGGCCGCTGCCTTGTCGCGGTCGGCATTGCACTTGTTTCCGGATGCCGCGTCGGTTGCCGTGATTGCCGGGCAATCCGGATACACCCCCGACGTAAACACGATGAACTTGCCATCGGGCGACCACCGCGCGTTGTCCGCCTCGGTGGCAATCGTGGTCAGCTTCTTCGCGTTGCGGGTCGAGCCCGTCGCCGGGTCAAAGTCCGCGATCCAGATTTGTTGACCATTCTCTCGACCAGAAAGGAAGAGCACAGAGTGCCCGTCAGCAGAGAACTGCGGCCCGCTGTCGCCCGGCTGTGCCACCGCGATCTTCTGCGGCTCGCCTCCGGAAATCTTCTGCAGCCAGAGCTCCGCTCTTTTCGTGTTCTGGTCGAGATCAACGGTGGTCACGCTGTAAGCCAGCCACTGGCCGTCGGGAGAAACGGCGGTCTCGCCCAGCCGCTTCATCTGCATCATGTCCTCAAAGGTTATGGGGCGCTTTGCGGTAGCGGGTTGTGCCAGGGAAAGGGACGTGGTAACGATGAGAGCGAGCGAAGACAAAAGCCGAGTTATGCGCATAGAAGTCCCGCCGCACACGGCTGAAACGCACCGGCGCGCGAAGGAGAAGTTTACACCTGTGGCCCGTCAGGCCTCGTTCAACAGCAGCACTACGCGCCCGGCAATCAGGTCGTTCGGCGAACCGTCTGACTCGATCTCCAGCAGGTCCACAGGGAACGACTGGCTATGAGGTCGTAGTACCAGCCGGTTGGCCAGAAACTCCGCATAGCGCAGCGTCAAGTGGGCGCCCTTGCGGACCGCATACAGGTTCGGCCGGTCGGTTCGATACGCGATCAGCGATGTGTAGTGGCGGTCCAGCACGGCCACAGCATCTGGCAGCACCAGTGGGTCCATCGCCCGAGCATCCTCGGCGCTGGCGCGGATGGCCACGAAGCGTTGCCAGGCGCGTCGCGGCGTGGCGCTGCGGGGGCGCAGGGACCGCAGCGCCCGGTTGGGCAGGTGAAGCAGTTGCTGCGCAGTGGCGCGGCGGATGCGCGAATCAAACAATGCCGCCGAGTGAGAGACGACCGGGACGCTATGTGAGTCCTCTTCGAGGGGGATGATATCCAGCTGGGGTGAAGCCGGCAGAAGGTCGGCGGCAGAGAGATGCTGCGCCGCCAGAATGAGGTCGAGGCCTTCGAGCGATATCAGCCGCCGGCGATGCAGAAAATTCGACAGATGCGACTGGCCGAAGCCTGTTTGCCGCGCCAGCAGCGAGACGCTGAGCGTACCCCTTTGTATCCTGCGAAGCAACCCAGGCGGAGACGTTCGTGCATCTGGGAAAAATTCATCTGTGGAAATTCCACCACCAGCAATAGGAGGAGTCGTGTGCCCATTTCTCATTGAAAAGTGAGCTGGGGGCAAATGCCTGATTTCTTCACAGCCGGTCTGCGAGGGAGACCCACAAGAGAGGAAACTCATCTGATTCCATTGACGCAGGATAGACGTAACTCTAGATTAGCTTTACTTAATCTCGTTACGGTTTGCCGGAATGGATGAAGAGCTTGCACCGGTGCCTTGCCCCAGCAAGCAAAGGCGGAATAATCCGGTTCTTCGTGGACTGCTCCTGGACTGCAGTAGTTCCATCAGGGTTTCTCCCGGTTCCTTCCAAGCGCCCGCACAGGCGCTCTCAGCAGGCGATTGCGAGAATTCCAAGATCTGCGCGCAGCAGCATATGCGGAAGGGAGTGCGAGGGGAAAAATGGAGGATCGTTTGACTCTCGTTCCACTCCGTAAACGCTGCGTGTACATGACATATAACGAGACACGAAAGATGGCAATCCCCCATCAGGACAACAGAATCCTGAGCAGCCTCAAGTGTCTCTCCCGACCTCATCGACCCATGACACCAAACAGGGAAC
>DCFV01000130.1:9685-11949 GCA_002314435.1 Acidobacteriaceae bacterium UBA1795 | reverse complement strand
TTCGGCCCTCGCGGCCGGGCACACTACTGCCAAACTGAGCGCGAACAGCAGAAAGGTGCGCGCAATTGGAGGGTTAACGAACATCAATCCTTTCAGCGGTGCGGCGGAACTACGTACACCCATTAGACGCCACAGGCCCCGGCCGGTTGCCGGAATTGAATGAACCCGGTTGCTTTGCGTATAGTGCGGGCAGGGCTCCTGGCGCTTCCAAGCATCCCGGCGTTCGATCCGGCTGTCCTACGCCGGGAACCACTGCCGCCGCATGCCACTGGAAACCGTCCGAAAACGCCCAATCTTCGCCGTAAAAAGGATACCAAGATGGCAACCGAGAATGGTCTGGCTCGCATTGGAAAGACAGTCGTAATTCGTGGGGAGCTCAAGGGTAGCGAGGACCTGGTCATCGATGGACAGGTGGAAGGGACCGTTCTGCTTACCGAAGGCCGGCTGACCATTGGCGCCAGCGCCAACGTGGCCGCCGACCTGAACGCCAAGGATGTGCTCATTCTCGGCCGCCTCAAGGGCAACATCGTCGCTTCTGGCCGCGTAGAACTGCGCGCCGGCAGCACGGTCGACGGCGACGTCCGTGCATTGCGCCTGGCCATCGAAGACAACGCCATCTTCCGCGGCAAGGTGGACTTGACCCAGGGCGCCGCCCATCCTGAAGTCGCAGCCAGCCTCTAGGCTCTCCAAGGTCTGGATGTGTCCTTCCGGCCGGGCTTTGTGCCCGCCGCGGAGGCCTGTCACCGGTTTCGAGTGGTTCATACTGGTAGCAGGTGTCTCTGCCCGCTGCAGGCGGGCACGGGAGGGTCCCCCAAAGTGCTTCGCAACCTGTTCGAGAAGAAACCGGAAGGCCAGACAGCCGCGCAGACTGCTGCCGGACCGCGCGTGCCCCGCCACTCCGGCGGCTGGGCGGCGCTGCGCAAGCGTCTCCAGGCCGAACCAGGCCTGCGCGTCATCGACACCGGTGCCACCTCTCCCAAAAACATCAACTACCTCACCAACCTCGGCCACAGCATCTTCCTGGCCGACCCCGTGCAAGACGCCCTCACCTGCAATTGGCAAAATGGATTGAACGAGGACGGCAAGCCCATCTGGGACGTGGATGCCTATCTCAGTCAGACCCTCGAGTTTTCCGGTCGCATGTTCGACGTGGTTTTCCTCTGGACTACCCTCGACTACCTGCCTGAGCCGATGGTCGCACCCGTGGTTGACCGACTCTTCGACGCAATGAACCCCGGCGGTCAGGTGCTGGCCTTCTTCCACACCCGCGACAAGGGCGAGCAGACCGCTTACTGCCGCTTCCATCTGACCGACACCGATGATGTGGAGATGCAGTTCGCGCAGCAGTTTCCCATCCAGCGCGCCTTTACCAACCGCAGCATCCAGAGCCTCTTCGTCCGCTGGTCCGGCTTCCGCCAATTCCTCGCCAAGGACTCTGTCTCTGAAGTCCTCATCACCCGCTAGGACTGACCGCACCAATCCGCATCCGCAGAGAGGCCCCTGGCATCTCTAAGAGGTTCGGGCAAGCAATCGCGCCAGGGACGTTTCGCGCAAGATCAGTTTCACCGCAAGAGTAAGAGACGAGTTATTCGAGGGCATTTCCATGAGCTTCTTGAGAGGCACACGCATCACGTGGTTGGGCCACGCAACATTTATCATTAGTACAGCGAAGGGAACCACCATCCTTGTCGACCCTTTCATCGTCGGAAATCCGAAGTATCCCCGGAATTTTGTCCTGCCTGAAAAGATTGATTACATCCTTCTGACTCACGGCCACGGGGACCATATCTCCGATGCCGTACCCACCGCAAAGAAACATGGCTCCACCGTAGTGGCAATCTATGAACTCGCGGCTTATATCGGTTCCAAGGGAGTCGCCAGCACCATCGGCATGAACCTTGGCGGAACTGTGCAACTGGGAGACGTGGCTGCCACCATGGTAGAGGCAAAGCACTCGGCTGCTGCGAACGACGAGAAGGGAACTCACTACGTTGGCGTAGCCACCGGCTTTGTTCTTACCATTGCCGATGGGCCGGTTCTCTATGCTGCGGGAGATACGAATGTTTTCGGGGATATGAAGCTGATTGCAGAACTTTACCATCCCGAGGTCGCTCTGCTTCCCATCGGCGGGCACTACACGATGGGCCCCAAAGAGGCCGCGCTAGCCGTCAAACTGCTCCAGCCGCGCCTGGTTTTGCCCCTGCACTTCGGTACGTTTCCGCCCCTGACGGGAACACCGGAGCAGTTGGCCGCTCTGGTGGAAG
>DCFV01000130.1:4197-9357 GCA_002314435.1 Acidobacteriaceae bacterium UBA1795 | reverse complement strand
AAGACAAAAGCGACTGCATTGCAGTCGCTTTTGTCTTTTTAAGGAAGAAAACCTACTTGCCTGCGGCGGCTCTCTTTTTCTGTTCCGCCCAGCGCCGTTTCACTGCCTCAGCGATCCGCTTGCGGCCTTCCGGCGTAAGATTCCGCTTCTTCACCACTTTCTTGCCTGCTGCGGCAGTGGTCCTGGGTGATCTCGAATTGCTACCTGTGAGCAACGCCCGTGCTTGTTGCAATTGCGCAATTTCGCGATCGATGTGCGCCAGTATCTCTGTGACTCCCACCGTTCCTCCTGTTGGTCCTATTGTCTTAAAACAGAATTCAGAAACTCTTCATCGGCCGACGCGAGAACATTTACCCGCAGCTTGTCGTCAGCGCTGACTACGACAATACTCACCTGTAGACTAGTTTGCAAACAAAAAGGATTACCTAGCACAAATTTTCTGGTGTACCGATAGGACCTTTTGTAACCAGCCCGTGTGCACGGGATTAGACGTCACTTTTTGGGGAACTTGTTACAACACTCTTCCGATCCTTTTGAGGTCCGATCCTTTTGAGGGGCTGGGCACGGGGCGCCTTCGCTGGCAGCGCAGGCTGCTGACACCCCTAGGAGGTTAATAAAAGAATTCAGATCGCGAAGAGTGAGTGTGTTCGTCCGGAACACAAAACAAAGAAGGGAACAGCTCCGGCTGCAAGATCAGTGACCTTGTGGCGGGCGTGGAACCGAGATTGCGGACTCAGAACCACCTGTGGTGGGAGGCATGCTCGCATACTCTTGGCCGCCCATGCGCGGCATATTGGACTCAGCCGCCCGGTAATTCCGCAGGTCACGCAGAATATCGCCCTTTTCGCGCGCGTACTGACCAGCGAGGCGCGAGAGAGCATAGGTGATGATGTCGCTGTGGTGCAGGTCCTGTACGGAGGGGTCGCGGCGCATATTCAGCCACAGACGGTGCACCAGCTGCACGTCGTCCGGGCTAAGCGCGGGCGCATGCGGCCCAATGTAGAAGACCTTGGTTTCGCCACCTGGGCCCACCACAAAGAAGTTGAACTGCCGCTTGGGTTCGGGCAGTGCTTCCCACGCCTGTCCCAGATGGAAGGCCTGGTCCTCTGCGGTCATTGAACTGGAGAGTCCTGAGACCACCGAGTCCACTTCCAGCGAGTTGGCGCCCTGCGCCAGAGCGGCAAAGACGTCACCAGCCGGCACCACGAGCAGCGAGACCTTTTTGCCGAAGCTCTCCGCCACGGAGACAGCCTTGGTGAAAAGGGTTTGCTCATGCTCGCTAAAACTCTGCTGCTCGGCCGCAAGGTATTCAGGGCCGCCAGCACCCATCATGCGCACGCTCATCACCACCACGTCGCGGTCTTCGGTCTTTGTGCGAGCCAGCACCCACTTCAACGCAACTGGGTTGGCTGCGTCGTGCATGGTTACCATGATGGCGCCCGGCCGGATTTCCACTGACTCGCGGCTGATCTCGTCCTGGTGCTCCAGCTGAAAGTGGTCCTTCATCTGTCGCGCCGTCAGGGCGTGCTTGCGCAGGTTCTGCCGCTCAGAGACGGTGAAGATGACGAAGAAGACGGCGGCAAACGCCAGTCCGCTCACCGTCGCAATCGACTTGGTGAACAGGTTTGTAATGGCCGTTGACAGCAACACGAAGAACACTGAGATCAGGCCGACCGGGATCTCCGTTTTGCCGATCATGATGTTTGGCGGAACCTTCCAGCCCCGTTCGCCGTGGTACTTCCAGCGCAGCACCAGCATGGCAAGGCTATTGAAGGTAAACGACCAGATAACGCCGAACGCGTACGCCTCGCCCAAGGTGATCACGTTGCCGCGTGTGGCAATGATCGTAAACATTTGCAGGGCGAAAACCAAGTTGACGATGCGGTGGCTGGTGCCAAAGCGCTTGTGCGGCTTGCGGAACCAGTCGGTCAGCACGCCATCTTCGGCCACGCGCATCAGCACGCCCGTCGAGCCGATCATTGACGTGTTGATGGCGCCGGAAAGAATCAGGAAGCCGACAAACACCACGAAGATGCGGAAGGCCACGCGCCAGAACAT
The DNA here is from genome assembly GCA_002314435.1 of Acidobacteriaceae bacterium UBA1795. Lineage (GTDB taxonomy): Bacteria > Acidobacteriota > Terriglobia > Terriglobales > Acidobacteriaceae > Telmatobacter. The sequence continues at coordinate 7,299 of DCFV01000130.1, read as the reverse complement.
TGGGCCAACCATGTACATGGCCAGGCCGGCGATCAGGTTTTCGCTGTAGAGTGTGGTTCGCGGGCCATCCGGAATCAGCATTGACGCCAGCAGCGTGGCGCCTCCCGTGAAGATCAGGCTATAGATGGCGATCACAATCGCCGCGCGCTTCAGATTCTTCAGCTTCGGGTGCTGGATCTCGCGATTGACCTGCGCCAAGCTTTCCTCGCCGCTCATGGCCAGGATCGAGTGACCAAAGGCCATCATGATGCCGAACATGCCGAAGATCGGCAGGCCGGAGCCTCGCAGAAATCCCTGTGCGTCGTCGCTGAATTTGAGGTTAGACGGAATCGGCAACGGCGGCAGGTGAACCCCTCGCACCATGACCGAATACGCGCCCCAGGCAAAAAGAATAACCACCATTACCGTGGTTATCTGCATGACACGCAGGGCCTTGTCGCTCGACTCTTCGATGCCTTTGATGTTCTGCCACCAGTAGTAGATTGTGACTGCTGCGGCAAACAGGGCTGACGTGTGATCAACGTTGAACTGGAACGGATGCCCGTGTGCATCCATTAGCGCTGGTGGCAGCCAGTGGCTATTGTTGGCCACATGCATCAGTTCGTTCATCAGACCGGTAATGTACTGTCCGGCCGACACGCCTGAGATCGGTCCCGTCAGAATGTAGTCGAACATCAGGGCCGAGACGCTGATCTTGGCAAAGGTGCCGCCCAGGGCCTCCTTCACCACGCGATACACGCCGCCGCGGGTAAACATCGAACAGCTTTCGACGTAAACCGCACGCACCGAGAAGCTGAACAGCATGATGCCCAGAATGAACCACGGAGCGGAGGCGCCAATGGCCTGCTCGGCAATGCCGCCGGCGTAAAACGCCGACGAACCCAGGTCGTTCAGAACGATGGCCGCTGCACGCCAGAAGGAGATGAACGTGAGCATCACAGAGGATGCCACGATGAGGCGGACGCGGTCGGAAGGTGGGGCTACTGTCGTTCTTGTGGTTGCCATCAGCAGTGCCGGCGTACTCACCGGTCTTTCAGAATTCAAGGAGCAATGCTTCCCTGCGCCCTCGGCTGAGTGTATTGCTGAAGGAATACATAGTCAATCAGTTTGGGAGGGATATTTTAAGCCAAACAAATAGAGGATCTTGGCGAGCACCGGGGAAGGGATTATTCGTCGCCACGCAGCTCGCGGGCATCTTCAACAAAACTGATCACCACCACCACCGAAGCTCCCACCAGTCCGGAGAAGAACAGTATTTCGAGAACGCGAATTGCGAACGACGCCATATGCATACCAACATTGTAGCGGCTTTTCGTTTTCTTGCAGCAGAGAAAGTCCGCCCCGATGCCGCGGTGCGGAATCCGTGGCGTTGCCGCGTAGCCGGTCCGCATCAATTACACTCGCGGCAGGATGCAGCGCGATTCGTGGAAGCTTTGGGCGGCCGCAGGACTCTCGGCCGGATTGCTGGAACTGCCGTTTCCCCTGGCCGGACCTCTGCCGCCGTGGCGCAACGTCTTTGCCTGGTTTGGCATGGTGCCGCTCATCTGGGCCGTGCTCCGCGCCGCTTCCGGCGTTCGCCCGCTGCGCTGCGCCTTCCTCGTTGCCTATTTCGCCGGATTCCTCTGGTACTGCGGCAACTGCTACTGGGTGCGCGACACCATGATGCGCTACGGCGACATGCCGACCGCCGCACCCACTCTATTGCTCGTCGGTTTCAGCCTGGTGCTGGGTCTCTACTTCGGCCTCTTCGGCCTTTCCATCGCCCTCGTAATGGGGTCCTCGCGGAACACGCGTCTCGCTTTGGCAGCCGCGCCTGCTGTCTGGGTCGCCCTTGAACTGGCCGCTTCGCGCATTACCAGCGTCCCGTGGGACCAGCTCGGCTACTCGCAGGTGGACAACGGTTTAGTTAATCAACTCGCTCCATGGACCGGTGTCTACGGCATCAGTTTCCTGCTGGTTGCCGTGAACGCGCTGCTGGCCGCCACCTTTCTTCTCGAAGGCCGCAAGGCAAAGCTCATCTCCGGCACAATGAGCCTGGTGTTGCTGGCCGGCGGCTGGGTCGGAACGTTGCACCCTTCTCCCGCGCAGCACACCACCGCGACTGCAGTGCTAATTCAACCTAATCTCGACGTCGGCGGCGACAACGACTGGGCCGGCCCGGAGTGGAATCAGCACATGGCCGAGTTCGCGCGTCTCGCTGGCCAGAACTGCAAGACTTACATCGCCGGCATCCCGCAAACCGGCGCGCCGCAGGGCGAAATTGTCTGCCCGCCCTGGGCCGCGCATCCTGATCTGGTCGTCTGGCCCGAGTCGCCCGCGCCGTTTCTTGAGGGCGAACCTCGAGTGCAAAACGGGCTGGCCTCGGTGACGCGCGCCGTGCAGGCGCCGCTGGTCACCGGCGCACTCGGTATGGATCTTGCGCCTGATGAGCAGAGCTGGCGCAGTTACAACTCCGCGCTCGTATTAGGCGCAGATGGCGCACGCGTTGGCCGCTACGACAAGATCCACCTCGTTCCCTTTGGCGAGTACGTTCCTTTCCAGAACCTGCTCACCTTTGCCCGTAAGCTTACCGGCCGTGTCAGTTCCTTCACTCGCGGCACGGAGCGCCCCGTCTTCCGGCTCAACGGCCATCGCTACGGCGTCTTCATCTGCTACGAGTCGGTCTTCGCCGACGAGGTACGTCAGTTCGCCCGTCTCGGCGCCGAGGTGCTCGTCAACATCTCGGACGACGGCTGGTACGGAGACACCAGCGCCCCGTGGCAGCACCTGAACATGGCGCGTATGAGGGCCATCGAAAACCGCCGCTGGCTGCTGCGCGACACCAACAACGGAGTCACCGCAGCCATCGACCCCTACGGCCGCGTGCGGCAGAGCATTCCGCGCCACCAGGTAGACGCGCTGCCCGCTGAATTCGGCTTCCGCAGCGATGTCACCTTCTACAGCGCGCACGGCGACGTCTTCGCCTGGCTGTGTGCCATACTGGCTATGGGCTTGGTGGCTTGGGCGTTGCGCGCCCGACTCCGGCTCGCAATTCAAATCAAAGTCAGGTCCTGAAGAGCAAACCGTGTCGATTAACGATCTCGAATTCGCTTATGCTCCCGT
>DCFV01000130.1:3147-3909 GCA_002314435.1 Acidobacteriaceae bacterium UBA1795 | reverse complement strand
CCTGCGGGAGTATCTTTGACCCTGCCCGCATCCGCAGGGAACTCTCCGAAATAGAAACCAAGCTTGCCGATCCGGCTATGTGGGCCAATCCCGCAGCCAGTCAGCAATTGATGCGCGACCGCAAGCGTCTGGAAGTGCTGGTGGCCGACGATGAAGAGTTGATCCGTCGCACCGGCGACATCGAGGCCTACTTTGAGCTGGCGCGCGAGGGTGAAGACGTGCTGGCCGATCTCGAGCGCGACATCAAGGCTCTTTCCACCTTTGCCGAGGAACTAGAAGCCCGCACCATGCTCTCCGGCGAGGCCGATGCGCTCAACGCCATCGTGACCGTGCACCCCGGCGCAGGTGGCACCGAGAGCCAGGACTGGGCCGAGATGCTCTTGCGCATGTATTTGCGCTGGGCCGAGCAGCAAGGCTTTAAGACTGAGATGAACGACTACCAGGACGGCGAAGAGGCGGGCATCAAGTCGGCCACATTCACCATCATGGGCGACTACGCCTTCGGCATGCTGGCAGGCGAGAGCGGCGTGCATCGCCTGGTGCGCATTTCGCCGTTCGACTCAGCCAAGCGCCGCCATACGTCCTTTGCGTCCGTCTACGTTTCGCCGGAAATCGACGACTCGATCCAGGTGGACCTGAAGATGGAAGATCTGCGCATCGATACCTACCGTTCCGGCGGCAAAGGCGGCCAGCACGTCAACACCACAGACTCCGCCGTGCGCATGACACACCTCCCTACGGGCATCGTGGTGCAGTGCCAGA
>DCFV01000130.1:0-2891 GCA_002314435.1 Acidobacteriaceae bacterium UBA1795 | reverse complement strand
TGCCAGAACGAGCGCTCGCAGCACAAGAACCGCGAAAAGGCGCTCAAAATGTTGCGCTCCCGCCTCTACGAGTATGAACTCGAAAAGAAGCGCGCAGTGAGCAAGAAACTGGAAGACTCCAAGCTGGAAATCAACTTCGGCTCGCAGATCCGTTCTTACGTGCTGCAGCCGTATCGCATGGCCAAGGACCACCGCACCAAGGTCGAGGTGGGCGACGTTGATAAGGTGCTCGACGGCTACCTGGAACCGTTCCTGCGCGGCTATCTCCTGGCCAAGCGGCGCGGCACCGCCGTTGGGGCTGCAGACGACGATCTCGACGTGTAGCCTTCCCCTGGAGACGTATGCACAACGATCCCGCTGTCATTGACGAGATGCTCCACAACGCGTACACCATCGCTGTCGTCGGTATGAGCAATAAGGCTTGGCGCGCCAGTCACAACATCGGTAGATACCTCGCGTCCAGCGGCTATCGCGTGCTGCCTGTCAACCCAGTTCTCCAGTCCATAGACGGGCAGCCATGTTTCCCCGATCTCGACGCGGCGCAGGCAGCGGCGCAGAGCGAGACTGGCAAGGGCATCGACCTCGTTGACGTATTTCGCGCCTCCGAGCATGTGCCGCCGGTAGTCGACGACGTCATCCGCCTCGGCATCAAGTACTTGTGGCTGCAGGACGGCGTCGTGCATGAAGAGGCCGTAGCGCGCGCACGTACCGCTGGGGTCAAATGCGTACAGAACGACTGCATCTTCCGCCAGCATGCGCGGCTGGTGGCAGACCACTAGCTCGCGCCGGATGCAATTCTTGTAACTTCGAGCGACGCGCGCGCGTCCAACTAGGGAGTTTCACTCTTTCATCATGCGGACAATGCGATCGATCTTCGTACTCGTGCTTGGCCTTACAGCGGTGGCGTATGCGCATGCCGCGTCTTCGTCCGCGGATCTGCCGCATGTTCGCGTCGAGTTGGTGAGCGACGCCAGCGGCGTGATCGCACCCGGCTCGCTGCACGCAGGCCTGCATTTTAAGCTCGAATCCGGCTGGCACGTCTACTGGAAGAATCCCGGCGATGCAGGCGAGCCGCCGCGCATCGACTGGACACTGCCGCAAGGCGTGACCGCTGGGCCGCTGCAATTTCCAGTCCCGAAGCGCCTGCCACTCGGCCCGCTGATGGACTTCGGCTACGAAGACGAGGTGCTGTTCCCCGTCACCCTCAAGGTCGATGCGAGCGTCAAGCCCGGCTCGATCCTGCATCTGCCTGCGAAGGTAGTTTGGCTCGTCTGCCGCGAGTCCTGCATCCCTGAGAAGACGAATCTCACGCTTGACGTCCCGGTGGTGAGCGGCAAGCCCGCGCCGGATGCAACGACAAACACACTCTTTCAGCGTTTCCAGGCCGCATTGCCCAAACCGCTCCCCTCACGTTTGAAGGCCGGATTCACCGCGACTCCCACGAGTTTCCGCCTGACCGTGGAGACTGGCAAGCGCGAAACGGAAGCGACGTTCTTTCCTGCTGATGCTGGCGTGCTCGACAACCCCGCAGCGCAGAAGCTGACGGTGACGGCGAAGGGTTTCGTGCTCGAGCTGAAGAAGGACTCCAGCCTTACCACGAATCCAACGGAATTGCGCGGCGTTCTTGAGCTCTCCGCCGGCCGAGCGTATGAACTGCTTGCGCTCCCCGGCGCTGTACAGACAGGCGCCCAACTGCCTACGGAGCCAGTGCCCGCGCAGCTGCCGCAGGCTCCTATGCGGACCGCGCCTGTTTCACCTGCGCCGGTCTCAGCGCCTGCCGCCTCTTCCATTGGCCTCGCACGTGCGGTGCTGCTCGCGTTCTTCGGCGGACTGCTGCTCAACCTGATGCCTTGCGTGTTCCCTGTGCTCTTTATCAAGGGCCTCGCCCTGGTCAAGTCCGGCAGCGCGGAGCGGCACACGCTGCGCGTACACGGATTCGTCTATGCCGCGGGCATCCTGACGTCGTTCTGGATTCTGGTTGGCGCGCTGCTGGGTTTGCGTGCAGCCGGCTCCGTGCTCGGCTGGGGCTTCCAGTTTCAATCGCCCGTATTCCTGTCGCTGATGGCAGGGCTGTTGTTCTTTCTCGGTCTCTCGCTCGCCGGCCAGTTTGAGATCGGTCTTTCGCTGACAAGCACGGGTGGTTCGCTGGCTGCAAAGCAGGGCTACACCGGCAGCTTCTTCACCGGAGTGCTGGCCGTCATCGTGGCCACGCCGTGCACTGCGCCATTCATGGGCGCGGCGATTGGCTACGCACTGGCACAGACGGCTGCGGTCACGCTCGCCGTCTTCACCGCGCTTGCGCTGGGGCTCGCTGCTCCGTATGTGGCGCTCACGCTGCAGCCTGCCTGGACGCGCGCGCTGCCCAAGCCTGGCGCGTGGATGGAGATTCTGAAGCAGGCCACGGCGGTTCCGGTCTTCGCCACGGTCATCTGGCTGGCGTGGGTGCTGGCGCAGGCTTACGGCGCGGCGTTGCTGGCCGCACTTCTGGCGAGCCTGCTGCTGCTCGCAGTTGCCGGATGGTTCCTGGGCCGTTGGCCCGCGCAGCGCTGGGCGGCGGTCGTTGCGAGCCTCATCGTCGCCGGCGTGATCGCGCTCAGTCTGTTGACCCCGTCGAAACTCTCTGCCGCTCCGCAGTCTGTAGCCGCAACCCATGCGGGATGGGAGCCGTGGACGGCCGACGCCGCGAGCCGCTATCAGGCGCAAGGCCGTCCCGTCTTCGTCGACTTCACTGCGAGCTGGTGCCTCAGTTGCCAGGTGAATGAGCGTGTAGCGCTTCAGCAGCCGGAGGTGCAGAAAGCCTTTACCTATGCGCACGTAGCACTGCTGCGGGCGGACTGGACGCAGCACGACGACGCCATTACGCAGACGCTCACGCAACTGGGCCGCAGCGG
>DCFV01000184.1 GCA_002314435.1 Acidobacteriaceae bacterium UBA1795 | reverse complement strand
ATCGGCCGCATGAATAGGATTCCAGAGGTTCCGCTGCGCTGCACCCCTGGCTACGCGCGTCTTGCCGCTCCGCGGCAGTGGTCGCGCCCAATGCAATTACGGGAATACTCTCTCCAAATGCTGTGATTCAGACGTAAGCGGTGTTTGGCCGGCGGCCTCGTAGGAGGCCGCCGGGGGCGTCCGCGAGCCCCAAGGCGACCGAGTGCCCATTTTGCCGAAGCGTGGTGCCGGTGCCGCCTCTGTCGACTGCTGATGCCTCGACGGCCCTCGCCGTCCGGCCTCCGGCCCCTCTTCCCGCGATTTTTGCCCTCGTGGGAATTTTTCCGCGGTGGCCTTGATTTCTGTGTATCAATGTATATTATGATACACAGATAGACGCTTTCCCCCCTGCCCGCAGGCCACACCATGTCTCAGAACCTCAGCTCTTTGCGTCAGCAAGTCCGTGGACTCCAGCAGCAATTCCCGTCCCTCCTGGAGACATTGCTCGGGCGGGAACCGCTTCTGCCCGGCTCCGTGTACACGCTCCGCCGCCGTTGCGGAAAGCCCACTTGCCATTGTGCCCGCGGCGAGCCCCATGCCAGCATTGTGCTGAGCTACCGCGGCCAAGGCCGACCGCAGAATATCACGCCGTCGCCGGAGCACGTTTCCGCCGTGCAGAAACTCACCGACGACTATCGGGAGGTTCGCCAGGCGCGGACGCAACTACTGCGGCTTCAGCGACAGGTCCTGAAGCTCGTCGATGGCATCGAGGCCCTGCGTGTGCAAGAGGGCGAGCGCCGTTTTCAAAAGCTTCGTGCTTCCTTTCCTTCTCATTCGCAGAGGTAGTGTCATGGACCTGGTGGTGTTCGAGAACAACAAGCCGTTCGTCATCAACGAGTTCCGTGAAGGCCGCTTCGATTACGTCGAACTGGCCTCCGACGTGGCAGAAACCAAGTTCTTCCAGTTCCTCTTCAATCAGGAGGTGGTGGACAAGTTGGCGGCCCACTATCCTTCGCCGCGAGAGCGGCATCACGTGCCGATGTGGATGTACCTTTCCAGCCAGCTTTCTCTGCGGTTGCACGGCCTACACAGCTTTCATGCTTATCCGTGGATCATCCGCTCGGGCGGCCTGATTGACGCCTTGGGCCCGGAGATCGCCCAGCGTCGCGTCGATCCTGAAAGCGGGAACGTGGAACTGACGTGCGAGGGTTTCAATGACCGCAACCTCTATCCGCGCAAGACGCCGTGCGACCAGGACTACCTCCGCAAGCTGGCTCGCGACACGGGGCCGCAGGAGTTGGAGGACTGGTACAACCGCCACGTGACAGCGCTCTACGGTGAACTGAACGCCTACGATGACGAGGGAATTTTCATCGCCGACGGCTCGTACCTGTTCGTGCCGGACAATGGGAACTACGAAGGCTCAGTGCGGCTGTTGTTCGACGAGCACAACCACCCGGTGAGCAAGGAACAAGAGAAAGAGATGACCAAGGCGCAACGTGACCATTGCCGTTGGCGGCGCTGCTACAAGGCCGTATTTCTGCTGCATTGCGACGAGGCGGGGGAGCGATTCGTGGTGGCCGGCGTGCGGGTGCTAAGGGGCAACGAGTCGGAAGCCACCGCGCTGTGGCCGTTGGTGGACACGTTCGTGGAGGTCGCCGGCAAGGGCGTGATGAAGGTCCTTCTGGTGGACCGCGGCTTCATCAACGGCCCACAGATCGGCCGCCTGAAATTAGACTACGGCATCGATACGGTGATTCCCATCCGCTCCGACATGAACATCCTCGAGGACGTGCGCGGCCTCACGCGACTGCCCACCGCTTGGGAGCCGTACGAGGCGAAGCACCGACCGCCGTTGGCACCCTTGCGACCACCGCGTCCGCCGCATCCCACGGCGCAGAAGCGCGAGCGAAAACGGCAGAAGACGCTGGCCCTCCGGCGGGAGGAGCGAAAGGCCCAAAATCCTCCCGATCCGAGCAAGGTGCGGGAGCAGACCCTCATCGCGCGCTTTCCGGGGCTGACCAGTTGGTCCGATTGCCCGGTCCCGTTTACAGGCGTACTCTCGCGAGACGTTTATGCCGACGGCCACGACGAAAGCTGGTTGGTGGTGACCACCGCGGAGCAATGGAGTGCGCGACGGATCCGCGACCGCTACGGCTTGAGGTCGGACATTGAAGAGCGGCACCGGCAAGTCAAGTGCTTCTGGGACTTGACGCGTTTCCACTCCACGGCCTGGAGCCTGATCGTCAGCCAGACGGTGTTTGTGAGCCTGACTTACAGCCTGCTGCAGATCCATCTCGTGCAGCAAGGACATGCGGAGTTGAACCGCCGCACGTTGCCGACGACACGCCGGCTATTGCCCGATGGCGATCGGGTGATTCTCTACCGACAGCAATACTTCGGTTTCTTCAGCTTGCTGGAGCACATGGAGTTGACCTTGAGCCTGGAGGGCAAGGCGCGGGCCAAGGCGTTGGCGAAGACGCGACGACTTCAACAAGAATCGTCGCCGCCCATGACCGGCGATGGCCCCGCCGCATCTTGAGTTGCCACCTGCTGCCGCAAACGGTCCATTAACGCTTGGCCACCGCGCGAACCTCCCGGGCTACGGTCCCGGATCGCCCGCCGGCCCGCACCGATTACGAGCCAGCCCCTCCCGGTAGCCGCTCGCCGCCACCCCGAACTTGGCCGGCGGTCACCGCGGCCCGGCCGCCGCCCGGTCCGCTTACGTCTGAATCACAG
>DCFV01000121.1:46701-87522 GCA_002314435.1 Acidobacteriaceae bacterium UBA1795 | reverse complement strand
GCACGCCCTGCCCACGTCCTCGATGTCGGCGCCAACACCGGCGTCTTTTCGCGCATCGCCGCCTCCGCCGGTGCCGAGGTCGTCGCATGGGATTCCGACGTGCAGGCCACCGAGCTTAACTGGCAGACGGCCGTCCGCGACAAGCTGCCCATCCTCCCCCTCGTCGCCGACTTCGCCCGCCCCACCCCCGCCGTCGGCTGGCAAAACAGCGAGTGTTCCAGCCTCCTCGATCGCGCCCGCGGCCGCTTCGACTGCGTCCTCATGCTCGGCGTCCTCCATCACCTTCTCGTGTCCGATCAGATTCCTCTCCCCGCCATCCTCGACCAGCTCGCAGACATCACCACCCGCAGCGCGATCATCGAGTGGATCCCCACCACTGACCCGCAGTTCGTCAGCCTCTGCCGCGGCCGCGAGCCCCTCTACGCCCACCTCACTGAGGACTACTTCGCCCAGCAACTCGCCCAGCAGTTCGCCATCCGCACCCGGGAGCAACTGCTCTACGGCCGCACCCTCTGGCTCGTGGAGAAACAGGCATGAAGCCTCGATGGGTTTTTGAGCTCACTGGTACAGCTCTGCTCCTGCTCCTGCCCTTTAGCGCGCAGTTGCTCTATCCCGGCGGAACGTACCTGCTCCACAATCCCCGCTCGCTTTCCTCCATCATCCTCGGCATCGGCATCGACGCCGTGGCAGTCTTTCTCGTTGGATGGGTCATCTTCCTGCGCGTGCCCCGCCTCGAGCCCCCGTTCCGCGCCCTCGCCGTCGCCTTTCTCTCCGGGACCGTGATCTGGTGGTCCGCCACCGCCATCCTCATCTTCCTGTCCCTGTTGCCCCCCGTCGGCATCATGGCGCACCTTGAGCCAGCGCTGGACCGCTCCCAGACCATCCTGCTCGGCCTCAACTTCTCCATCCCCATGTTCGCCACCGTGCTCGTCCTGCTCCGTCCCAACGCAGTGTTCGCTCTGGCACGCGGACTGCGCCTCGGGCTGGCCTCCTTCTCCACCTGCGCCCTTTGGGTTGTACCCAATCTCGTCTATCTCGCTTTCCTCCATCCGGTTCCCGGCGCTGACCACTCCGCCGCACTCCCTGAGCCGGGCCCCAGCCAGCGCGTCGTCTGGGTCATGCTGGATGAGCTCTCTCACGACCTCGTCTTCGACCACCCCATCCCCGGCGCGACGTATCCCAATCTCGCTGCATTCCGCCGCCAAAGCGTCACGTTCACCAACGTCCTGCCGAGCGGATCAAAAACCGAGATGGTTATTCCGGCTCTCCTCGCCGGCATCCGCCTCGAAGGCATCAAGAGCAGCATGAACGGCGATCTGCTCACAGAAGACCCCGTGCAGCACCAGTGGCATCCGTACGATCCCGCGAACACCTTGTTTGGCCTCGCGCAGGCGAACGGGTGGAACCCCGGCGTCTCCGGCTGGTACAACCCCTACTGCCGCATCTTCCACTCCGTCCTCACCGCCTGTACCTGGGCGCCCGGAATTCAGGACATGCTCCCCATTCAGCGCATCGGCGCCTCCCACCACAAGTCCCCCCTCGCCAACTCGTTCGTCATTCCCCGCTTCTTCTTCCGCCTCTTCTTTGGAGAAACCCGCACGCTCAAAACCGGCCTGCTCGACCAGAACCGAAGGGACTTCACAAACATCCTCGAGCAGGGACAGAAGCTCATCGCGAACGACAAGATCCACTTCGTCTTCCTGCATCTCCCCGTGCCCCATCCGCCCGGCATCTACAACCGCACCACCCACCAGCTCTGCTCCTGCGGCAACTATTTCGACAACCTGACTCTCGCCGACGACACCCTCGGTCGACTTCTGCAGCAAATCCGCAACACGCCGGACGCCGCCCACACCACTGTGATCGTCTCCTCTGATCATTCCTGGCGCGTTCCCATTTGGAAGGGCGGCCAGTTCTGGACACCTGAGGAAGAGCGCATCGCCGCGAATTTCTCCGACGATAGCCCCGCCTTCCTCGTCCATTTCCCCGGCCAGCAGCAGGGCATCGACATCCCCGGCGACACGCCCGCGTCCATCGAGCACGACATCATCGCCGCCCTCCTCCAGCAGAAGCTCTCCACGCCGCAATCCCTCGTCGACTTCGTGCACACCGCCGCCCCGCCAGCGCTGCAAACTCCGCCGCACCCCTAGCGCCTTCGCTCGCTTCGGGGGAACTGGCCCTAGTACCATCGTCTGCAGAGATCTGAAGGAGCTCCCCCCATGAAGATGCGTCCGGGAACGCAGACCGGTTTCCTGCTGTGCGGCAAAGAGTGGATCGATGGCGAAGCAATGGAAGTCCGTTCGCCCTGGGACCAGGGCCTCGTCGGCCGCGTCACCGTGGCCACGCGCGCCGATGCACGCCAGGCCGTGAATCACGCCGCCGCCAGCCTCCGCCGCACGCGCGCCCTTCCCCGCTGGAAGCGTCGCGAAATCCTCGAAGACATCGCCGCCGCACTCATCGAGCAAAAGGAGCGCTTCGCTCAGCTCATTGTCGCTGAGGCCGGCAAGCCTATCCGCCTCGCCCGCGCTGAAGTCGACCGCTCCGTGCTCACCTTCAAGACCGCCGCTGAAGAAGCCGTCCGCCTCGGCGGCGAGTCCATCCCCCTCGACCTCACCGAAGGCAACGAGAACCGCTGGGGCCTCGTGCAGCGCTTCCCAGTCGGCCCGGTCCTCGCCATCACGCCCTTCAACTTCCCCCTCAACCTCGTCGCCCACAAGGCCGCGCCCGCCATCGCCGCCGGCTGCCCGCTCATCCTCAAGCCCGCGCCGCAAACCCCCTTCACCGCGCTCGCTCTCGGCGAAGTAATTCTCAAGGCCGGCTGGCCCGAGGAAGCCCTCGCCATCCTTACGCTCTCCAATGCAGACACCGCCTGGCTCGCCGAAAAGGAAGACCGCATCAAGCTCGTCAGCTTCACCGGCTCGGCGCATGTCGGCTGGGAGCTCAAGGCCCACTCCGGCCGCAAGCGCACCCTGCTCGAGCTCGGCGGCAACGCCGCCCTCATCCTCCACTCCGACTGGCCCGACCTCGACGAGGCTGCCGTCCGCACCACCCACGCCGCGTTCAACTACGCCGGCCAGTCCTGCATCAGCGTGCAGCGCGTCTTCGTCGAGCGCCGCATCTTCCAAACCTTCCTGTGGAAGGTCGTCGAGCTCGCCGCCCACATGCCCGCCGGCGAACCCGCTCTCGAAGCCACCGAGGTCGGACCGCTCATCTCCGTCGCCGAGGCCGAGCGCGTCGAGTCCTGGATCAAGGAAGCCGTCGCCGCCGGGGCCAAGCTCGTCTCCGGAGGCGAGCGCAAAGGCTCCGTCGTCACGCCCACCATCCTCACCGGCACGCAGCCCGGCATGAAGATCCGCGACGAAGAAGTCTTCGGCCCCGTCGTCCTCATCGAACCGTATGACGACTTCGAAGACGCCCTCGCTGAGGTCAACCGCTCCCGCTACGGCCTGCAGGCCGGTCTTCTCACGCGCGACGCCGGACGCATCCTCACCGCCTACCGCGAGCTCGAGGTCGGCGCACTTATCGTGGGCGACACCCCAAGCTGGCGCCTCGACCCCATGCCCTACGGCGGCGTCAAAGACTCCGGACTGGGCCGCGAAGGCATCCGCTCCGCTATAGAAGAAATGACCGAACCCCGCATGCTGGTCATGGCCAACCTCACCTAAACAAAAATCTCTTCCCAATACAACCAGGGGAATCAGGGGCTGAAGCCCTGATTCTTTCTCCCCCAATAGCAAGCGTCATTCTGTGCGGAGCAAATGACCTGCAGTTGCTCTTGCGGTGCTGCGGCCAGCACGGCCATGAGTGCCCATCCTTCGCCTCGTTTCTGGCGAAGGATGGGAAACACAACCCCCACCCCGCCGCAGTGAACTAACCACTGTCCACTGTTCACTGACCACTCGCTCCGCCTATACTTCCCCCCAATGGATCTCGCTCTCACTGACAAGCTCATCGTCGTTACCGGAGGCGGCGCAGGCATTGGCGCCGCCATCTCCCGCGCCTGCCTCGCCGAAGGCGCGCGCGTCGTCGTCCTCGCCCGCCGCTCCGCCAACGTCGAGCCCTTTCTCGCCGAACACGCCGGCAACCCCGCCTGCCACTTCGTCGAAGTCCACCTCGAAGACACTGCCCGCTGCGAGTCCGCCATCGCCGAAATCCTCGCCGCCCACGGCGACATCTACGGCCTCGTCAACAACGCCGGCATCAACGACGGTGTTGGCCTCGAAAGTGGCTCCGTCGAGGCTTTCGTCCAAAGCCTGCAAAAGAACCTCATCCACAACTACGCCCTCGCCCATGCTGCCCTGCCCGCGCTCAGGCGAACCCAGGGCGCCATCGTCAATATCAGCTCCAAGATCGCCCTCACCGGCCAGGGCAACACCTCCGGCTACGCCGCCAGCAAAGGCGCACAGCTCTCCCTCACCCGCGAGTGGGCCGCCGAGCTCGCCGCCCACAACGTCCGCGTCAACGCCATCCTCCCCGCTGAAGTCATGACGCCCCTCTATCGCCGCTGGCTCTCGACCCTCGGCGACCCCGCCGCCGAACTCGCCCGCATCAACAGCCGCATCCCCCTCGGCCACCGCATGACCCTCGACTCCGAGATCGCCGCCGCCGCCGTCTTCCTTCTCTCGCCCACCCAATCCGCCCACACCACCGGCCAGCACTTAGTCGTCGACGGCGGCTACACCCACCTCGACCGCGCCCTCACTTAGAATCAAGGCCAGAGGTGTTCCCATGTTCACTCCTCAGCCCATCGGTTACGTCCACAGCCCCTACAAAGCCGCCTCCGAAATCCCCCGCGGCCTCGGCGCGCAGCACCCCGCCGAAGGCACCATCGAGATCCTCCGCGACTTCGAGCCCGGCCTCACCGACATCGAGGGCTTCTCTCATCTCTACGTCCTCTGGGTCTTTGACCGCGCCGACGGCTACGACCTCGTCAGCCGCCCGCCCACCGACGACCGCGCCCACGGCGTCTTCGCCTCGCGCTCCCCGCGCCGCCCCAACCCCATCGCCCTCACCGTCGTCGAACTGCTCGGCCGCGACGGCGGCACCCTCCGCGTCCGCGGCGTCGACATGCTCGACGGCACACCCATCCTCGACATCAAGCCCTACCTCTCCTCCATCCCGCAGGAGAAGCTCCGCCGCGGCTGGCTAGCCGAAGCCGAATCCCGCGCTCAATCCGCCAAGTAACTCCCGCGCACCAGCACGCACAAACGCCCATCCGCCAGCACCCCAGCCTGACTCACTTCGATAAGTGCAGCAGCCTGGATCGGCTAACGTCGTAGCACTAATCGAAGGCCGCGCGCACCCGCCGCCCACAAGCCGACTTATAGTTCCCGATCCAAGTCCTTGAGTGAATCAGCGATTATGCGTTGACTGAAGTGCATTCTAGCCGACATCAGTGCTCATCCGGACCGATCGGCAGATCAACTTCGAGACAAAGTGAGTACAAAAGGCAGCCTTACATTCTTGATGTTCGGGTCACCTGCAATGTCAAACACTCTGCCAAGCAACCGATTGTCAACCGGAAGCAGTTTGACTTGAAGCGTCCTGGCTCCGGTTCTCACCGCATCTGGCGCATCGATATTCCCGGTGCACAACCCTGTAAATGCTTCACCCTCCAACCTCAGCTCTGTGACTTCTTCCGCTCGACCGCTCCCGATTGCCAGCGTCGCCGAATCGTCCGAGTGAATAATGAGTTCTACTGACATATGGGCGCCACCGCCTTCAAGCAATCCCTGCCATCGTCCTCTCCATGCTGGAGTTGCAACGAAGGGTTTGCTTGGAAAGCCGCAGTCTTCCAGGGGGCGATGCCAGTCGGGTAGATAGTTCGTAAGCACTTCATCGCACACGTTACAGGCTAGCTCCCACCCGTTCGACCGATTTGTGACGACGACGCAGGCCAGGTCTTTCGACGGAACAAAGCACATCCTGTTGGCGACCCCCGGATCGCCGCCGCTCTTGAACAAAAAGGGAATGCCAGAAGTGGTGCGGCTCCTGAACCAGCCAAATGTGGTCGCCACACCCGATGGACCGGCGAAGACGGGCCGATGCAATTCCTCCAGGTCATTCTCGCTGAGAATCGCCGCGTGGCCTTTCGCTCGTTGGCGCATATTGAAGAGGGCAAAGCAGGCAAGATCATGAGCGCTCGCATACATCTCGCCCGAAGCAGCCGTGGATGTGGTGTAGTGCGGAATAAGACGACCATGCGCATCGTAGCGCCCGGCGCCGCTCTTGACTCTAACAGTGTCAGTGCCGAAAAAGCTGTCGTTCAGACCAAGGGGCGCAATTACTCTTCGCTGCATAAGTGCTCCCAGATCGGTTTGCGTAAGGGTCAAAGCAATTGCGTTCAGGGCTGCAAATCCGAGATTGCTGTACTCATAGCAGGTTGCCGGGGGGTACGCCAGCCGGCCATACGTCTCAAGAAGTGTTTCAGGACTCGGGACGAGGCCCCGTTCTTTCGCTCCATAGCACTCAAAAATACCCGGCAGGCCGCTGGCGTGCGCACCAAGTAACCGGACACTCACCCCTTCCGCGTTGCGGGCGGTGCCTACGAGTTGACATCCAGGGAGGTATTTATTCGCGGGCTCATCCAGGGCCAGCTTTCCTTCAGCCACCAATGTCATGATCGTGGTCGCTGTGAACGGCTTGGTGATGGAGGCCAGGCTGAATGGGGTATGAGGTGTCGCCTTGACACCCGCTTCCCGATTCGCCCAACCAAAACCTTCCTCCCAGACGATCCGCCCGCCTTGTACCACTGCGACAGCGACTCCGGTCGCGTCCCCTCGGCCAATCGATTTCTGAATTCGGCTGCCTACAGAGTTGAAGTTAACCTTACGAGCCTCATCATGCAGGACCGATGTGCCGGCACTCAGCTTCTCCGCCGCCAAGGTTGCGAGCGACGCCGAAAACAGCCACCTCATGGCTTCACGGCGGTTTGGGCGGGTGTTCATGTGCATCCTTTCAGCGTACTGATCATTTCAGCGCATCACCCTTCCTTTAGCTGTAATCGAGTCTGAATCTGTTGCCTCGGGTTGCGCAGGGGGCCATCCTTGGATTGACAGCGTAATGTTAGCCAATCTGCCTCGAGTAATCTTCGGTTGGCGAGAACAGGTAAATCACTCATCGAGGGCCGCTTGCACGTGATATTCGAGATTACTCCCCTGAAACGCCGATGTAGGCACGGATCTTCGGTTGTAGCCAAACCGCCAACGCGCTCTCCAAGCCCGCGCCGCCCAATCCTCCTGACACCTGAAACCCGATCCCGACTTTTTCCTGTGGTCCTCCCACAGGAACTGGTATATGCTCCTCCTGTGGCAAGCCCACAGGAGGCAGCGTGACCGCCGACAAGCTCGATCTTCTTCAGGGAACTCTCGACCTGATGGTCCTCCAGACCCTCGCCGCCATGGGATCGCTCCACGGCTACGGCATCGCCCGCCGCATTGAGCAGGTCAGCGGCAACGAGGTCCTGCTCAACCAGGGCACCATCTACGCCTCCCTCGTCCGGCTTGAGCAGCGCGGCTGGATCGCCTCCTCCTGGGGCGTCTCCGGCAACAACCGCAAGGCAAAGTTCTACGCCCTCACCCCAGCAGGCCAGCAGCAGCTCACCGCTGACGCCCACTACTGGCAGCGCCTCTCCGGCGTCATGGACCGCGTCCTCGCCATGAGCGCCGATCCCGACGAGGAGGCGACTCCCGCATGAGCCGCCTCCGCCGCGCCGCCGCGCGCGTCTTTGCTGTCTTCCGCCGCCGCACGCTCGATCGCGACCTCGACGCCGAACTGGCCGCCCACATCGACCTGGCCATCGACGACTACATCCAAAGCGGCCTTTCCCCGGCCGAAGCCCGCCGCCAGGCTCTCCTCCACTTCGGCGGCATCCAGCAGGCACGCGAACACCACCGCACCACGCGAGGGCTTATGAGTCTCGACATTCTCTTGCAGGACCTGCGATACACTCTCCGCACTCTCGGCCGCGACCGCGGCTTCACCGCCGTCGCCGTTCTCATCCTCGCCCTTGGCATCGGTGCCAACATCGCCGTATTCAGCGTCGTCAACACCCTCATGCTGCGCCCGTTGCCGTTTCCCGCTGCGCAGCAGCTCGTCTGGATCGCGCCGCCGCCCAGCGCCTGCGGCCTCTCCTGCGCCACCTACTCCACCGACGCGTACGACGAGTTCCGCATGTACACCCGCTCCTATCAGGACGTCACCGGCTACTTCGCCTTCTCCAGCCCCGGCAATCTCAGCCTCAACCGCGGCGGCGCGCCCATCCCCGCCACCGGCATTGACGTCATCGCCAACTTCTTCCAGGTCCTCGGCGTGCAGCCCGCCATGGGCCGCGCCTTCACCCCCGCCGACGCCCTCAACGGCGCGCCCCCCGTCATCATCCTGTCCGACGCCTGGTGGCGCACGCAGTTCAACGCCGACCCCAACATCGTCGGCAAGGCCTTCGACATCAACGGCCGTCAGACCACTGTCATCGGCGTCCTGCCCGCTGCTTTTGACTTCGGCGCTGTCTTCCAGCCCGGCGCGCGCATTGACGCTATCACGCCCCTAAACCTCTACGGCCCTCCGCGCAACTGGGGCAACATCATCACCTTCCTCGGCCGCCTCAAACCCGGCATCTCCCTCGCCCAGGCCCAGCAGGACGCTGCCGCCGCCGCGCCCCACATGTGCTGGAACAACAAGCAGCCTCAGTCCTGCGGCAGCTACACCGGCTCCGTCGTCCCTGTTCCCCTTAAGGACTACGTCAGCGGCCGCCTCCGTCGCTCGCTCGTCGTCCTCTGGGCCGCCGTCGGCATGATCCTGCTCATCGCCTGCGTCAATCTCTCCAATCTCCTCCTCGCCCGCGCCGCCGCTCGCGGCAAGGAGTTCGCCATGCGCAGCGCCCTCGGCGCAGGCCCCGCCCGCATCGTCCGCCAGTTGCTCACCGAAAGCCTGGTCCTCTCCGCCGCCGGAGCCTTCTTCGGCCTGCTGCTCGCCGCCATCGTGCTCCACTGGCTCGCCCATCAGGGAGCCGTCGCCCTGCCCTTGCTTCATCTGCTCCGCATCGACGGAGCCGCCCTTGGCTGGACCCTGCTCATCGCGGTTACCGCCGCCGTCGTCTTCGGACTCGTCCCCGGCATCCGCATGGCCGCCGGCAATCTGCAGGAGACGCTCAAAGACTCCGGTCCCGGCTCCGGCCTCGGCCGCAAACACGAGCGTGTCCGCTCCGTTCTCGTCGTCTCTGAGGTGGCTCTCGCCTGCGTCCTGCTCGTCGGCGCGGGCCTCCTGCTGCGCAGCTTCATGCATGTGCTCGACGTCGACCTCGGCTTCGAGCCCGCCCGCGCCGCCGCCATCAAAGTCGACTACGACGACAATGTTCCCGGAGACAAAGACGGATCGCTGGGAGCGCAGAAGCGCACCGCCATCTTCCGCCAGGTCATCGACCGCGTATCCGCCATCCCCGGCGTGCAGGCCGCCGGCATCAGCGACTATCTGCCCCTCGACCGTAACCGCTCCTGGGGCCTCCCGCTGCCCAAGGGCATCAAACCGCCAGACAAGCAACCCGCCGGACCCCTCGTTTACGTCGTCTCTCCCGGCTACATCCGCGCCATGGGCACCCGCCTCACCGGCCGCGACATCGCCTGGTCCGACGGCCCAAAGAGCGAGCCCGTCGTCCTCATCGACTCCGGCTACGCCCACTACCTCGCCTCGCTCACCCACTGGCCCAACAACGATGCCGTCGGCCAGCTTCTCGACAACGGCCCCGGCCAGCCCCTCCGCGTCATCGGCGTCGTCGATAACGTCCGCGAAGAATCCACCGAGGCCCAGACCGGCTGGCAGATCTACTATCCCGCCACGCAGACCACCCCCTACGGCGCGGAACTCGTGATTCGCACCCAGCTCCCGCCTGCCACGCTCGCCAACGCCGTCCTGCGCACTCTCCGCGAACTCAACCCAAAGCAGACCGCCGCCGAGTTCCGCCCGCTCATCACTCTTGTGGATCACGCCAACTCGCCGCGCCGCTTCTTCATGCTCCTCGTCGCCACCTTCGCTGCCCTCGGCCTGCTGCTCGCCGCGCTCGGCATCTACGGCGTCATCTCCTACTCCGTCACCCGCCAGACGCAGGAGATCGGCATACGCATGGCCCTCGGAGCCAGCGCCGGACTCGTCCAGCGCCAGGTTCTCGTCGGCACCGTGCGCCTTGCGCTCATCGGAGTGGTCATCGGCTCCGTGGCCTCCGTCGCCGCCACGCGCCTCATCGCCTCGCTGCTCTTCGCCACCTCGCCCTGGGACGCCGCCACCTACGTCGCCATGGCCGTCGCGCTGCTCGCCGTCGCCGCCGTCTCGGGACTCCTGCCCGCCCGCCGCGCCTCCCGCATCAGCCCCATGGTCGCCCTCCGTGCCAACTAGAGCACGCAAAGAGAGCCCCAACCTTCAGCACAAACAAGGCTTTCCCAGGTCTCGATTCCGAGACCTGGGAAAGCACCACCGTCGGACCCGCCGGCCCGCTCGCGCCTCCAAATCTCAGCGCCGGAAAGCCTCCTGACTTACCGCCTGCCGTCCATCCTCCGCGTCTTCCGTCGCCGTTATCCCAACGTCGAAATCGTCTTCCGCGGTCAGTTCGGCAACCCTCTCCTCGGCGAGCTCGACTCCGGCAAGCTCGACCTCACCTTCACCATGGGCGACGAGGTCTCCAACCCCGCTCTTCAGTTCCTCGCTCTGCAAACCGAACGCATCGTTCTCTTCAGTGACTGCGCGCATCCTCTCGCCGCCCGCCGCACCGTACGCCCCTCTTACCTCGCAGGTCAGCCTCTCCTGCTCACCGAGGCAGGCTGCGGATACCGTCTCTGCCTTGAGCGCGCTCTCGCCCTGCAGGACGTACGCCCCGGCCACATCACCGAGTTCTCCAGCATTGAAGCCATGAAGCAGTGCGTCCTCGTCGGCATGGGCATCGCTTTGCTTCCCGCCGTCGTCATAGCGCGCGAACTGCGACAGCACCAGCTCAAAGCGCTCCGCTGGGCCGGTCACTCGCTCGACGTCTCCACCCGAATCGTCTGGCACCGCGACAAATGGATCTCGCCCGCCATGCAGGCCTTCATCAGCCTCGTCCGCACCCACTTCACCGCGTAACCTACGGTACGCAGAATTTTCTATTGACAGTGATCTGTCATAGATGGCAGTGTACTGTCATGGCAGTTGACAAAGCCTCATTGCGGCAGAAACAGGCCACCGCCACGCGTGACTATATCCTCTCCGCCGCCTTCGAGTTGCTGGTTGAGCATCCTGACCGGCCCTTCTCGCATGAAGCCGTCGCGAAGGCCGCAGGCGTCGGCGCACGCACCGTCTACCGCTATTTCCCCGCGCAGTCTGACATGTATGAAGCCCTCTGGCTGCAGGTCCGTCAGCATTCCGGAACCGTCTTCCCCACCGAGGAAGCGCAGATTGTTCCCAGCATTGGCGTTCTCTATCGCGCCTTCGATCAGAACGAAAAGCTGATTCGCGCCGTGATGGAGTCGCCCGCCGGCGCCCGCGTGCGCGCTCGTGGCGCCAGCGAAGGCAGGGCCAGTTTTGACCGTAGCCTGCGCGATGCGACCCAAGGCCTCAGCGCAGTGGAACGCCGTCAGATACGCGCCGTGTTCAACGGCATTCACTCCGCGCCCTTCTGGCAAATGTTGCACGACCGCGGCGGCCTGTCTGCTTCTGAAGCCATCGCCGCAGCATCCTGGGCCGCGCAGTCGCTGCTCCAGACGCTCCACCGCCAGCAATCCAAACCCCAATTTTCCCCAACCAGGAAAGCAAAAAAAGGAGGCCGTACTCAATGACATCCATCGACCAACGACTCAAGACGCTCGTGGTGGGACCGCAGGACAACCGCCTCAACGAACCCCTCAATGTGCTCGGCCAACCCGGCCTGGTCAAGCTCGCCGGTGCCGACACCGGAGACGCCGTGGCCGTCGTGCACCTCGATGTTCCCAGGCTCAGCGGTCCGCCGTTGCATCGCCACTCCCGCGAAGATGAGTGGTTCTACATCCTCGACGGCGAGCTCACCTTCGAGGTGGATGAGCAGCGCATCACTGCGGGCGCAGGCGCTTCCGCCTTCGCACCGCGCGGCACAGCGCACGCCTTCCAGAACTTCCACGAGCAAGTCGCCCACATCCTCGTCATGGTCACTCCCGCAGGCCTCGACCGTTTCTTTGAGGATGTCACTGCGCTCAACAAGGGTCTGAGCCAGCCCGACTTCGCAGGCACTGAAAAGTTGATGCAGAGCTACGGAATGGAGCTTCTCGGCCCGCCGCTTTCCTAGTCCACCATCCATCGCTCTTTCCGCACAAAAAAGAGGGGCGCGGCCAACGCCGCGCCCCTCTCTCTGCTTCTCGCTTACAGGTAAGTCACAATCTGCCGGATTGGATCGTCCGCATCCACGGGCACCAGGGCCTTCAATGGCCGCGACGCCCACTCTTCCCGCATCGGCAGCAAGCCCAGCATCTCGAGCAGCCGCACGCTGGTCTCGTCCGCTGAGCTCAACGGCGCCAGCTCCTTGTGCCGATAGGTGTGCCAGTTCTCCATCAGGTTCGCCAGCAGCGTCTCTTCTGTCGAGTTGTCGCTGGCCAGCACCACCATCTTCAGAATCGCCCGCTCGCGGTCCGTCAGCCGCACCGCAGGATGCCCGTCTTTCAGGTCCTGCGCCAGCACGGGCAGATGCTCGTCAAACGCTGTCTTCACCCGCGTCCAGATCGCGAAGCCCAGCCACGTCGGCGGCGAGTCATGCAGCGGGACCACTCTCCGGTGCAACTCGCCCACCAGCAGCGGAATTCCGTACGTCAGCCGGTACATGTCCTGTACCTGCGGCTCCGCGAGTTCAATCTTGAACACCTCGCCGAACCATTTCCGCAGTTGCAACTCGCTCAGCCGCCGCACCGCCGCCATCGCGTCCGCGCGCTCCGGCTCCGTGTGCTCCAGGCTCCAGCGCAACAGGTCCGCGCCGCCCGTCAGCAGCAGCAGATCGTCGCTCGCCGCCACCGCCATCTGCGCCTGCACCGCGCTCATCGGCTCCAGCGCCTCGCTGCCAATGTAGCCAATCTCCGCGGCAATCCCGCCGCCCGGATACATCAACGGATTCTGGTCCCACGGCGTCAGCCAGTGCGATGCCGCCACCAAAGCCCGCACCGGGCGCGTGAACTTCGATTCCCACCGTCCCTTCGCCAGGTAGAGCGCCAGGCACTCCACCTCATCCGCAGGCAGAAATCCGTGCTCCCCCGAGGGCGCCGGATGCTGTGGCTCTTCCATCAACTCAGCCGCCGCCACAAACTCCAGCGCCTCCGGCTCTGCCACTGCAGGCTCATGCGCCACTGGGTCCACGGCCAAAGGCTCCGTCGCTTCCACAGCCGGCTCAACCGCGGCTTCGGTCACAGCCAACGCTTCCTTCTGCTGCACCACGTGAATCTTCGTGGGCTCGACGGCCTGCGCTTCCTCATGCTCCAGCGCACCGTCGTGCCACATCTCGATTTCCATCTGCCGGACAAAGTCGTCCAGCCGCGGAAAGAACATCTTGAGCACTTTCAGGTCCGGATCTGCCACGCTGTCGTCCAGGTTGCATGCCCACTCCAGCCATGTACTCGCCTCCGGCCCCGGCAACTCCGGAACCAGCGACTGCCCTGAAATCTCCATCAGCTCGGCCACTGCCGCATCGCGTTCCCGCAGCCGCTCCTCGCGCGTCCGCTCCCGCCGGTGCATCACCGTGCCCGACTCCAGCCGCTGCGCCAGGTCCAGATACCGCTGCCGTCTCACCGCCACCTCATCCAGTCGCGTCACCAGAGCCTGCAACTCTTCCTTTGAGCGCCATTCCGCCCCACTGTCCTCTGAGCTGATCGCGTCCCGCAGATTCTGGCTCAGGTCCAGCAGCTCCGTCAGTTCAGCGGCGGCAACGCTGCGGTCCACCTGCTGCCCTGCCTCCAGCAGATTGATCTTCTCCCGCAGTCGCCGTGCCTTCTCTTCCAGCTTTTGCAGAGTGTCCGAAACAATACTGCGCCGGTCCTGTGTATCTTCGATTGCGTTCACGCGCACGCTCCTTCTGGCCCGAGGGTCCCCATCTCGATCCGGCCAACTGCCGCCGCGCGCCCCGCCAAATACTCCTGCGGAAGCTGGGGATGGTGGGTAACATCCTACCGTGATTACCTTTTCAAGCAATGTACTCGCGACCACTACCCCTAACACCCCGGTCACGTTACTTTTGGGAGGCGCAGCATGCGTCCCATAAGCGTGCGCTACCAATTCCCACGCGCCGCGCTACCATGAACGCATGGCCCCGGCTCCGCGCATTGCCTTTTTCGGCGGCAGTTTTGACCCGCCCCACCTGGGCCATCTCGCCGTGGCCCGCGCGGCGCGCACCGCACTCGCCCTTGACACGGTCTTCTTCGCTCCCGTCGGCGCGCAGCCGCTCAAGCCCAAAGGCTCCACTGCCTCGTTCGATCACCGCGTCGCCATGACCTGCCTGGCCATCGCCGACGAGCCAGCCTTCCAGCTCTCGCTCATCGACGCCCCCGCCGTCCGGCCCAACTACACAGTCGACACGCTCCACGCCTTGCGCGCCACCCTGACCGCCAACTCCGAGCTTTTCTGCCTCATCGGCGCCGACTCTTTCCTCGGCCTGGCCCACTGGCATCACGGCGCTGAGATTCCCTTCGTCGCATCGCTTGTTGTCGCAGCGCGTCCCGGCCAGCCTCTCTCCGACCTCACCCCGTTCCTACCCGCAGGCATCACGCTCGCCGAGCCACCCACGCCCGTCCACGCGTCCCACGGCGTCGACCTCCGCCGCGCCCTGCTGCGCAACCCCGCCGGGGCCACCGCGCCTCTCTACCTGCTCCCCGGCCTCCACGTCGACATCAGCGCCTCCGACCTCCGACGCGACCTCCGCGATCCCGACCGCCACCACGCCCTGCCCGCGCCTGTACGCGACTACATCACCACCCACAACCTCTACGCATCGTCCGCAGGCCAGCTGGTCCGTCCACCAGCTATGCACAAGAAGCAGTAGCACGAACGCGGGTGCATCCTTGCGCAGCAACGATGGGAAAGCACGATCCCATCTCAGTCCACTGTGAACTATGAACTACGCCCCCTGACCGCTGATCCCTATCCCTTCACCACACCCAGCCGAAACAGACTCTCCGCAGCCGACACCAGCGCCTCCGCGGCAGGCCGCGCAGTCCACCCCAGCATGCGTTCAGCTTTCGCGCTCGTGGCGGTCTTGTGCATGCCCAGCTCCGGCCCCAGCTGCCGCACACTGCGGTCAGCCAACCCCACCAGCCGCACCACCCAGTCCGGCAGCTCTCGCGTGGGAGCGCGCCGCGCCCTCGTTCCCAGCTCCCGCCGCAGCACCCCGCACATCTCCTTCAACGAGAGAAAATCCCCAGCCGTCGCCAGAAACCGCTCGCCCTTCGCCGCCGGAGCGGTCATCGCCAGCAGGTGCAGCGCCGCCACATCGCGCACATCCACCACCCCCATCTCCATCCGCGGCAGCGCCGGAATCGACCCATCCAGAAACCTCTTCACCAGTAGAATCGACGTCGCATAATCCGCGCTCAGCGCCGGCCCAAACACCATCACCGGGTTCACCGTCGCCAGCTCCAGCCCGCCGCCCTCGCGCTTGATGAACTCCCACGCCGCCTGCTCGGCCAGCGTCTTCGACTTCGAATACGACGTCACCCCCGGCCCATCCGGATCGGTCCAGTCCCGCTCGTTAAACGGCCGGTCGATCTCGCCGCGCCCGTACCCGATCGCCGCAAACGACGAGGTCTGCACCACGCGCTTCGCCCCTGCGTCCCGCGCCGCGCGCAGTACGCGCAGCGCCCCATCCCGCGCCGGCCGTATCAACTCATTCTCGTCCCGCGGCGTGCCCGGCGGAAAAGGTGACGCGACGTGCAGCACAAACTCGCACCCCTCCGCCGCCTCACGCCATCCCGCATCGCGCATCAGGTCTGCCGCAAAGAAGCGCAGCGCAGCGCCCGGCGCCACCGCGCCATTGGCCGCAAACAGTGCCCGCACCTCCGGCTCACGTTTCAAATCGCGTACCGTTGTCCGCACCGTGTGCCCGGCAGCCAGCAGTTGCAGAATCGCGTGCCCCGCAATAAACCCCGATCCACCCGTCACCAGCACCACACTCATCGCACTCTCCTCCCGCTGCATCCTACACGCGCTTTCACAATCCACGTGCGCCCACAAGAGGATGATGTCATCCCGAGCCGAGCGGAGGACCTGCTTTTGCATCTGCGATGCCGCGCGCAGCACAAGCCCGGGTACTCTTCGCGCAGCGATATCGCGCGATCGGTGGGAAAGCACGAACCCACACGTGTCTGGATCAACAGTCAAATTCAAGACAGGGCCACCCGCCTTTTCGAGGGAAGGTCAGTTCTGCCGTGTCTTCACGCGGAACGTAATACGCTCCTCAGCGGTACCCAGACCACTGACGCTCAAATCCGCGTGGCGCGCGTATGGATTGCTCGCCCCATCATTGTCGTCGCGGTCGGAGCCGAGATCGCGAATCGGCAGCTTTCTATTCCAGCGGATGTCAAGGAATGTCGCAAAGGCGGTAGTAATAGCAAAGGCGAGAACAGACCCATCAATGATCACTTGGGGATTTGTAAAATCGAAATACATTGCGTCCTCCATTAGATTGAATATCCGCAACGGCAAGAGGCTAATTGCGGGGACAACTGGATACCTGAAGCGATTGTGAAGGGTGAAGTCAGATCAAGACTGTTCAGAAATGCTCAGGCGGGAAACAACGACGCCCTTCAAGTGTGAGCAATCCTGTACAGCATCGTTGAGGAAAGTGAGTGAACCTGAAGGCTGGCTCCTCGGGGCAGAAGTTGCAGCCCGGAGTGAGAAAGGGGATCTGAGATGCTCATCCTACTCATCATTGTTCTGGTGCTCGTTTTCGCCGGAGGCGGTGGATACTACGGCTACAACCGGTGGGGCGCAGGCGGAGGCACAGGCATAGGGCTTGGCACTGTGTTGCTGATTCTAGTGGTGGCCTATCTGCTGGGAGGTTTCTGATAGCGGCGGATGGCCAGCGCTCATCAGCCACAGAAGCGGTTGCCGCATCCCTGCGCAGCAAGGGTTGGTACGCAGAACCCTGACTCTGACTCCTGAAACCTGTTCCCTGTTTTCCATTGCCCGTTCCACCCTTGATGGTCCATGATGCGTGGGTTGTTCGCAGCCATCCCTTGCTGTCCGTCAAGAGAGGCCTCCGTTGCGCAAGCTCATCGTCTTCAACCATGTCTCACTCGACGGCTGCTTTGTCGATGCCTCCTCCTCCATGCAATGGGCCTACACCGGCAGCGATGATCCTGAATTCGAGACTTTCACCGCGGAGAACGCCTCTGGCGACTCTGTGCTCGTCTTCGGCCGCGTCACGTATCAGCTCATGGCCTCGTACTGGCCAACCCCTGCGGCCCTCAAGCAGAACCCTACCGTTGCGGCAGGCATGAACCGTACGCCGAAGGTTGTCTTCTCCCGCATCCTCACTCACGCCACCTGGAACAACACCCTGCTGCTCCACGGCAACCCCGTCGAAGAGATCCGCAAGCTCAAGTCCGAACCGGGCCCCGACCTCTGTATTCTCGGCAGCGGAACCATCGTCGCCCAGCTCGCCCCAGCCCGCCTCATCAACGAATTTCAGTTCGTTCTCGACCCCATCGCCCTCGGCGCGGGCCGCTCCCTCTTCGGCGGCATACCCGCCCCGCTCAACTTCACCCTCACCCAGTCGCGCGCCTTCTCGAACGGCAAGGTCTTCCTCCGATACACCCCCGCCTGAGCCGCTCCAGTGCCGCGCAACAGCGTCGACGCATCAACTTTTCGTCGTTTGTTCGTTTTTTATGTGATTGATATAAAACAAGTTAACTAAGATCGAAGCGCCCGCGCGCCTCATAGCGAGCCCCGCCCGGCTCCAGAAAACTCTCGTAGAGCACGAACTCCCGCGCGGCAAGCGGCGCGAATTTCGTGGCGCCGCCGAGCCGCTTGCACAGCGCTGCAAGCGCAGTCCGCCCGCCCTTGCTTCGCGCCAGGGTTATGTGGGGTTTGTAGGGGCGATCCTCCGTGGCGAAGCCGCATGGCTCAGTGGTCATCGTCACCCGCAGCTGCAGATCGGCCAGTTCGGGCGACGGCTGCACTTCCACCACGAATGCACCGGCTCTCTCGAAACGGGTTGGAACGCCCAAGCCGATGGAAAAGCGGGAGTGCCGGATCGTCGCCAGCCGCTGCTGCACGCAGGCGCACTGCTCCGGTGTGGCGGAGCCCAGGAATTGCAGCGTGATGTGCCACCCAGCCGGGGCGGTCCAGCGCAGGCCGTCGCCGGGTGATCGCAACCGCGACACCAGCGTCTCCAGCGCACGCTGGCAGGCAGCGTCGATCGGAATCGCGACAAAGAGCCGCATGGCCTTCAGTTCCCTGCAACCGGTTTTACCCGGCCAGTTGTTCCAGCAGGCCGTCGAAGTCTGCCAGATCGGCGTATTCAATAATCACGCGGCCGCGGCCGTTCTTGTCTTCGATGTGGACTTTGAGGCCTAGCGCCCGCTGCAGCTTCTCTGCCACTTCGCGGATGTTGGGGTCCGCGACAACCTCGGGTTTGGGCTCCTTCTTCCTCGGCTCGGGAAACATAATGCCCTGCACGTAGGTTTCAGTCTGGCGTACGGAGAGCGACAGTTTCAGAACGTGCTCCGCAACTTTCTCCATGCCCGCCTGGTTGGGCAGGCCCAGCAGCGCCTTGGCATGACCGATGCTCAGCTCGCCGGTCTCGATGTGGTTCTGCACGGAGAGCGGCAACCGCAGCAGGCGCAGGAAGTTAGCGATAGACGCGCGGTCCTTGCCGGTACGAATCCCCATCTGCTCCTGGGTCATGTTGAATTCGCGCGAAAGCCGGTCGAAGGCCCGCGCCTGTTCCATCGGGTTCAGATCGGCGCGCTGCAGGTTTTCGACGATGGTGATCTCCATCGCCTGCTCGTCGGAGACCTGCCGCAGGATGGCGGGGATGGTCTCCTTATTGATGAGCTCGGAGGCGCGCCAGCGCCGTTCGCCGGCGATGAGCTGAAAGCGCCCGTTGGCCTGTGGCCGCACCAGAATAGGCTGCACCACACCGTTGGCGGCGATCGACGCGGCCAACTCACCCAACTGGGACTGATCGATCTGTCCGCGGGTTTGGTACGGGTTGGGGTCGATCATTTTGACGGGGATCTCGCGGGGCTTGCCGCCCTCAGACTCCGTTGCATGGTGCACGGCGGCAGGGGCCGTGGCGGGGGTCTGCACGCGCGGCAGCAGCGAATCGAGGCCCTTGCCCAGGGCGCGGCGTTTGGAGTCAACGGCGGAGATGCTCATTCTGCTTTTTCCTTGCTCCCGGCTCGCTGGCCGGGTGTTCTGCTCAAAATAAAGGGGTTACGGGCGGTAATGAGCGTTGGATGGCTCAGTGATAAGGCCAGAAACGCACTTCCGCCTTGGGCCGGTCGGCGGCAGCCTTCCGTTCCTTGCTGCGCGGACTTTCCATGTTGTTGCGCGCCAGAAACTCGCCGGTCAGCTCGAAATAGGCCTCGGTTCCCCGGGAACGGCCGTCGTAGAGCGCCACAGGCTTGCCGTGGCTGGGGGCCTCGGCCAGGCGTATGTTGCGCGGAATCACGGTGCGGAAGAGCCGCTCCTTGAAGTACTCGCGCAGGGTCTCGGTCACCTGCTGGGCGAGGTTGGTGCGGTCGTCGTACATGGTCAGCAGCACGCCCTCGATCTCGATGTCGGGGTTGAAGGCAGCTTTGACCCGTTCGAGGGTGGAAATCAGCTCCGAAATGCCTTCCAGGGCGAAATACTCGGCCTGCATGGGGACGATAAGGGAGTCGGCGGCCACCAGGGAGTTCAAAGTGAGGAGGTCGAGGGCCGGGGGGCAATCGAGAATCACCAAGTCGTAGTGGTCCTTGACGGTGGCCAGGGCGTTGCGCAGCCGGGTTTCGCGGCCTTCGGCGCCGGCCAACTCCACATTGGCGCCGGTGAGGTTCTTGGAGCCGGGCAGGACGGAAAGAGTGGCGATTTCGGTGGGAAGGATGACCTGTTCGGCCGGGGCGGCACCTACCAGTACGTCATAGATGGAATGGCGGCTATCGTCGCGCTGCAGACCGAGTCCGGAGGAGGCGTTGGCCTGGGGATCGCAGTCGACGAGGAGGATCTTGAGGCCTTCGAGTGCGAGGCAGGCAGAGAGGTTGATTGCGGTGGTGGTTTTACCCACACCACCTTTTTGGTTGACAACGCCCAGAATTTTTCCCATGGCACTCCAGCGTATAGGAGTGGGCGGATTCCTGCAGAAAAACGAGCTGTGGAGAACTGCGCCGAGCTGTGGAAAGCTTTTTGGCGGCTTCGGGGCAGGGCTTGTAAGCGTCGAATTGCGATGGAGTTACGGACGGGGTGCGGAGAGGTGAAGCAGAGAGGCGGCGAAAGCACATCGGTGGAAAACTCCCGCCGAAAAGGGCTCGGAAAGGGAGTGTTGGGCAGGGTGAAAAGCGGGCAGGTGGAGAGGCAAAGTGTTCCACGTGGAACATTCTGAGCTGGCTCTGGGAGAGAAAAGTGTTCCACGTGGAACATTCTGGGGTGGCCGATAGGGGGCATCGTCGCCTCAGGCTGTTTCCGCGGGGGCTTGCTCGAAGGGAGGGTGTTCTACTTGGACCGCTCTTGAAAAGGGGGCGAAGGAAAGGCAATTGTTCCACGTGGAACATTTTGGGGCTTGTGAAGGGGAGGCCTTGCGGAAAACACGGGGCTGCCCACACTAACCGCCCAAAGACGAAAGTGTTCCACGTGGAACACTTTGGGGAAGCGGAGTCGAAGGGAATGTTCCACGTGGAACATTCCTGGGGTGGCTTGATCGGAGCTGAAATGTTCCACGTGGAACATTTTGGGTAGGGGCGAAGAAAAAGCAATTGTTCCACGTGGAACACTTTTTGACCGGGAGGATGGGTCAGTCGGTCGAGCGGTGGGCGAGGGCGAGGATCCGCTGGTCGCTGCCGGGCAGGGGGTGGGGGTTGGACCAGGTGAAGCCGGGACCGGCGGCGGACTGAATGGCACCCAGGTCGGCGTAGGTGGTGAGCGGGGCCAGCCAGCCGCCGGGGGCGACGAGGCGGGCGGCGAGGCGGGCGGCCAGCTCCATGTGATCGACGGCGCGAAGGGTGACGCAATCGAAGGTTCGGGCAAGAGTCTCGGCGCGGCCGGAGTGAATGCGGGCGTTGAGGCCAAGCGTGCGTATGGCTTCCTGGAGGAAGGCTGCCTTCTTGCTCTGTGATTCGGCCAAGGTGACGGCGAGCTGGGGCTGGCAGATGGCGATGGGGATTCCGGGCAGGCCGGCGCCGGAGCCGAAGTCGAGCAAGGTGGCGAGGCCCGGCGGCAGCGCGCGGGCGGCGGCGATGGACTCCACGAAATGGCGGCTCAGGATGGCGTCGGGATCGCGGACGGCGGTGAGATTGACGCGGGCGTTCCAGCGAAGGAGGAGCGTCAAGTAATCGATAAACTGTTTTGATTCAGCTACTTGCAAGGAACAAAGGTCGGCGGCGACAAGGAGCTTGTTGAGCTGGGCTGATACGTCTGATAACTCTTGCATGGGTGTATTCACTGCGCAGCGACGGAGACTTCTACAATGCGGGGGCGCCAGGCTTCAGTGGCGCGGACGAAGGCGCGGAAGAGGGCGCGGGAGAACTCGCTGCTGGTGCAGGTGCGCTCAGGGTGCCACTGGACGGCGACGACGAAGTGGGCGGGGTTGGCCAGCTCGACGGCTTCGATGACGCCGTCGGCGGGCGAGACGGCTGCGATGCGCAGGTTGTCGCCGGGGGTGCGGATGGCCTGGTGGTGGCTGGAGTTCACCTTGGGGGACTGCGCGTCCGGCGGGAGGAGCCATGCGAGCCTGGTCCCGGGCGCGATCTGGACGGGGTGGGCTTCAGCGACTTCGCGGCCAGGGGTGTGGTTGACGGCGGTGCCGACCTGCGAGAGGACGTCCTGATAGAGGGTGCCGTTGCACCAAACGTTGAGGCTCTGCGTGCCGTGACAAATCCCCAGGATGGGCTTCTGGAGGTTGAATGCGTCCTGCAGGAGGAGTTCGTCGACGGCGGTGCGGGCGGGGTCGGCCGGGCCGCAGGCCTCGATGCGGGCTTCGCCGAAGCGCTCAGGCTCGATGTCGTAGCGGCTGCCGGGGAGCAGGACTCCGTGGGTGGCGGCGAGCAGGCGGGCGACGCGGTCGGGGCGCTCGTGGAGAGGGATCAGAACGGGTGTGGCTCCGGCGGCGTGCAGCGCGGCAAGATAGGGCGGAAGCGAGCGCTGATTGTAGGCGGAGTCGGACGAGGTGGGCTCGGGTATGGCGATGCGGGCGGACATGCGTGAACAGTATGACAGTGATCCATGGTCAGTGGACAGAGGTCAGTGGATTGAGGCGGGGTGGGGATGTGCTTTCCCGGGTCCGAACACACGGACCCGGGGCACCCAGAGTTAGTGCGGGAGCTTGCATCCCCCCCCGGCACCCGGCCCCATCCGCCACCCATGGTCGTGCGGAACGAGGCGCTTGGGAAAGCGCCTCTGGGATTAGTGCTTGAGGGAGGCTTGGACTAGCTCCACTACTGCGGGGACGGCCATGTTGCGGAGGACGGCTTTGGGTTTCTCGGCTTCTTTGAGGAAGCCGAGGCTGGCCTGGGCGATGGCGGGGCTGGGGGTGCGCTGGTTCTTCAGATCGTCGAGGGCCTGGAGGCCAATGGTGGCGACTACGGTGAGGTCATTGGCCACGGGAGCCAGCTCGGCGGTGAGGTCCGACGAAGAGAAGCTGGACTTGAGGTGGCCTTCGCAGTCGCGCCACTCGACGAGCTGGGTGCGCGCGTGGGTCCAGTCGGCTGGCGTGGCTGAGCCTGCGGTGATGCGCGCGACGGCGGCCGCGAAGAGGCGGACGGTTTCGGATTCGGGTGATATGGCGTCGACGAGGTGATTGAGCGCGCTGGCGGTGCCGAACTCCTTCAGCTCTTCGCGCTGGTAGCCGAGGGGCGGCTGCACGGCGGATGCGAGTGTGGCGAGGGCGTCGGGGTTGGTGCTCATGCGCTCGAGCATGGGACGCGTGAAGGAGCGGTGGGTGAGGCCGACGGCTTCCAATTTTTCAGAGACGGGCTCGAGGCGCGCGTACATGGAGTCAACGTCACGCACGGAGGCTGGCGACCAGAAGCGCTCGGCGATGGCGGCGGTGCGGGGCCAGATGCGCGAGTCGATGATTTCGGGTGTGACGAACTCGCTCCACATGGTGGCTTCTCCACCGAGGACGAGGGCCTGCTGCTCGGGTGTGAGCGTGGCTGCGTCGCCGCCGAGGGGATCAACGAGATAGTGCTCCGAGGCGGGCTGGTTCAGGTCAATGTAATAGCCGTTGGAGAGCAGGACGCGGTTGCCCTGACGGGCGGCGTCGGCAAGACCCTTGGGACCGCGCCAGGACTGGATCACGACGTCGCGCGGAGTGGTGGGCTGCAGAACTTCATCCCAGCCGACGGTGATCTTGTGATGCGCGGTGACGAGCTTTTGCACGCGGCCGGTGAAGTAGGCCTGCAGGCCGGCGTTGTCCTTGAGGTTGTGATCCTTGATGTAAGCCTGGATGCGCGGGTTGGCATCCCACTCCTTGCCGTTGCACTCGTCGCCGCCGACGTGGAAGTAGGCGTCGGGGAAGAGCGCGGTCATTTCGCCGATGAACTTGTCGAGGAACTGGAAGGTGGACTCGCGGGTGGGGTCCATGCCGGGATCGAAGACGCCCCAGCGGGTCTGGATGGCGTAGGGGCCCTTGCCGCTGGCGAGGTCGGGGTAGCCGACGAACCACGCGGTGGTGTGGCAGGGCATGTCGAACTCGGGGACGACGCGGATGCCGCGATCGCGGGCGTAGGAGAGGACGTGCTTGACTTCATCCTGCGTGTAGTAGAGGCCGTTGGAGCCTTTCTGATGGAGGAGCGGGAAGGTCCTGGACTCGATGCGGAAACCCTGATCCTCGGACAGGTGCCAGTGGAAGACATTGAGCTTGACGGCTTCCATGCCGTCGATGTTGCGCTCGATGACGGGGATGGGCTGGAAGTGGCGGCCGGAATCGATCATGAGGCCGCGCCAGGCGAAGCGGGGTGCGTCGTCGATGGTGACGGCGGGAGCAGCGAAGCCAGCGGGCGTGGTGCGGACAAGTTGCAGAAAGGTCTGCAGGCCGTGGAGCGCGCCGAGGGGATTGGGCGCGGTGATTTCCGCTCCGGTGGCGGTGACGGCGAGGTGGTAGGACTCGTCTTCGCCGATTTGCTGCACGGGGGCGCTGGCAGCGGTGGTCTTAATAGTGAGCGTGGCAGTGGCGGGCGCGTCGGGCGCAAAAATGAGGCCGGTCTGTTTGGAGAGCGTGGCGAGGAAGCGGTCCTTCGCGGCGGTGAGACGCGGCTCAGTGTAGCCGGTGAGCGCGACGCGGAAGCCGGCATCAACGACAAGCTGGCCGGAAGCGGGCGTGACGTGCGCGGGCTGCGGCATGAGGGCGGATTGGGCTGGAAGTGTCATGGCGGCAACGACGCATGCAAGAAGACAGACGAGCGAACGACGGATCACGGGAGACTCCTAAAGGAAGCGAATGGGATCGCGGACGTGCTTGGGGGCGAGTGTAGCAGGTGCGGGCTGGATTGTGATCGTTTTTTACAAATTTGATCAGGATAGTGATCAGTCGTTGGGGATCAGGGGTCGGTTGATCCGGCATTGACGGGG
Source organism: Acidobacteriaceae bacterium UBA1795 (assembly GCA_002314435.1). Classification (GTDB taxonomy): domain Bacteria; phylum Acidobacteriota; class Terriglobia; order Terriglobales; family Acidobacteriaceae; genus Telmatobacter. The sequence continues at coordinate 62,790 of DCFV01000121.1, read as the reverse complement.
TCTTCTACTGGCTGGGAGGGTCGGGGACTCCGGCCGTTGACGTCTCAGACGAGTTTCTGCGCAATGGACTCGTCCAGAATCTCCCGAACGGTCAATGGCACGATTACGATGTGCTCGGTACGGAAGAACCGGTTGATCTCTGTGAGGCTGTCGCTGGAAAAGTCGAAGCCCACGAAGAACCCCTTCTTCCGTTTGGTTCGAATCATTGCGGCTTCGAACTTGTCGATGTCCGGACGCCCGACCTTGTCCATCTGTTTCACCTGGATGGGGTACCAGTCGTCCATGAAGTCCAGCTGCCCGGCTTCCTTGCCGGAGGCTGCGGGCTCCGAGCCAATGGGGTAGATGCGACCGTCGATGCCCATGTCTCCCACCTGGGTCTTGTTGGGGATGCCGCCCAGCGCGATGACTGCCCAGTTCTCGAACTCGAATGGAGGGATCTTGCGGAGTTTTTGCTCTGTCCACGGCAGATCACGGAGGACGAATCCGCGACCGACTTGCCATAGCTTCTCGTTCTCAGGCAGATGACAAACGTCGTGCAGTCGCTTCCCCATCACGCGGCAGGCGGTTGGAGAGATGTCGATGCCGATCCACTGACGATTGAGTTTCTGTGCAGCAACTAGAGCTGTGCCACAGCCGCAAAAGGCATCGAGGACGATGTCGTTCTCATTGCTGCTGGCTTGGATGATCCTTTCAAGCAACGCAAGCGGCTTTTGGGTCGGGTAGCCGAGGCGTTCACCGCCGCGATTGATTCCGCGCAGCATCCCGATATCGTCCCACCAACTCTGGAGCGGAACACCCTTACTCTCGTCCAAGTAACGCTTTTGGTAAACCATGCCAGTCGATGAATACACCAACCGACCTTCCCGTTCGAGCTTCTCCATGTTCTCTCTGCTGTAGCGCCACGCTCGGGTGATTCCCTTCCATTCGTATACGGGGCAACCTTTCGCTTCGCCTCCGGGGCCAGTCACGTCGGCTTTGTTATACCGTCGTCCGGTGCCTTCTTCCACATGTTTGTACCATGTATTCACCGTCGACTCGGGCAACGGCTTGTAGATGAAGTTGAAGGTGTATTCACTTGAGCTTGTGTAGAAGAAAATCGAGTCATGCACACGACCAAAGTGTTTCGAGCCTTGTTTCGCGTCGCTGTGCGCGTCCGCTCTTTTCCATACGATTTCGTTCTGGAAGTTGTTCTCTCCAAGAATCTGATCGAGCATCACCTTGACGTAGTGGCTGGCGTGCCAGTCGCAGTGGTAGTAAAAGCTGCCGGTCTTCTTGAGGACTCGCGCCAACTCGACGCAACGGGGCCGCATGAATTCGATGTAGGCCTGAGTGGATTCATGGCGATCGTCGAAGGACCGCTTCTCCTTTGTCTCGCCCCAGAAGACCTCGTAGTTGCGATTCGAGTTGAACGGCGGATCAATGTAGATGAGGTCAATGCAGGCATCGGGCAGCTTCTTCAACTGCTCCAAGTTATCGCCGCAATAGATGACACGCGTGTCGAGAAGAGACGAGGGCCTTGGCATGGATACGAACAGCTTACAACGTTCGCTGTGCGGCCGTAGAGTGGCTAACGCGTGCCTTCCCATCCAATTGTTGTGTGGAATGCGCATCGGTTGGATTGGGTTCGTGCTTTCCCACCCTTCGCCAGAGAAGAGGCGAAGGACGGGGCACCCGCGCAACTGAACGTAATGACGTGAAGAGTTTCCGCCTTCTGAAACCGCCTCAGTCCGTATGGCATGGTCCTATCGTTGTCTTGCCGAAGTCTCGCCCGAAGACCCGCTCATCGCGATGGAGCTGCGATGAACGGGGCACAGCTTCTTATGGCTCCTGGTGATTCTGATGACTGGGCCACCTGCCGTATCGGTTGGATTGGGTTCGTGCTTTCCCAGGTCTCAAAAGCGAGACCTGGGGCACCCATTTTCGTGCTGCGCGAAGAATGCTTTCCCCCCTTGCTGCGCAAGGTTGGGGCAAACGCATCTGTGGCTGGGTTGGGGTGGCCAACCGCGGCATCACTCTTTTTGTGACAACCAATTCTGTCTCAAGTCCTGGAAACATCGATCGACCAGGCTTTGCTGGCTGTACTCCCGGAAGTGGCGCGCATTCTCACGCGCACTCAGGGCGATTTGGGGGTAAGCTCTCAGGGGTCAGGAGGACGCAATGTATCTGCGTTTCAGATCGCTCTGCTGCTTCGGCATGGTGATGCTGGCTGCCATGCTCCTTGTTCCCGCCACACAGGCGGCAACCGGCGCAACCAACGGAACCGTAAAGGTGATGACGTACAACGTGAACGAGGGCTCCGATTACGTGGAAGTCCTGTCCGCGCAGACGTTTCCGGAGTTTCTGCAGGCGGTGCAGATCACTCTTAACCAGGTGACCGCCAGCAACCCTCCCTTGCGCATGCAAGCCATCGCGCACCAGATTGCCATCACGCAACCGGACCTCGTCGGATTGCAGGAGGTCTCCACGTGGTTTGTCGGCGACCAAGCCAATCCGGCCGTCCGTTACGACATGCTGCAGGAATTGATGGACGCCCTCAAGGCGCAAGGCCTCGATTACCAGGTTGTCGTTGTGGTGCCTGAATTCCAACTCGCAGGGCCTCTGCCGGACGGGACCAATTGGCTCTTCGTCCAAAACACCGACGTCATGCTCGCCCGCAACGATAAAGGCGATCTCCAGATTTCAAACGTGCAGAAGGCCAACTTCAACACACTGCTGTCACTCCCGACCGTTGCTGGCCCGGTCACCATTACCCGGGGATGGGGTTCCGCCGATGTAGCTCTGCACGGTGAGAACTTCCGCTTTATCGTCACCCATCTGGAGAACTACATTGCGCAGGCACCTGCAACGCTGCTGATCCAGGAAGCCCAGGCCAAGGAACTCAGTGACGGCCCGGCTTATGTGCCGGACATGCCCGTCATTATTGCCGGCGACTTCAATGCGGACGCCCTCGGCACCGATGCCAGCATTGCCACCTACCAGGAAATGCTCAGTTTTGGATTCACCGATGCCTGGGGTGCCCGCTATCCCAAGAACCCGGCTCCGACGTGGCAACTCGTCGATTCCAGCCCCATCGACACTGCCTTCCAGCGCATTGACTACATCTGGACACTCGGCAACGTGTGCCCGCTGAACCTCAGCCTCGCCGGCGCTGCGCCGCAGGACAAAATAGACGGCCTCTGGCCGTCCGACCACGCAGGTGTCCGCGCCTTACTCCGGTTCGGCTGCCAATAGGCGTGTCGCCCGGCTTTGCGTTTGGTTCTAGCGCGTGCTTTCCCAGGTCTCAAACGCGAGGCCTGGGGAGCCCATGTTCGTGGTAGGGAAAGCTCCGCTCAAAGCAACAGCAGGTTCTTCGCTTCGCTCTGGATGACACAGCTTGTTTGCTGGTGAACGCGGCTGCTTTAAGTTATCCACCGTTGGCGTGATGAGGCTGCGCTACGGATGGGGCATCCGGCAGTGCCGCCAACTAACTTCCGTCGAAAAACAGGTTCGGTCTTGAAGGGGAGTCCCCTGTCGCAGCGAATACATCTACCTTTTTCCAATACATGTATTTACATCTGGCCGCGAGAGTGCCACAGAACGCGCGGTATTCCTACCTCACAGGCCTAAGTGATGGGCGATACAGGATGCAGTTCACGAATTCGCTACGTTCAGGTTGCTGGTCCCCAAGGAAGACTGAATGCTCTTCAGCATAGTGATTGCCACATACAATCAGGAGCACCTGGTTGCCGAGGCCGTAGACTCGGCCCTGCATCAAACATATAGAGGCTCGTTTGAAATCATCGTTATTGAAGATCACTCCAGCGATCACACCTATCAGACGCTGCTGAAGTATGGCGACCGCATTCGCCTCGTCAGGAACACCTCGAACTGTGGAGCCACGTATGGGCGCAACCTTGGCGCTTCCATGGCAAACGGGGAATACATCGTGTTTCTCGACGGCGATGATGTGCTATTGCCCTGGGCGCTGGAGACTTATGCAAGGGTGATCGAGCACAGGAGTCCGGCGTTGCTCATCGGGGCGCTTCTCTGGTGCAAGCACACGATCCCCGACGTAAGCAGAGGACGATACGAAGGCGCGATTCGATTCTATGAGTACGACGCGCTTGTCAGGAAGGATCGATCGCAGGGAGGCGGCGCCAGCGCGATTGTAGTCAGCCGCGAAGCGTTCGCACGTTCACCGGGGTGGCAGGGTGACATGTGGCCGATGGAAGTGGATGACTTCTGCCTGTATCTCGGACGCGAGAGTACCGTCCAACTCATTTCTCCCGCAACGACCGGCTACAGGATTCACGGGAGCAACACGTTCGGTGACGTGCCGAAGTTCGCGAAACAGATGGTGCACATCGTGAAGAACGAGTTGGATGGCCATTATCCGGGAGGCGAAAAGTTTCGTGCCTGCCGGCGTGCCTTCATTGGCAGCAAGCTGTTTTACTGGGTGAAGAACTCGGTCACGGCGCACCATTTCATCCTGGCGGTCACGCTGCTTTGGCAAGGTCGCGGAATGCTGCTCACGGCAATATCGCATCGCGCAAGGGCGATCGTTCGCGGACGGCATCCCGCGATGGTGATCGTGAACGCCGGTTTGGTTCAGTTGTACACAGATCGCTACGCAACCCGGCGAATGGCAGCTATGCCTACTCTTCACGCGAAGCACTGACAGGCGGCCAGGGAGCTAAGTGGAAAGTGCTGCTTTGGCAGCGAAGAAGGATCAAGAGTCATTTCTCGTTGACGGCGGGGTGTTGTGCTTTCCCAGGTCTCAGAAGCGAGACCTAGGGCACCCGTTTTCGTGCTTGAGATGCATCGCAACAGCAGGTTATGCGCTCCGCCTACCCCATGATCGCTGGCACGATCATGGGGCCCCTAAGGCGCTTCGCTCAGAATGACACGTCGGTAGAAGTGGCGGTTGATTACCAGGTTAGGGTGACGGTTAGGGTTTGGAAGCCGGTGCCTGCGGGGAAGTGGAGGATCATCGGCAGCTCCTTGCAGGCGTAGAAGTCGGCATCGCACTCACGGTGTGAGATCACAGCGTTTTCGCGTTCAGCGTTTGCCGGAGCCGGCGGAGCGGATTGAACCTTCGGATCGATGTGGCCGTGACGGATGAGCGTGACGATCGCATCGGTGTCAGCAAGGCCTTCGGCGGTAAGAACCAGCTTGTGATCGGAGTATGTTGCATTGAGTATGTGGAAGCGGCGTTGGCGCGTTCCAGGCTCGGGTGGTTTGTTCAGAAGTGAGACTGACTCGATGGTCGCATCCCCGTAGGGTCCGGCGGTTTCATCCACTTCGATTGCCGGAAGCGGAATGCGGAGACCGGAGCCTGGGGTCGTTGCGAGCTTCTTTGCCACTTCTTTGTCGATCGCTCCGAACGTTGCACCTGGTAGGTCACTGCGCAGATGCCATCCATTGTCTTCGTTCAAACTTGCGGAGACTTCCAATTGATTGCCGTTGCGCTTGAATGAGAGCCGGGTGTTTGTACCGGGAAGAGGAAGGTGCATCACGTCTGCGTGATCCCAGCTAGCGGGCAGATGTGGATTGACGGTGATGGTCTTTGTAGCGGCGTCAATGCTCAGGCCGAAGAGGCCGCGCAATGTGGGCGTGATGACCATGGCGCTGGACCAGAGCTGATGCGAGGTGCTGCGGCCCATGGGGACGTAGAAGTCGCCGGAGAGGAGTTCGGTGTGGGCGCCGAGGTCTTGCGCGCGAGTGAGGTTGGCGTTCTCCTTGAGGAGTTGGTAGCCGGCGAGGGGCTGGTTGGCGCGGTACTCGGCGAGGGCGGCCCAGCCGGTGAAGAGCGGCCAGACGGAGCCCTGGTGGTAGCTCATGCCGTCGTAAATCTTTTCGTCGTTGGCAACGTCGCGGGTGCCCCAGTCAGTGTTGATGGACGAAGCCGCGAACTGACGCAGACAGGGCTCGGGTTGGTCGAGGATGGCCTTGTTGTTGGCGGGGTCCCACCAGGCGAGTGCGGGATAGACGGTGCGGGTGCGGTCGAGCGAGGCCGTTCCGTCGGGAGCGACGTTGCGGCTGAAGGCGTAGCACGATTTGTCTGAATCGTAATACTCGGTGTTGATGGTTTTGGCTAGCGTGGTTGCTCTTTGCTCGGCGGCTTTTGCCTTGGCGTCGTCTTTGAGTTGAGTTTGAAGATACGCGTAGGCGCTGGAGGCTTGCTGGTCCAGCAGCGCGAGGTAGACCTCCTGGTGGGGCATGCCGCCGGGCCAGCTTTCGACCCAGCCGGTGCCCTGAGAGTTGTCGTAGATGCCGTCGTGGTCGGTGTCGTGGGCGGGGTCGGTTTCGAAGGCCCAGGCTTTCTCGACGGCGTCGCGGTGGGCGGCGAGGAAGGTGGTGTCGCCGCTGGCGCGGACATAATCCGCAACTGCGAGGAGGAAGAGCGGAGTGGCATCGGCCGCGGCCCACTGGTAGGGGAACTGCTGCCAGTCGACGGCCCCGGCGGTCTGCGAGTACTCGTGCATGATTTTGCCGTCGGCGCGCTGGCGGTGGATGAGGAACTCGAGTTCGGCGCGGGTGAGGGCGAAGTCGCCGTAACCGTTGACGGCGTAGAGGGTGTAGAGGGCATCGCGGCCGAAGAACCAGCCGAAGCCGGGACGCGCGGAGTCGGCGGAGGAATAGTAGCCCGCGACTAATGCTGTCTCGTCGGTGTTGGGGACGTGGGTCTTGAGCTGCTCGATGGAGACGATGGCCCACTGGAAGGCTTCGTCGAGGGACTTGTCGGGGGTCTCGATAGAGACGGAGTGGGCGAGGACATCCTTATAGGTCTGCGCCTGCGATGCGTAGAGGGCGGGGATATCGGCGTTGAGGCGGGCGAGGGTGGAGCCGAGGGCGGCGTTGGTGGCGGTGGGGGCGTTCAAGCCGACGGCCATGAGGAGCGGGAAGAGGCGGCCGTGGTCGCGCGCTGGGTCGATGTGGAGTTTGAGCTCGACGGGGTAGTCCTTGGGGCGCTCCTGGTAGGGCGCGAGGATGCCGGGCTCGGCGCCGGGGATGGTGAGGGCGGCGGCGAGGTCGGGGTAGTCGGTGTGAAAGGCGTAGAAGCCGTGCGGGGCAGCGGGGTTGCGGGGATCGGGCGCGACCCACTCGACGCCGGGGACGCCTTCGTTGCGCTGGGGCCACATCCAGGCGAGGTTGGGGGTGAAGCGGAAGATGAAGTCGGTGGGGTGGAGGCAGTCGAACTCAAAGAGGACGACGGGGCCGGTGGCGGCGCCACTTGCTTTGGTTGTGGCGGGCGGGACAAACATGATTTGGCGGACGGTGAAGCCGATGTGGCTGTAGGTGAGGATGGTGCGGTCGGGGCGGACCTCGATCTGGGCGGCCTGCGGGTTGACGTCGACGGGGACGGAGTAGCCCTGGATGCGGGCCTCGATGGTGAGGTGCGAGAGGAGCTTGACGGGGAGAACCCAGGCTTCGAAGGTGCCGTCCTGCTGGCCGACGAGGACGCCGCGGGGGCCGGCGACGGTGAAGGGCTTTTGCGGTTGGGCGGGGGCGCGGAGGACGGGGCCTGAGGTGTCAAAGGGGAGCGGCTGGAGAGAGGTGAAGGGGGCGGGGCTGGCTGGCGTTTGGGCGTGGATTGCGGAAGGTAGGGCAAGCAGCAGGGCCAGGCTGGCACTGCAAAATAGAACAGAACGGAACATGACTTTTCCCTCGGAGTAACTTAAGGGAGAAGTCTAAGGCATGGCGGCGCGAAGGGGAAAAGAGAAAGGCCGCGGCGATCGCCGCGGCCTTTGAGCGAACAAGTAGCCTTCTATATCTAGAAGGCAAACCTAAGCGCAAGTTGCATTGCGCGGGCGTTGTTGGGGAACGTCGCGCTGGGGTTGTTGAAGGTTGTCGAATCAGGGATGAGGTAGCTGTGCGTTTCACCGTCCGTGTGGCCAACCGAGTTGATGCTATTGATTGATCCACCAATGTATTGAGAGTGGTTCAAGACGTTCCAGATCTGTGCCTGGAACGTGAGCTTGAAACGCTCAGTGATGTCAATCTTCTTTCCTGCTGAAACGTCAAAATTGTTGATTGGCCGCATGGGCAGAGTATTTCTGGATCCATTGGGAATCGTTCCCTTTCCGGCAACGACGTAGTAGGCGTCCGGGTCGTTGGCGTAGTAGCCTACCACCGCATCACCCAAGGCCGGATCAGTAATTGCCGTCGAGCCTGAGCCCGTACCCTTCTTGCCCGCCGGGTTAACGAAGACGCGATCACCAGCAGCATCTCCATTTAGATTGGCATCGACGTTGCTCTGAACCGTTGCATATTCCGGCGACTGATAGGTGTAGGCCGGTGCGAATTCCCAGTTGCCGAGCGTATTCCGTACAAAAGCCGAACCATTCTTAAAGAATGGCAGATCGTAAATAGCACCGAGAGTGAGGCGGTTGGTGTGGTCGAGGGCAGACCGAGAGTAATCGGCGCCAACATGCCGGAAGTCCTGCGGGCGCCGCGGCGTGAGATAGGTGGAGAAAGCCGTAGCGGTTGCATCGTCCATCGTCTTACTCCACGTGTAAGAAGCGGAAAGCCCAAGGCCGCCTGAAAAACGGCGGTTCAGCTGCGCCGCCATGCCGTTGTAGTTGGACCCGGACCAAGGCATGAAACCAACAATGCTGGACTCGAAACCAGCGTCCGCATAGGCCGGAACCCAGGACGTACCATTCGCCTTGACATCGTCCAGCGTATAGGCGGTCGCACTGGTATTCGTGGTCGGCTGGAAGTAGAACGGCAGGTTGTTTTCAGCGTTGACAACATTCTGACGGTTAATGCGGTTCTGCGTAGGAAGGTGAACGCCGTGCGTGCCCACGTAGCGAACTTCTGCCGTGTAATTCTGGCGGAAAGTGCGCTCGATACCCAGGGTCCAGTTTTCTGCGTAAGGCAGCTCCTGATCCGGCACATAAGCACTGGTCAGAGCGCGCTGAGTTGCCACATCAGGAATCGTAACCGTGTCAGGCAACCCGCCCCCAGCAAGAAATCCTGCGGTTTGGGTTGTCGTATCCACATCCTCAGTGACCTGGTACTGGGGAGCTGAAGAGAGTGTGCCGAGGTTGTCATAGAGTACGTCATACCCCATTCCAAAACCACCGCGAATCACGGTTTTGGGATCGATGGAGTAAGCAAAGCCCAAGCGAGGAACAAAATTGGCGAGTTGCGACTTAGGAGATCCGAAGGTGATCAAGCCGGGCACGCTGGCCGCGGCATTCACCTCTTGCTTCTGTTCGCCAAGAGGAACCTCAGTGTACTCGTAGCGCAGCCCGAGGTTCAGAGTCAGGTTCTGGGAGACGCGCCAGTCATCCTGAGCATATGCATAGGCAACCTTCTGGTTGCCGTAGTAGGTCGGACTGACACCGGGCGCTGTTGCATTACGCTCGCCTAAGACATTGGGCGAAAGGTCGAGGAGGTATTGCTCCAAGCCGGACCGCCCGGTGTTGAGATCTCTATCCCACTCATAATCACCACGGACGCGCTGCACAAAGAGCTGCGGCGAGATGACATCGCGGAACTCGAAGCCAAATTTCAGAGTGTGCTTGTCATGGCTCCAGATGATGGACTCGGAGCCCTGATACGTATTCTGAATGGTGCCTTGCGGAGCGTTGGGATCGGGGCCAATATTGACGCCGTTCAAATCGTCGATCGTGATGTTCGGAAAGACATCCATGCCAGGGAATGCGCCTGGTGCAGTATAAACGCTGTAAAAGCGGTTATAACCCAGGCGGAATTCGCTCGACAGGTTGGGTGAAAAGGTGTGGAACTCAGAGAGAGTTGCCAAGTGGAACCGGTTGGGAGCTGTTGCCCAGAAACTCGGGAATTGAGCAGCGGTGTCCGGGCCGTCAGACCGATTGTAAAGATAGCGGGCACGGATGCTATCCGTCGCTGAAATCGTATAGTCAACCGAACTGATCGAGCGGTAGTTGTTCGTGTACGAGCCAGCGAGAACACCTACGTCGCCGATGGGGATTGCGGTTCCAGCAACCGAGATGGTCTGGGGGCAAATCTGGTCGTCTGCTGTGGCCTGCGAGGCTGCCACCGGGCTGTACTTCTTGTAAACGGCCAAGTTGTTTGCTGAAAGAGAGCTAATGCTATCGAGAGTAGTAAAGCCATCAGCTGTCGGGGCGCAGAAGGTCGAACTTGCACCCGGGAAACCCACCGGTTCCTGCTCGTAGTTCGTGAAGAAAAACAGCTTGTTGCGCTTGATGGGTCCGCCAATCTGGCCACCGAAGCGATTGTCGTCATAGCGCGGGTTCACAACATTGGTGTATTTCTGTGCCCGGGCGATCGATGCATCGGTTGCGTTGTAGTTTCTGTTCTGGCTGTACTCGTAGACAAGGCCATGAAACTGATTGGTACCGCTCTTGATGACCTGATTGAACTGGCCGCCGTTGGAGTGGCCGTACTCGGCAGAGAAGTGGTTCTGCAGTGCGGTAAACTCGGCGACGGCATCGCTGGGGACAGTGACCAGCGGGCCTGGGACGGCCTTGTCGTTGTTATCGATACCTTCAATCGTATAGTTGTTTTGGGTGGGGCGCTGGCCGCCGACCGATGGGCCGGTGCCCTGGCCGACGCCACCTGAGGTTGCCACCCCAGCGGTCATTAGCGAAAGGTTCAGAACGTTATTGGTGGCCGCAGCCAACCGAGTAAGCTCGATCGAGTCAAAAGTGGTCCCAACTTGAGCCGTCGTCGTGTCCAGTGCCACTCCGGCTTCTGACACTTCAACCGTTACAGTTGTAGCGCTAACCTTCAGCGTGAAATTCGCCGTTGAGACCTTGTTCAGCTGAACAACAAAGTCCTTGATGACGGCTTTGCCAAATCCCTGTGCAGTGACGGAGATGTCGTATCTGCCCGGAGAGAGGTTGCTGATTCGATACTCACCCTGACCGTTGGTCACCGTCTTGTAAGAGACGCCAGTCTCGGTATTCGTGATCGCAACGTCGGCTCTAACCACAACAGCCTTGTTGGCGTCCATTACCACACCGGTAACATCTCCACTGATCGCCTGGGCGAAGGCAACTGTGGGAGCGAGAGTGGTGACCATGGCTCCGGCGGCGATGCCGACTCCGAGAATCGTTGCTCGCAAGCATTTCGTCCAATTAGTCATTCGTCTGTTCCTTCCAAAAGGGTTACGGCTTCGTGCAGCGTTTTGTGGTCCGTTTCCGAGTCTGAGTTTTCATATTGCCCATTCATGTCACGGAACTACATGAATTGGGATGAGTGCGAATGGATTACCGCAGTTAATGGATGCAATTGATGGGCCATATCCACAGGTGGTTGTGAGGGGGTTATGACGGTCCGGCTAAACTCAGAATAGAGACCGATAAGACGCGTATGTTGCACAAAATAATTGGCGTTTTTAGAGAGCAAGGGTGTGAGCCGCGCTATCGAGCGGTGGGGTAGTCCGGAGCTAATATGTGAAATTTCATAGGCCCTATGGAAAACTGTGTATAAATACCGAATTGTGGCAAGCGCGGGGGAGCCGTCCTGGCGGGAGCCGCAGGACGGGACGAGGGCTCTCCGCAGAGAAGCTGCAGACTCCGGGTATCTGCGCCTATTTAAGTATGCGTGGGACCGGGGTGTGTACCGGCCGCGGGAGAGGGTGGGGTCAGACGCGGAGGAAATCGAGGGCGCGGATGAGGTAGTCGCGGAGGTCCTTGCGGGGGACTACGGCGTCGAGGAAGCCCTTTTCGAGGAGGAACTCGGAGCGCTGGAAGCCCTCGGGGAGCTTCTGGCGGATGGTCTGCTCGATGACGCGGGGACCGGCGAAGCCGATGAGGGCGCCGGGCTCGGCGATGTTGAGGTCGCCCAGCATGGCGAAGCTGGCGGTGACGCCGCCGGTGGTGGGGTCAGTGAGCAGGCAGATATAGGGGACGCGGGCGTCGTCGAGTTGCGCGAGCGCGGTGGAGATTTTGGCCATCTGCATGAGGCTGACGATGCCTTCCATCATGCGGGCTCCGCCGGAAGCGGCGACGACGATGAGGGGCATGCGGCCGAGGCGAGCACGGTCGACGGCGCGGGCGATGGTTTCACCCACGACGGCGCCCATGGAGCCGCCGATGAAGCTGTACTCCATGGCGCTGACGACAACCTTGTGGTGGCCGAGCTGGCCGATAGCGTTGAGGATGGCGTCGTCGAGGCCGGTGTCCTGCTGGGCCTTCTTGAGGCGCTGCTTGTAGGGCTTGAGATCAGTGAAGTTGAGCGGATCGGTGGAGCGGAGGCCGCCGTCGACCAGCTCGTAGCCGGGATCGAGGAGCAGGTCGAGCCGCTGACGGGCACTCATCTTGAAGTGGTAGCCGCACTTGGGGCAGACGTTGAGGGTGGACTCGAGGTCGGCCTTGAAAAAAGTCAGCCGGCAGCCGGGACACTTGATCCACAGGCCTTCTGTGCGGACGCTCTTCTCTTCGTCAGCAGGGGCGCCGGGTGTTTCAAACTCGCCGCTTTCGCGCTTAAACCAGGACATAGGCTTCCGCCATTGTAGAACAGGGATCAGGTTTCAGGGGGGCAGGTTTAAGAGGAGATGCCGTACCATCGGAGTTGAGATGATGCGTTGGGTGATTGTGTTGCTGGCGTTGGCGGGTGTGGTGGTTTCCGCACTGGCGTTGCAGGTCCACTACTCCACCGGGACCGAGCCGTGCTCGATCAATGAGCACTGGGACTGCGGCGTGGTGAATCATAGTCCTTTCGCAATGATAGGGAAGGTGCCGGTGGCGGCCCTTGGGATTGCCGGCTACCTGGCGCTGGGAGCGCTTGCCCTGTGGCGGCAGCGTTTCGTGCTGCTGGTGGTGGCGTTTGCGGGGTTCTGCTTTGCGTTGCGGCTTACGTTTATTGAGGAGCTTGTGCTACAGGTGTGGTGCCTCTACTGCGTCATTTCGCAGACACTGATTGCGCTGATTCTGCTACTGAGTCTGGGGTGGCTGGCGGCGGAGTACTGGCAGCTCAGGCGCGGGGCGAAGCTGGGGGTCTGAGGCTGCGATCCCTCCCTTGCTGCACGAGGATGGGGCAGCCAGATGTGTGGCAGAGATAAGGTGCGAAAAGCTGTGGGCTTACTGCGCGCGGAGGGATTCTATGGCCTGGCGGAGTTGCTCGGTCAGCTGGTCGGTCTGGCGGATGGTCATGCCAGTGGTGTCGATGGGGTCGCCTACGGTGAGGGTGAGCGGACAGGGATAGAAGTGACGGGTGTGGATGGGGAGCAGGTCGTAGACGCCGGTGAGGGCGATGGGGACGAGCGGCACCTGGGCGCGGATGGCGAGGAAGGCGGCTCCGGAGAGGAAGGGCTTTAGATGGCCGTCGGCGGTACGGCCTCCCTCAGGGAAGACGAAGAGGGGCATGCCGGCGCGGAGGGCGCGGACACCGGCGCCGAGGCTGGAGAGCGAGGCGTGGGGGTTGACGGTGTCGATGGAGATCTGGCCGGAGCGGTTGAGATGCCAGCCGATGAAGGGGAGGCCCCAGAGCTCCTTGCGCGCGAGGATGCGGAACTGGAAGGGCAGCGTGGAGAAGATGACGGGCGTGTCCATGTAGGACGTGTGGTTGGCGGCGTACACGGCGACGGGGTGCTTCCTGAGGTTTTCTGCGCCGCAGACAGTGAGGCGCGCGCCCGAAAAGTAGAGCGAGCCGCGGGCCCAGCGGCGGGCGATGCGATGCTGCAGGCGACCGTCTTTCTCGAATAAGGACGCTAAGAGCGAAAGCGAGCCGCAGAAGGCTGTCCAGAAGAAGAAGAGCGGGGCCTGGAAGAGATTGGTGCGCCAGCGGTAGAAGCGCGGGAGCGGGTCCGGCGGCCTTCTTCTTTCGAGCGGGAGCTTCGAATCGTTCATTGCGCGTTCTTCTCCGCCAACAGCAGGGCGCGGGCTTCTCCGACGAGGTAGACGGAGCCGGAGACGACTACGGTGGCACCGGCCACTCGGGCGAGTTCGAGTGCCTCTGCGACAGAGGCCGCGGCAACTGCGGGTGTGCCGGTGGCTTCGGCGGCGGCGAGCAGATCGGCGACGGGCGTGGCGCGGGAGCTGTGAATGGGCGCGAAGACGATGCGGTCGAAGAGCGGGAAGAGGATCTGCGCCATCTCACGGAGAGGCTTGTCACGCAGGCAACTGAAGACGAGCGTGTGTGGGCCGGGGTTGGCGAGGACATCGCGCAGTCCGGCGCGGAGTGCCCAGGCACCGGCGGGGTTGTGGGCTACGTCGAGCGTCCAATGCGTCTCAGGCTCAGGGGTGGTGATGCGCTCGAGGCGCGCGGGCCACTGGGTGTTGCGAATGCCTGCGGCGATGGACTCGGGGGTAAGAGGCAACCCGTAGTGCTGGGCGAGTTCGGCGGCGGCGGCGAGGGCGAGAGCGATGTTGCGGTGCTGGTGCGCACCGTGGAGGGGTGATGCGATTTCGATAGGGTGGCCGAGGACTTCGACGGTGTACGCCTCGTTGGCTGCGACCGGCGACTGCGGCATATAAGAAACGGCGGAGACGCCGCGCACGCCTAGCTCGGTGGCGACTTCGCCGAGGGCCTGGTTGGCCTCAGGGTGCTGGGGGAGGGTGACGAGGGTGCCGGAGGGGCGGAGGATACCGGCTTTCTCATGCGCGATGGCGGCGATGGTGGAGCCGAGCCACTGGGTGTGGTCGAGAGAGATGTCGGTAACGATGGAGAGGCGCGGATCGACGATGTTGGTGGCGTCGAGGCGGCCGCCCATGCCTACTTCGAGGACGGCGAAGTCGACCGCAGCGTCAGCGAAGTAGAGGAAGGCCATGGCGGTGAGCGTCTCAAAGAAGCTGGGGAGTTGCGCGAGGCGCTGGTCGAGAACGAGCTGCTGTGCGGTGTCATGGACACGGAAGTAGAGCGCGGCGAAGTCGTCGTCGGAGATTTCTGCGCCGTTGATGCGGATGCGCTCGTTGGGGCGCGCGAGGTGCGGCGAGGTGTAAAGGCCGGTGCGCAGGCCCGACTCCTGCAGGATGGAGGCGAGCGTGGCGGCGGTAGAGCCTTTGCCGTTGGTGCCGGCGATGAGCACGGACGGGAAACGGCTGTGGGGGTCGCCGAGGGCGCGGAGGAGAGTGCCGATCTCTTCGAGGGAGAATTTGCGGCGCACGTGGCCGGGCTGGGTGTAGAGCTCCGGGGTCATAGCGCTGAGCTGATCGATGGCGGACAGATAAGACATAAAAGACAAGTATAGAGAACAGGGGTCAGGGATCAGTTGTCAGAGATCAGAGGGCGGGGGTGCGGGGCAAAAGAGAACGGCCCGGCGGGTGCCGGGCCGTTTTGTTTCTGGTGGTGGAGTTCCGCGTTACCTGGAGCAGAAGCAGGGCGTGTGACCGGCGCGCGCGCTAATGAGCTTGCGAATGCGGCCGAGTGTGTTGCGGGGGGCGGCGAGACGCGAGGCCAGGCGGGTGGACGCAGCTTGCGCGATGCGACGGAAAGAGTGCTCGTCGGACTTGCCTGAAGTGGACTCGAAGGCGCGTAGCCAGTCTTCTGCGGCGCGGTCCGCTTCTGCGGAGCCATATAGCTCAGCGACAGCGCGGTGGAAGGAGGCAAGCTCCTGCTCGGCGCGGACGGCAAAGGAAGACTGAGGAAGGACGATGGTGGATGAATTCTGCATGATGAATCACCTCAAATAAAAGGAAACAACGAGAAGAGACAAGGCCGATGTTCGGCCCGGAACAAAACCTACCCCTAATTAATGAAGTCCCGATCATAAAGATGCACGGGGTGGAAAATGGATGCACGAGCTACGAGCGAAGAGGCATGGCTGGCGCAGGGTGGCCCGTTTGACGAAGGGGGCAACTGTAGAAGCTGCAGGGAAGTGCTACGACACCGCCAGGGCTTCGGTGGCGGCAGCGCTGAAGGGCTGATTGATCAATGTGCGGTGCTTTCACATCTTTGCGGCAAGACACGCTGCAAAGATGGTGCACCGGGAGACTCACATGCAGGGTACGGCCGATTTGATTCGTTTTGCGGAGGAACGAAAAGCGGCGCACATAGTCCTCTCGCAGGCTCAAATGCCTGTCATAATGATCACAGTTTTGGTCGCCGAACGGTGCTACCACTAGAGGCCAGTCTCTCGAGACCGCGCTTGTTCACTCTGCTCAGTCGCGTGCGGTAGCTTAGGCGTTTCGAACGGGTCCCTGCGGATTGAGGTGT
>DCFV01000121.1:32681-46386 GCA_002314435.1 Acidobacteriaceae bacterium UBA1795 | reverse complement strand
TCTGCGAGGCTGCTCGTACAGGACAGCAGCGAACTTCCTCTTCGCACGTCCAAGCTAGTGCAGAGTGCGGTACAAGCCAAACACTTCCGATGAGGGGAGGTCCTCATGATCACTCTCAAGCCCAGGTGGAGCAGGCCGTCGACGATTCTGTTTGCGACAGAGTGTCCCCCTAACGAGAATGCGTTTACGTTCGCGCTCGCGCAGGCCAAAGAGTCCAGAGCAAATCTGGTCCTTCTGCATGTTTGCAGAGGACTCGGCAAGACCTCGGTCTATCGCGCAAAAACCCGCGACGCGGAGAATGCCGAAGCGCAGCGGGCAAAGGGGCTTTTTGCGCCGTTGCTCGAACATGCGCATGAACTCGGCATTCAATGCAAAGCGGTGTTCCGCAAAGGCGATACGGCTGAGCAGATTTTGAATTTTCTGCAGGAACGCAAAGTGGATCGCGTGATAATGGGGGCCCACACGCCGGGGCCGATCGGCAAGTTGCTTGTCGGCTCTGTCGCGGAAACGTTGCTGCGCAGGGCAGACGTGCCGGTTACGATTGTCGGTCCGTATCTGATCACGGGTACCTATCGCGACTATTTGACGCGAACGATTCTTTGCGTGGTTACGGGGTACCGACTGAGCGACGCTGTTGTGCGCTTTGCCGCAGAGATAGCTGCTCGCAATAAAGCGCGGCTCGTGCTTTTGCAGTCGATTCCGCCACAGGAAAGCGAAGATGTGCTGGCTGGCTGCTCTCTTGCAGAGCTGGAGAAAGAACTGCTTGAGATGGTCCCGGACAAGTTGCGAAAGAAGCTGTCCGCGGAAGCCTTGGCAGTATTCGGAGATCCGACAGAGGAGTTGCTGTATCAAAGCCAGGTATTGAACGCGAATCTGATAGTGATGGATGCGCATGAGGCAACGCACTTTGCCGCGGTGACAAATGCCAGCGTGATCTACAAGGTGCTGGCCTATGCGCACTGCCCGGTGCTAACGCTTTCGCCGGTGATTTTGGCTGGTTCTGGCTATGGCCCAGAGGCTGCGAGGCTTGCTCCGGTGGGGGTCAACTACCTGGCTGGGGTGGTGTAGGGGCGCTGATGTGCTCCGGCTTACGGTCAGGCGGAGAGGCGCAACGTATTGATCAACGCAGCCAAAGCGCCGGGTTGATCGCGGCGGCTTGGATAGTAGAGGAAGAATCCCGGAAAGGTTGGGCACCAATCGTGAAGGACCTGAATGAGACGATGCTGCGCGATCAATTCTGAGAGCGTTTCCTCGACGGCCACTCCGATGCCAACCCCGTTCAGGACCGCGGCAAGCACCAGGTCGGGATCATCGAACGAGACGGGGCCCTGCGGGTTTACGGTCAATTGCTTGCGCCCTTTCTCGAACTCCCAGCGATAGATGCCTGAGCTGAAACGGAAACCGACGCATGCGTGCTCCTTCAGATCGAGCGGCGTTCGCGGAAGCTTGCGCGTCCTGAAGTACTCAGGTGAAGCCACGACGGCAAGACGCACGTCGTTTGTGACTCGGACCGCAACCATGTCGCGCTGGATGAACTCGCCAATCTGAATTCCGGCGTCGAACTCTCCCGCGACGAGATCGATCGGATCGTTGGAGATGGTGACTTCGAGAACGACGTCGGGGTAGGAGCTGGTGAACTGAGCCAACTTGGGCAAGAGCACCATGGAAGCGGCGGTTCGAGCAACCGCGAGCCGGATTCGTCCAGCCGGATGATCGCGGAGCCTTTGTATATAGGAGAGCGACGCATGGATCCGTTCGAGAGCGGGGGTCAGGTCCTCAAGAAGAGCCTTCCCGGCCAGCGTTGGGGATACACTGCGGGTGGTTCGAGCCAGCAACTGGAGTCCGAGCCTGCTCTCCAGTGCGCGGATGGTTTGGCTGAGCGCGGATTGAGAGACTCCGAGGCGGGCAGCCGCGCGCGTGAAGCTTCGCTCCTCGGCAACAACGGCAAAGGTGGCCAGGTCATCCAGTTCGTTCCTGATCATTGATAAGTATTCCTTATAACACCTTGCGCATAAATCAGTCTAGTTTAATAAGACAAACAATACTAGATTAAGATAGGCGCTCCCTCACAAGTTGAAAACCTGCTCCGGTGGCGAGCGCCGATGGTGGCTCTGTAGCACCCCATCCGATTCACAACACCGAGAAAAGCTGAGAACCATGTCCGCGCGGTTCGCGGGCGTAGCAGTCCAGTTTTGTTCGAACGTAGCGAACAACCTAGCGCCGACAGCTAAGGAGAGCACGAGGAAATGCGCGACCAGACGCTAATCCTAAAGAGGATTCTGACTGTAACGCTGCTGCTGTGGCTGGGAGCAGGCATGTTGAGCAGGGCACAGACAGCCAAGGCGGAACAGGAGCTTCCTGATCCGCCGGCGCCTACCGTGGATACGACAGAGGCTTTGAACTATGTTGGAGGCGATGCGGCGATGCCGCCGTTCTCCGATAGCGTGATCGATCCTGATTCGGGTTTTCGCCGTGCCCTGTTCAGGCATGGAGTGTCGCTGCGCATGATTACGCAGCTTCAGTATGCGCAAAACATGCTGGACGCGCCCGTGCCTGCCGACGAGCAGGCTTATATCGGCCAGCGGCCTTTTGAAGGAGCGATGGTGCAGCCGATCCTGACTGCCGATCTTCGTCAACTGCACTTACGGCAGTCGCAGCTGTATATCGGCGGAGTGTGGAACTGGGTGAGTTGGAATCCGGCGGGACCGAAGGCGCTGCAGCTGTGGGATCTGTATCTCTATAAGGGCTTCGGCGAGAACCGCGTCGAGGTGAAGGCCGGCTACATTTCGAACGGTCTCGACTTTGTGGGGTTCTTTGTGGGTGGATCCACCGCAGCGGGCGCGCAGGGCGTGTATGCCATTTTGCCGTACGAGGTCGGAATGTCGTACTTCCCGTTGACGACGCCTTCGCTCAACGTGCGCATTCGAGGACCGAAGAACACCTATTTCACGACGGCGGCACAGCGGAGCCTGGACCCGATGGGCGGCCCGACGGAAGTTGAGCGCAACCACACCGGGTTCCGGTTTATTCCGAAAGGGGACAAGCTGCTGAGCATCAACGAAGGCGGCTATCTGCGCGCGTCGAGCGCGGATGAGCGGGAGGTGTGGTTCCGCGCGGGGTACATGCACAACTCGACCGCGTACTTTAATGCGGCGACGGGCGGAATGACACCGGGCAACATGTGCGTGTATGCACTGATGGATGCGCAGCTGACACAGACCAACCGCGAGCACGCGAACCGCGGATGGTATCTGGGCGGGTCGGCGGAGACGGCGTCGGAGAAGATGAATCCGTACGCGCGGTACTTTGAAGGACGGCTGTATAAGGAAGCGCCGTTCCGGAGCCGGCCGGGGGATACAGCGTCGGTGGTTTTCTCTCGGACGAACAACAGCAAGTACTTTACGGATGCGCTGGTGGCGCAGGGCAAGACGGTGTCGCACGCGGCTACGACGCTGACGGGCAGCTACTCGCTGCACGTTTCGCGAGGCAATTACCTGAGCCTCGGCTTGAGCTATGTGGACGGGCCGACGATCAGTCCGAGCGCTCCGGATGCGCTCAAGGTGATGGTGAGCTGGAATCTGTTTATGTAGTGGAAACGCCAATTCTGGAGTAGGGGCGGGCGGGCGAGTGCAGCAAAGAACGGTGATTTTTCGGGCTGCTACAGGAATGGGAAAGACGGGCGCGGCGGCCCGGTTGCGGGACGGTTGCGAGGCGGAGTTCCGGACGTGGTTTCCACGCCACGCGCGTGCGCTGTGGAAGACGTGGAAGACGCGGTGACCGTGCAAAACGGGTGCGCTGGGGACACGCATCAATCAAGGAGTGGGACGTGCTCTCCACACAGCGGACGCGGAATCCACAGGGGTTTTGGGGTGGGTTGTGGGAAGCGTGGGAAAGCATGGGCGGGTGATCGGCATTGGAGCGCGCTTTTCCAATTGTCCTGAATTGCACAGCTGAGTTTTAGGAAACTGGGGCAGTGATGAAAGCCGCATGAATAGGGGATATAGGCAAGGTTTCCACTTTTCCTGAGTGAACGGTTAGTACTACGGGGAATATGTACTTGTTGATTTCAAAAAGCGCACTCTCCGTCGCACTTGTGTGGCGGGGATAGGGAAGCGTTGGCGGTGCGGTTGTTGCTTTCCCTGGTTTCAGAGTCGAGACCGGGGCTACACAGCTTCCGTTCCCTGCCCGCTTCGGGCAGGGAACGGGGAATCGCAAATGGTACGTGGAATCCAGAGAACCGGACGGGTTTTCCACGCTACGGGCGGGTTTGCAGGTGACTACAATCAAAAGCAAGAGACTCGGGGCGTTTCGCGCGCGGCGCAGGGTGTTGTATTGTGAGGCCAGCGCGGGATGGCATGGTGTGAACGCTGGGAGCCACGGGGCCGGCAGCAGCGAGGCCCGCGGCGAGCGAGGATGGAACTGATGGCGATCGTCGAGACGGAAGTGGAAAAGCCGGCCGCGCAGGGGGCAGCGATGGAAATTACCGTAAGCCGCCAGGAACTGGTGAAGGAACTGACCGCTACGCAGAGTGTGGTGGAGCGGAAGACCACCATTCCCATCCTGTCGAACTTTCTGATCGAAGCAGACGAGGACCGGCTAGCGATTACGGCGACGGATCTGGACCAGGCGATACGAACGAGCGCCGCGGCGAAGGTGAAGAAGCCGGGTTCGTGCACGATTCCAGCGCGGAAGCTGTACGACTACATCAAGCTGCTGCCGGATGGCGAGATTTCGATCAAGCTGCTGGAGAACCACTGGGTGCAGATCCGCAGTGGACGCTCGAACACCAAGATGGTGGGCATGGCGCGGGCGAATTATCCGCAGGTGCCGGAGTTTCCGGCGGGGCCGGCGGTGAGTATTCCGGCGCTTTCGCTGAAGACGCTGATTGCGCGCACAATTTTCGCGATTTCGAACGAGGAGTCGCGCTACACGCTGAACGGCGCGCTGCTGGTGCTCAAGGCCGAGAGCCTGGCGATGGTGGCGACGGATGGACACCGGCTGTCGTTCGTGGAGAAGCCTGGCGAGGCGCTGGAAGGCATCAGCGGCGAGAAGCGCGTGCTGATTCCGCGGAAGGCGCTGCAGGAACTGCAGCAGCTACTGGCGAACTCGGACGCCGAGAAGGTGGAGTTTGCCGACGACGAGCACACGCTGTTCTTCAAGGTGGGGCACCGGACGCTGAGCACGCGGCGGCTGTCGGGGCAGTTTCCGAACTACGAGGCAGTGATGCCGCGAGATAACACGAGGTTCGCGGTGGTGCGGTCGAGCGAGCTGGGCGCTGCGATTCAGCGCGTGGCGCAGTTTGCGGATGAGCGCTCGGGCGCGATCCGGCTGCGGCTGGAGTCAAACGAGCTAAAGATCAGCTCGAGCTCGACGGAGAGCGGCGAGAGCGAGGACACGATCGATACGCCTTACTCCGGTGACCCGATTGTGGTGGGCTTCAACTCGACCTACATCATCGACTTTTTGAAGTCGCTGGGGAATGAAGGCGAGGTGCGGCTGGAGTTCAAGGACTCGCAGTCGGCCGGGCAGATTCGGCCGGAGGATCCGGATGCGGAGTTCAAGTCGCGGTATGTGCTGATGCCGATGCGGATCTGACGGTAGTCAGTCGACAGTGATTAGAGTTCAGTACAACGGCCCGGCTTTTGCCGGGCCGTTGCAATGTGCGGGAAGAATCTGCGGAGATGCGGTTGGATTGGATTCGGCTCCACTGTCGAGCGTGCTCAGCCATGCGCATACACCGTCGCGCAGCAGCGGAACAGAAATCTCTCCGAGATGCGCGGGACAGGGCTCCAGCCTGCGCAGCGCTTTGCGCATCAAAATCTCTGCGCCTTTGCGGTTGCCGGATTGCATGTGGTGGAGCGCCACGGTGATTTGGATCAGGGCCTGGAGAAGGTTCTTCTCGGGATTCGCCGACGCGACCCAGACGCTCTCCCAGAATTCGTGCGCCAGGAAGAACTCGCCTTTGCGATAGCAGGCAAGTCCGTCGGCGAGCGCACCGGATTTCCAATCGAACGGCACGTTCTGATTATCGGCGAACTGCTGCGTTGGGGCGCAGGGGCTTGCTTTCCCAGGTCCGAACACACGGACCTGGGGCACCCATGTTCCTGCCTGGCTAACATCCCTGGCACTTGGGCATCCGCCATGGTCCTATCGTAGTCTTGCTGCAGCCTCGCCGAAGACCCGCTCATCGCGAAGGAGCTGCGATGAACGGGGCACAGCTTCCTATGGCTCCTGGTGATTCTGATGACTGGGCCACCTGCCGCGAAGGTTGCTCACCGCCAGGAGCCATGTGCTCCGGCGGTACCTTTTGAGCTGGCTTGTCGACGTCACGGCGGCGCCAGCCGCATCCTGCTATAGTGCTGGCCAGATTCCGAGCCTCGGAATAGGAGGGCTCCCATGCGTAACGCTACTTTCAGTGGTGTCGCAGTGTTTTGCCCCAGGGGAGCTTGCAGGCCGCTCGCAAGCCTTCTGGTCGCATGCAGTGCGATGGTATTTCTCTTCACCGGGCCCATGTATGTCGCACAGGATTCCAAAACTCCCGCCGTACTGCCCGCGCCATCCCCCGGCAAAGCGATCGTTTGCATCTACCGTGTGTACAGATTTACCGGCTCCGCATCACACGACGAGCTGTATGTCAACGAAACGCATCTCGCCAAACTTCTGAGCAGCGAATATGCATTCATGGAAGTGCCGGCAGGGACTGTTGTGATCGCTGGATTGCCCAAGATGTACTACGGAAGCGTGATCATGTCCGCAGGCGCGGCCCTGAACGATTTAAGGAAGAAAGAGAACGAGCGGGCCCGGTTTGAGGCGGAGGCGGGCAAAACCTACTACTTCAAATGGACCGCCGGAACGATGGCAACGATGATCAAAGTGACGCCTGAGGATCCCGCGGTCGGAGCCAAAGAGATCAGCAAACTCCATCTCTCGAAGCCCGTTGAGGACAAGGACGCAGCTAAACCAGAAACGAAAGACACCGAGAAACCGCCAACGAATTAACGTTGTTGTCGGCTTTTTAGCTGCAACCTCCAATGCGACTGAATCGAATGGTCGATTGACGGAGGAGATCAATGAAAGCTCAGGGGTTCTTCTCCATAGTGGTTTGCTTCCTCTTTGCGCTCTGTATCGTTGCCTGTGGTACTTTCGCGAACCCGTGCAGAGGCTTGTCCAAAGGCCAAGGTGGACCCTTGAAGAAGCAGTATTTGCCCTGCGCATCCGCAATGCTCGACAGCCTGGGCAAGGTGGACGCAGGATTGGTGAAATTGGCGAATGGAGATAAAGCCGGGCGCGGCGAGGCAATGGATGCGATGGCTGATTTCGAAAGAGATATAGACATGGTCGGCGGAAGTGCAAAGCTTCGACAAAAGTGGAGCGATCGCGACCTCAACGAGATCAATGACCACATATGCAACGCGTACCAGGTCTACAAGATCGAAACAATCGGCCTTGCCGCGGAGGTTTTTTATCGCCTCGACAAGTCCGATGTCTCTTTACATAACGTGGGAGCGGCGCGAAGGGAAGCCGACCAGGCCCGCAACGCCTATCGTTCGGCACAATAGGACTTGTTGACGGGGCCTGCCCTGCTCATCCACGTGCGTCTGATGTTCGATCTTGATTCCGGGAGGAAGGCGGGCAAACTGTCGGGTACTTATCCGTAAACAGCGTCGAGGGCCAAAGGCTCTCTGTGCCGTGAGGCGGCATGGCGGTGGATTTGGTGCTGGGCTTCAGTGTGGCCGGAGAAGACCGGTCAGGATGCGTCGCGGACGGCCTTGGTGCGCCAGCGGAAGCGGAGGGCGAGCATGCGGATGGTGAAGCCGGCGGCCATGCTGATGAGGGTGGACCACTGCGCGTTGCCGCTGAAGCGGACACAGACGACGAAGAGCACGGAGACGATGGCGGCGACGAGAGCGTAAGGCTCGCCGCGTTCGAAGACTCGGGGCGAGCGGCCGCTGAAGACGTCGCCGAGGGCGCCGCCGCCGACGGCGGTGACAATGCCCATGAGCACGCTGGGAAGGAAGGCGAAGCCGGCCGCCTCAGCACGCGTGGAGCCGGCGACGGCGAAGAAGCCGAGGGCCGCGGCGTCAATGACGACGAGCAGCAGATCGAGGCGGCGGCTGGAGGCAGAACCCCAGAGCAAGCCGAGAAGTGCTCCGGCGAGCGCGAGCACGAGATAGCGGACGTTGGTGAAGGCGAGCGGCGGGCCGTGCTGGAGGAGGATGTCGCGGGTGATGCCGCCGCCGAGCGCGGTGATGACGCCGAGGCCGAGGACGCCGACGAAATCGAAGTGATAGTCGCGGTTGCGGCGCGCGGTGAGAGCGCCGGACATGGCTCCGGCGAAGACACCGGCGACGTCGGTGACGGAGAAGAAGGACGAGGGGTTGAGCGGGAGCGCGGGCACAGGGTTCAAGAGCCAGTTTAGCTTTTCAGGGGGCAGGGGCGAGTAGACCGGGCGCTGCCGGGCCTTTGCTGTTGGGAGAGGTCTGTGCTTTCCCAGGTCTCAAAGGCGAGACCTGGGGCACCCGGATTTGTGGCGAAACTGACATCACGAGACCTGGGCCATCCGCCGACAACTGCAAAGGCGTTGCAAGGGTGGGGTGACTGATCGATGGAAAGTCCTGAGCGTGGCTCCTGGACAACACGCTTAAACGAGGAGTGTGTTGGGGCGCTGTAAAATTGAAGGAAGCATGTTGAAAGAACGCTACGCGCGCTGGATGTATGAGTGGGAGACGCGGCTGACGACGCGCGATGAGAATCGCATTGTGCGGCCGCTGGAGTGGGGCTTTGAGTGGATCGAGCCTTTCCTGGAGGCGCACGGGTTTGCGAGCGCGATTCCCGGGCCGGAAGTGGCGCGGGATCCGGCTGCCGCTGAGGCGGCGATGGTGCGCATCAATCAACTGCTGATCCGCAACAGCGAGAAGTTTTTCGGGTACGAGAAGCCGACGGATTTCCGGCTGGAAGAGCGGTACCCAATGCTGTTTCCGACGAACGTGCGGCCGGAGACGCTGGCGCAGGAAGCGGCGCTGCGGGCCAAGGCCGAGGCGGGCGAGATTCCGAAGGCGCAGTTTCTGCGGTTCACGTCGCCGGAGCGGACACCGTATCCGGAGAACGACCAGGTGAATGCGCGGTGGTATCCCGCGCCTGCGCATAAGGACCCGAAGCGGCCGAAGCAGGCGATTGTGATTCTGCCGCAGTGGAATGCGGACGCTTTCAGCCATAACGCGCTGTGCACGATCTTCAACAAGTTTGGGGTGTCGGCGCTGCGGTTGTCGAAGCCGTACCACGATATTCGGAGGCCGGCGGAGCTGGAACGCGCGGACTACGCGGTGAGCGCGAATGTGGGGCGGACGCTTTCAGCGTGCCGGCAGGCGGTGGTGGACATTCGCTGCTGCCTGGACTGGCTGGAAGATCAGGGGTATGAGCAGTTCGGCGTGCTGGGGACGAGTCTCGGCTCGTGCTATGCGTTTCTGGCGAGCGCGCACGACAAGCGGATTCGCGTGAACGCGTACAACCACGCATCGACGTCGTTTGGCGATGTGGTGTGGGCGGGGCAGAGCACGCGGCACATTCTGCAAGGGCTGGAAGAGGCGGGCCTGACGCAGGAGCGGATGCGGGCGCTGTGGTCGGCGATCAGCCCGGTGAGCTACTACGACCGGATTGCGAGCCGGGCGGCGGGTGGGGCGAAGAAGAAGGTGCTGGTGGTTTACGCCAACTATGACCTGACGTTCCCGAAAGAGTACTCGCTGCAGGTGGTAGAGGCGTTCAAGCGGATTGGTCTGAACTTTGAGCCTCGGGTGTTGCCGTGCGGCCACTACACGACGGGCGAGACGCCGTACAAGTACATCGACGGGTGGTATATGGGCTCGTTTGTGTATCGGGCGTTCAAGGCGCTGCGGGAGGAATACGCGGAGGGTGTGGGCGTGCCGGTGGCGGTGGAAGAGGAAGTGGGCGCGCGGTAAGGCAGGGATCAGGTTTCAGAGATCAGAAAGGCCGGGATGCCGCTTTGGCGATGTCCCGGCCTTTTTGTGTTTGAGCTGCTGCTGGGCGGCTTAGGAAGACTTGTGTTTGGCCGGGGCCTTTTTGGCAGCGGGCTTTTTGACGGCTGCTTTTTTTGCGGGCGCTTTCTTTGCTGCTGCTTTCCTGGGAGCTACGGCCTTCTTTGCTGCCTTTTTGGCTGCAGGCTTTGGGGTGGTCCTGGCGGCCTTCTTTGCCGGGGCCTTTTTGGCCGGGGTCTTCTCGACGGGGGCGTGGGCACGGGCGGCGCGGGTTTTGGCGGCCAGGGCGGCGGTGAGCTCGGCGTCGAGTTCGGCCGGGGTGAGGGACCGGGCGGACTTGCGGAGGCGCTCGATGTCGTAGAAGGCGCGGCGCTCGGCGAGGAAGACGTGGATGACGAAGTCGACGTAGTCGAGGAGGATCCACTCGCCCTGACGGCGGCCTTCGACGGAGTTGGCGTACATACCGAACTGGCGTTTGAGGGTGAGCTCGATCTCGTCGGCGATGGCCACGGTCTGGCGGTTGTTGCGGGCCGAGGTGATGAGGAAGAAGTCGGCAAGCCCGGAGTCGATGGGGTCGAGCGCGAGGATGCGGGTGTCTTCACCCTTCTTTTCTTCGCAGACGCGAGCGGCGGTCTGCACAAGGAGGCGGGTTTGGTCGTGCGCGGAATGGGGGGTCATGCGGTGGGTTGGTTCTCCAATGGACATGGTACCAGTGGACGGGGGAGGTTCGCAGTTCTTAGTTCACAGGGACCGGTTCGAATGGCGGGGCGCCGTTGCGCTTTCCCAGGTCTGAGAATCCAGACCTGGTAGCATCCATGGTCGTGCCTGGGACGCTTCTTGAAAAGCAGGTCCACCCTTCGCCGGGAATCAGGCGAAGGATGGGACCTGGCTTGAGGCGGCCGGTTCGCGGACGGCTAGCGGCCGCGGCGGTCGGAGCGGTTGGAACGGCGTTCGACCTTAATCATGCGGGTGTCGGGGGCGCCGACGCGGCGGTCAGTGCGGCCTGCGCGGCGCTCGATGGTGGCGCGGCCTGCGCCGGCGGCCTGGGCCTGCGTGGACTTGCGCGGACGACCGGTGACAGCTTCGCGAATGGCATCGATGTCGAACGCGCAATCGTCGACGACAGGCTGCGGACGGATCAGGATGTCAGCGACCTCGAACGCTGGCTCGGCTACCGGAGCGGCAGCACGAACGGGTGCGATACGGACGGGTGCAATGTCGTAGGTGAAGACGGGCGCACCGTCTTCGTTCTGCAGCGGCTCGGCGAGCGGAGGCTCGGGGACGCCCGCGGCAGCTGCGGAGCAATCGCCACTTTGGAGGTAGTGCTCCTCGCAGCGCTCGTGCCCATTGTGCTCGAACTCATAGTGCTCATCGGCAGCCGGATCGGACTTCTCTCGTTCACGGGGAATGTGGAGGGAGCCGTCGGTGAGGAGCTTGTTGAGAACGGGAATATGAACGCGTTCGGTTTCGACGTAGTCGACGCCCTCGGCGGTGAGGGTGAAGTCGGAGTTGTCGGCGCGGGTGATGTAGTTCTTGCGCAGCAGGTACCAGGTGGTGAAGTCGAGGTAGTCGCGGGGGAAACCCATGTGGGTTTCGATCTCGGCGAGGCCGACCTCAGGCGCGTAGGGATTGGCGCGGCGGCGGTAGTAGAGCACGGCCAGCACGGCAAGACGGCGATTGCGCTCGCCTTCGATGTCGTCCATGAAGTCCACGGAGGTGGACAGGGGCGGGCGGCCGGCGGACTCGCGCTGGTAGTTGGCGTCGTACTCGGCGCGGCGGTCGGGGTCAGAGAGGGTGTCGTAGGCGAGGCGCAGGAGGGCGAACTTTTCGGGGTCGCTGGAGACGGGGTTGTCCGGGTGATAGCGCGCGGCGAGGAAGCGGTACACGCGGTGGATGGTGTCGGGCTCTGCGTTGGGACTGATCTGCAGGAACTCGTAGAAATCCAAGGACCGGGTCTCTAGCATAGGGGGAACCTCACACGTCGAAATAGGAGCTAAGCTATGGGCCGAAGTGTAGACGCGACTGATTTGGGGGACAATCCCCGATTCGGGCCATTACCTTGCGGACGTAACCGCCGGGGTGGTGACCTAGGTGGGAGGGTTGGGGAGTTGGGATGGATTTGTTGGGTTTGGTGGGGTATTAAAGCTTCGTGCTTTCCCAGGTCTGAAAGTCCAGACCTGGGGCACCCGGCAAGTAGGTAAAGGATGGATAAACTGACCCGATCCAGTTCCGAAACGTCTTGCTGAGTGAAGTATGTCATTACCGAAAATCCAGACCTGGGACACCTGGCTTGGTGCTTTCCCGGGTCTGAAAATCCAGACCTGGGGCACCCGGCGAAGAATGGGCACCCGGCGGCGTGGATAGGGACGTGCTCTCCCACCCTTCGCGGCAAAGAGCGCCGCGAAGAATGGGGCACCCGTTTTCGTGCTTGGGGATGGAAAAGAAGAAGGCCGCGATGAACGCGGCCTGTTCTGTTTGATGCGGAGAGAACCTTGCGGATAGGGGTCAGCTTTTGAGGGCTACGCGGATGTGGAGCTCGCGGAGCTGGTCGTCGGTGACGGTGGTGGGGGCGTCGGCCATGAGGTCGATGGCCTTGGCGGTCTTGGGGAAGGCGATGACTTCGCGCAGGCTGGGCGCGCCGGTGAGCAGCATGACGATGCGGTCGAGGCCGAGGGCGATGCCGCCATGCGGAGGCGTGCCGTACTCGAGCGCGTCGAGGAAGAAGCCGAAACGCTGGCGGGCTTCTTCGTCGCTGATGCCGAGAGAGGCGAAGATCTGCTGCTGGACGTCTTTGCGATGGATACGGATGGAGCCGGAGCCCAGCTCGAGGCCGTTCATGGCGAGGTCGTAGCAGTCGGCGCGGACGGAGGCAGGGTCGCTGACGAGGTTGGCCATGTCCGCCTCGTAGGGCGCGGTGAAGGGATGGTGCGCGGGCATCCAGTGGCCGCTGGCCAGATCGTACTCGAACATGGGGAAGTCGACGATCCAGATGGGGTGGAAGGCCTGGGAGCCGTCGATGACTTTGTGGTTTTGGGGGTAGGCGGTGGCGACGATCTCTTCGGTGACCTTGAAGGCGCCGTGCTTGTCGGCGTACTTCTTGGCGAGATCGGTACGGAAGCTGCCGGCGGCGGAGTAGACGTTGATTTCGCGCTCGCTCAAGCGGCCGGGGAACTTGGTGTCGCTGGCCTTGATGTGGTGCGCGGGGTCGCCGGCGACGACGATGACGAAATCGCCCTCGGCTGCGCCGGTGAGCTCTTGGATTCTGGTGACGGCTTCGGGGAATCCCTTGGCCAGGCGCTTGAAATCGTCGATGAATTTGGCGCCCTTCTTCTGATCGAAGAGGGGGTGGTTGTCTTCGCGCTCCTTGCGGCTGAGCTCGCCGACCTTGGGGATGCGGAGGGCGACGACGGGGAGGGCGGGGTCGATCTGGAGCTTGGCGAGGTCTTCGTCACTGAAAGCCACGCGAACATCGGTGAGGCCGGGTAGGCGCAGGTCGGGCTTGTCGGTGCCGTACTGCATCATCGACTCGTCGTAGGTGATGCGCGGGAAGGGTGTGGGGAGGGTGACGCCGGCGGCGGCCCAGGCGGCGGCGCAGAACTTTTCGACGACGGCAAAGACGTGCTCGCGGCGGGGGAAGCTCATTTCGAGATCGATCTGGGTGAACTCGAGCTGGCGGTCGGCGCGGAGATCTTCGTCGCGGAAGCAGCGGGCGA
>DCFV01000121.1:26193-32401 GCA_002314435.1 Acidobacteriaceae bacterium UBA1795 | reverse complement strand
TGGAAGTAGCGGTCGAAGCCGGAGATCATGAGGATCTGCTTGAAGATCTGAGGCGACTGGGGGAGGGCGTAGAACTCGCCGGGATGGACACGGCTGGGGACGAGGAAGTCGCGCGCGCCCTCGGGGGTGGACTTGGTGAGGATGGGGGTTTCGATTTCGAGGAAGCCCTCGCTGGAGAGGCTTTCGCGCACGGCGAGGGTGATCTGGTGGCGGAGCCAGAAGTTGCGCTGCATCTCGGCACGGCGCAGGTCGACGTAGCGGTGCTTGAGGCGGACTTCCTCGTTCTGGATGGCTTCTTCAGCGGGCGAGAAGGGGGCGAGGCGGGTGTCGTTGAGCACGCGCAGCTCGGTGGTCTCGATCTCGATTTCGCCGGTGTCCATCTTGGGGTTGATGGCGTCTTTGTCGCGCAGGCGGACTTTGCCGACGGCGGCGACGACATACTCGGGGCGGATTTGCTCGCCCTTGGCGTGGCCCTCGGGGACGAGCTCCTTGTCGAGCACGACCTGGGCGATGCCGGAGCGGTCGCGGAGGTCGAGGAAGATGAGGTTGCCGTGGTCGCGGCGGCGATTGACCCAGCCCATGAGGACAACTTGCTGGCCTGCGTGAGCGGCGCGCAGATCGCCGCAGAGGTGGGTGCGTTCTAGAGTACCGAGAAAATCGAGCACGACAATTCTTCCTTTTACGCGGCGGGCTGGGCGAGATGGGCGGCCAGCTCTGCGCGCGGAACCTTGGACTGAATGCCTGTGGAGAAGTCCTTCACTGTAAGGATACCGGATGCGAGTTCGTCTTCGCCGAGGATGACGATGCGGCGGGCAGCCTTGTCGGCGGCGTCGAAGGACTTTTTGAGGCGGAAACTGCCATCGCCCAGCTCGACGGAAAGGCCGGCGCGACGGAGTTCGCGGGCCAGGGCGAGGGCGGCGGGGTTGAGGCTCTCACCGAGCGGGGCGATGTAAGCGTCCACCTGCGGTGGGGCAGCCCCTTGGTTGAGAGCTTGCAAAGTCAAAACCAGGCGGTCTTCGCCCATGGCAAAGCCGATGCCGGGGGCCTTGGGTCCGCCGATGCCTTCGGAGAGGCCGTCGTAACGGCCGCCGCCGAGCAGGGCGTTCTGTGCGCCGAGGCCGCCGTGGGTGAACTCGAAGGTGGTGCGGGTGTAGTAGTCGAGGCCGCGGACGAGGCGGGGATTACGGGTGTAGAGGACGCTGGCGGCGTCGAGCGCGGCGCAGACGGCGGCGAAGTGGGACTTGGAGTCCTCGTCGAGGGCGTCGGCGATTTTGGGCAGCGTCTCGATGATGGGCTGATCCTCGGGGACCTTGCAGTCGAGCACACGGAGGGGGTTGGTGACGGCGCGGCGCTGGCAGTCGGCGCACATTTTGTGCGCGAGGGGGACGAGGGCGGCGCGGAGCGTGTCGTTGTAGCGGGCGCGGTCGGCGGAGGAGCCGACGGAGTTGATGTGGAGCTGCCAGCCAGTGATGCCGAGCTCGTCGAGGAGGGTGGCGAGCATTTCGAGGACTTCGGCGTCGCGGAGGGGCGACTCGCTGCCTGCGGAGGGCGGGCCGATGACTTCTGCACCGATTTGGGAGAACTGGCGGTAGCGGCCCTTCTGGGGGCGCTCGCGGCGGAACTGCGGGCCGATGTAGTAGAGCTTCTGCAACTGGCCGGTTTCGCCGAGCTTGTGCTCGATGTAGGCGCGGACCACGCCGGCGGTGTTCTCGGGGCGGAGGGTGAGGGACTGGGACTTTTCCGACTGCGCGCGGGCGCGGTCCTCCCAAGAGTACATCTCCTTGGAGACGATGTCGGTTTCTTCGCCGACGCCGCGGGCGAAGAGGGAGGTGTCTTCAAAGACGGGGGTGCGGATTTCGCCGAAGTTGTAACGGGCGAAGACGCGGCGGGCGGTGGCCTCGATGCGGTTCCAGAGGGCGGTTTCCGGGGGCAGGAGGTCGCGGGTGCCGCGCACGGCTTTGAGGGTGGTCATGACCTTTCTAGTTTAAATGGGTGAGGAGACGCGGATTGAAGACAGTGCTCCCGCCACGCGGTTTTCGAGTATACAGGGGCGGTTTAGGGTATAAATTGGGTAGGCGCGCCGTTGCTGGCGCGGGAGCCTGCCCATGATGTTTCACGTGGTCCTGAAGAAGGATGAAGACGGCTGGATTGTCGCGGAGTGTCCAGCTCTGCCCGGCTGTGTTTCGCAGGGGAAGACCGAGCAGGAAGCGCTGGCCAACATCAAGGAAGCCATCACGGCGTGGTTGTGGGCGGAGGACCAGAAGGCTGCCCAAGCGCTGCCCGGCGATGAAATGCCGCTGGTGGTGGCGGTATAAAGGCCCGAGTTTCCACAGATAGTCCCGACAATTCACACGCACAAGAAACTGTGCATTTGTGCCTATGATAAATGCAGAGGTGCATTTGTGGGCAAACTCGCGAATATATCCGGCAAGGAAGCAGCCAAGGCCTTTGAGAAAGCTGGCTGGAGTATACGCGGGCAGGTGGGCAGTCATAAAGTACTGACAAAGGCCGGAGTACGAGCGAATCTTACCGTGCCACAGCATGCGGAGCTGGCACCGGGGACGCTGCGGGCACTGATCAAGACGGCCGGGCTGACAGTGGACGAGTTTCTTGCGCTTCTTTAGTTCAAATCCCGGCAACAAAACCTGATGGTGCTCCAACCTTGCGGCAACCACAATCGTGTTGTGGATGTGAGGCGCTCTGGGTTTGTGCTTTCCCAGGTCTCAGAATCGAGACCTGGGGCACTCATGTTCGTGCAACGCGCGGCATCGCAAAAGCAGAAGCAGGTCCTTCGCTCCACTTACCCCATGCTCGCTTCGCGACCCTGGGGCCCCAAGCTGCTCCGCTCAGGATGACACCATTTATTGATTGGGCTGATTTTCAGGGGGCGGGAGGCCCGGCGTTGCCGGGCCTTTGGTGTTTGCGGGGTTAGGCGAGGAGGGCGTGGGTGATGCTGATCCACCACTGGGGCTTGTAGACCCAGAGGTAGGTGGTGGCGGTCTGGGCTACGACAAGGATGGGCAGTGCGTAGCGGTAGACGGGGTGGATGGTGCGGTTGACGAGCAGGTCGCGGAAGACGCCGAGGGCTATGACCGAGTCGACGAAGATGAAGAAGATGTGGTTGTTGAAGATGTAGTCGATGCGGCCGAAGGCGGCGTCGAGCAGGCCGCAGGTGGCGAGGAAGAGGAGGCGTCGGTGCAACTCGGGCTTGCGGCGCCAGAGGACGGCGAGGCCGACGAACGTGCCGAAGGCGAGCATGTCGTAGAAGGGGATGGCGAGGAAGGATTCTACAAAGGCCGCGTTCTGGTGGAGGGTGTAGATGTCGAAGTGGCCCATGATGAGGGCGATGACGACGCCTAGGATCACCATGGTGGCTCCGAGGGCCGCGCCGAACCAGCCGAGGGTGCGGTGGATGCGGACGTTGCGGGTGCGGACGAGCAGGCTCTGCAGAATGTAGAAGACGACCCAGGCGGAGAAGGCGGCTCCGTGGACCCAGAGCAGGAAGGGGCGCGGGACGGCGGCGTGGAAGAGCGCGGCGTCCACCGTATGGCTGAAACCCCAGACGACGATGCCGGCGATGAGGAGCGACATCGTGACGTAGAAGTAGCGGTCGAGCAGGCTGTTGCGGCCGGAGAGCAGACGGGGCAGCGGGGTCGCACCCTGCGAGAGAGTTGCCATAACAGTGACCTCCGCCTTGCGCGTAGGGATATGGGGATTGTGCAAGGCAAGCTGAATTGTGGGGCCCGGGGGAAGTGAGCGGAGTGTAGCACGGGTGCGCGCAGGCTGGAAGTAAGAAGTGGAACGAGGCGCGGGCTCCTCCTATCAAAGGAGTGAATTTCCGCACTCTCGCAGTACGGTCTACGCTCGTTTTTTGATCGATTTGAGCAGGGTGGAGTCTATGCGAGTTTGCCAGCCTGGGCCGGTGGCTTTGAAGTGGTCGATCACCTCGGGAGACAGGCGCAGCGAGACCAGCTTCTTGGTGGGAGCTTTTTGCGGGCCACGCCTGCCCCGACGCACGACTTTGTCCATGCGAACGAGATCGGCCTGCGCGAACCAGGCGCGCGTGGCTTCGGCGTCGTTGGGGCCGTCTGCGGGCTCGTAAGGGATCTTGTCGCCTTCCTTGAGCGCCTTCACGCGGTCCCAGTCGGTCTTACTCTGTGTCTTGTTCATACTGTTTGCGCTCCTCGCGGCTTGCGAGCCGGAATGAGATGACGCGGACATCCTCATTGCACCGAGTGTAGATCAGCGTGAGCAAGCGCCCGTGAATCACGGCCATCGCGATATCCATCCAGCGTTTCTCGCTCGCACGGCTGCTTTCATAGGTGCACTTCTCCGGGTTGTCGTAGACGAGGTTCGCGTCTTTGAAATCAAGCCCATACTTCTCCAGGTTGGACTTGCGCTTGGTCTCGTCCCAGACGAACATCATTTAATTGTAGCTACAATATATTTTGGATACAAGGGCTATCTGCCTGAACGGTGCATCGGCAGTTTGAGGCAAACATTCATGCATGCTGACAGGTACGAAGTGCCTGCATCCGGGCGGAATCTGTTGCATCCAAGGGGCTATGGAATATCGACTGTTGGGAGGCTCGGGCCTCAAGGTTTCGGAGTTGTGTCTGGGCACCGCGACATTTGGCGGGGCGAACGAGTTCTTCAAGGCGTGGGGCGCGACGGATGTGGCTGAGGCGCGACGCCTGCTGGACGTGTGTATTGACGCGGGCGTGAACCTGTTCGATACGGCGGACGGCTACTCGGACGGGCGGTCGGAGGAGATTCTGGGTGCGGCGCTGGAAGGGCGGCGCGAGCAGGTGCTGATCTCGACGAAGACATACTTCAGGATCGGCGAGGGTCCGAACGATGCGGGCACGTCGCGTTGGCGCATGCGGAAAGCGTTGGAGGCGAGCCTGAAGCGGCTGGGCACCGATTACATCGACATCTATCATATGCACGCGTTCGACGCGCTGACGCCGATTGAAGAGGTGCAGGACGCGCTGCAGACGTTTGTGCGCGAGGGCAAGGTGCGGTACACGGCGGCTTCGAACTTTTCGGGCTGGCAGTTGATGAAGTCGCTGGCTGTGGCCGACCGCTACGGCTGGCCGCGGTTTGTGGCGCACCAGGTGTACTACTCGCTGGTGGGACGCGATTACGAGTGGGAGCTGTTGCCGCTGGGGCAGGCCGAGAAGGTGGGCGCGCTGGTGTGGAGTCCGCTGGGATGGGGACGGCTGACGGGCAAGATCCGGCGCGGGCAGCCGCTGCCGGAGACGAGCCGGTTGCACAAGGCAGCTGACCCCGGACCGCAGATGGCGGACGAATATCTGTATAAGGTGGTGGACGCGCTGGATGCGGTGGCCGCGGAGACGGGCAAGACGGTTCCGCAGGTGGCACTGAACTGGCTGCTGCGGCGGCCCACGGTGTCGTCGGTGATTCTGGGCGCGCGCAACGAGGAACAGCTGAAGCAGAACCTGGGCGCGGTGGGCTGGAAGCTGACTGCGGAACAAGTGGCGAAGCTGGACGCGGCGAGTGCGGTGCAGCCGGCGTATCCGTATTGGCACCAGAGGAACTTCACGGAGCGGAATCCGCTGCCGGTGTAGGGACAGTGGTCAGGGATCAGCAGAGGGTGCGGCTTAGGCTGCGCCCTTTTTGTTGCGGTGCGCCGCGCTACTACAATTCGAGGGGATGAGTGCAGAAGAGATTCAGCAACGGGCGGAGGGCGGCATGGTCTACGTTGTGGACGATGATCCGGGCATCCGCGACGGGATTGGCGATCTGTTGGACTCGCTGGGGATTGCTTCGCGGCAGTTCGAAAGCTGCGAGCGGTTTCTTGCGGAGTGGCACGACGAGGGGGCGAGCTGCCTGGTGCTGGATGTGCGGTTGCCGGGGATGACGGGTGTGGAACTGCAAGAGCAGCTCGCCGCTGCGGGCATTCCGATTCCGATCATCTTTATGACGGCATACGCCGACGTGCCGATGGTGCGGAAGGTGCTGAAGGCGGGCGCGGTGGAGTTTTTGATCAAGCCGTTTGAGGACGAGGAGCTGCTGAAGGCAGTGAAAGAGGCTTTTGCGCGGGATNNTGCGCGAAGGATGGGGCACCCGTGGTCGTGCTGCGCGCGGCGTCGCAGAAGCAGATCCCTCGCTCCGCTTACCCCATGCTCGCTTCGCGATCACGGGGCCCCAAGCTGCTCTGCCCAGGATGACACTTCATCTTTTT
>DCFV01000121.1:24302-25957 GCA_002314435.1 Acidobacteriaceae bacterium UBA1795 | reverse complement strand
AGTGAAAGAGGCTTTTGCGCGGGATGGCGCGCAGCGACGGGCAGAGAACCTGGTGAACTCGATTCAGGCGCGGGCGGAGACGCTGTCGGAGCGCGAGCGGCAGGTGATGGAGCTGGTGACTGCCGGGCTGACCAACAAGGAGATTGCCGAGAAACTGTTCCTGAGCGTGGTGACGATCAAGCTCTACCGCGGACAGGTGATGAGAAAAATGGAGGCCGAATCATTGGCTGATCTGGTGAGGATGTACGAGAAAATCAGTCCGCCCAATAACTCGAAAAGCAGCACCGTATAAGGGCGGGATGGTAATTCCATAAGGAACCCGTGAAGATCGAGAGAACTATACCAAGGGATAGTTGTATTGCTTAGAACGTACCAATAGTTTCAATAAACAAGAGGGTCAGCTCTCAACTTCCAACGAAGAGCCTGACTCAGTTTCAAAGAGCCGACAGCGAGGCGCCAGCAGATTCAGCACCCTGATTCGAGTGGATTCTGAAGCAGAGATTGTGACTGGGTTCTCCACCGCAGGTTGATGTTCAGCGCCAGTTTGTTCCAGCTGCAAGCTGATTTACGAGTCCAAATTTCGAATGGAGGAACTACGCAATGAAATCCATTGTGCAGCGAGGGGAGTCTCTGTCTTTTTCAGAGAAGCTCTCGCGACTGGCAACACGTCTTCGTGAACCGATGTGGCAGCGCTATGGCGCTACCCTGCTTGCCGGCAAGGTGGCGGGCGTTGGTTTGACTCTGCTTGTGATGGCGGCTGTCACCGGTCTCTTCTTCGCCAAGGTTCTTGCAGCGGACAGCACGGTGAAGGCAGCGGACATCGTAAATCCGGTGAACACGGCGTGGACACTGATTGCGGCGTTCCTGGTGTTCGGCATGCAGGTGGGCTTCACGATGCTGGAAGCGGGCTTCTGCCGCTCGCGGGAAACGGTGAACGTGTTGATGGAGTGCATCGTCGACACGTGTCTTTGCGGTCTTTTGTTTTACGCCATTGGCTTTGCCTTCATGTTCTCTCACGGCAACGGCTTCATCGGCTATCACTGGTTCTTCCTGCAGGGCGCGCCGGAGACGTACGAGTCCACGGGCGTAGCGTTCCTGGCAGTGTGGATCTTCCAGTTTGCCTTTGCCGACACCTGCTCGACGATTACGTCAGGCGCGATGATTGGCCGTACGGGCTTCGTCGGCGACCTGCTTTACTCGTTGGGCGTCTCGGGTTTTATCTACCCGATCATCGGCCACTGGGCGTGGGGTCCGGACGGCTTTCTGGCGACAATGGGTTCGACGGGCTACTTTTTGCCGAACCTGGGCACGAGCTTCCACGACTTTGCGGGATCGACGGTGGTGCACACGATCGGCGGCTTTATCGCGCTGGCCGGCTCGATTGTGCTGGGGCCGCGGCTGGGACGCAAGTTCAAGCGCGACGGCGGCGCACCGATGCTTCCGCATGACCTGACGATTGCGGCTGCCGGCGGCCTGCTGCTGTGGTTCGGCTGGTACGGCTTCAACCCCGGCTCGACGCTCTCGGCGATGGACATTGCAGGCATTGGCCGCGTGTCAGCGAATACGACGCTGGCGGCTTGCGCTGCGGGTTTGACGGCGATGATGTACGCCTACTTCATCAGCAAGAAGTGGGACGTGGGCTTCACGGTGAACGG
>DCFV01000121.1:16710-23963 GCA_002314435.1 Acidobacteriaceae bacterium UBA1795 | reverse complement strand
TGCTGGGCGCCATTGCCGGCGTGTTGGTCTGCCTGGGTGTTGAACTGTTGGAGTACCTGCGTATCGACGATCCGATCGGTGCCGTTCCGGTGCACGGCTTCTGCGGCATCTGGGGGACGCTGTCGCTGGGCTTCTTTGCCTGCGGCAAGTACGGCGTGACCGGCCCGACGGGTCCGGACAATTCAGCTCCGCTGGCCGGACTGTTCTACGGCGGTGGCCTGACGGTGCTGAAGGCGCAGATTGTGGGCAGCGCGATCGTCACCATCTCAACGTTTGCGGTGGCTTATGTGCTGATGTACGTGGTGAACCTGACGGGCACGCTGCGTGTGTCGGAAGAGGGCGAGCTCTACGGTCTGGATCTGCACGAGCACGGCATCTCAGCGTACCCCGAGTACGTGATATCCTCACTGGCCGCACCAGCCGGCATGCCGAAGGACCTGAAGGGGCCTCATGCTTGAGGCCCACGCCGGGCGCGTGGTTGGCAACCGGAGCATCAACGACTGAGGAATCGAGGAGCTTATGACAAAGATTGAAGCGATCGTTCGGCCGAACAGGTTTGAAGCCGTGAAAGAGGCTCTGATCAAACTCGGGGTCGAAGGCATGACGGTGTCGGAAGTGCGCGGGCACGGCCGGCAGAAGGGACACACAGAAGTGTTCCGTGGACGGGAGTATGACGTGGACCTGTTGCCCAAGGTGAAGGTGGAAGTGGTGCTGAAGGACGACACGGTGGAGCAGGCGATTGACGCCATCTCCGGCGCGGCGTACACGGGCAAGATTGGCGACGGCAAGATCTTCCTCTACAAGGTCGATAACGCGGTTCGTATTCGCAGCAAGGAACGGGGCGAACTGGCGATCTAGAGCATTTTCGATTCATACGTTGACGTTTGAGGATTGTGCGAGGCGGCTCATTTTGAAGAAAGAGCCGCCGGACTTCCGATCTTCTGTAACGAGCAGGAGCGAAAATGCTGCAACTGCGCGCCCTCCCCCCCTCGGGCGCGCAGGAGGTACATCATGTCGTTCGTCTCTGCCCTCTTGCAATCGATGCCGCGCAGGACACACGCGACGGCGGAGACGGAAGATGGCCTGGCCCGGCATCTATTCAAGGCAGGCGAAGTGCTGCGCAGCCTGCGCGTGCAACTGCGGCACGGGCAACTGAGCAGGGCTCCACTCCGCTTGCTGCGTTTGCAGGTTGTGGACGACGTGGTGGAGTGCGACTGGCTGGCACGACGGCCCGACGCGTGGGATGCCTCGCTCTCGCGCAGCGTGCAGCAGCGGAATGCGTCGCTGCAGGCGCTGCGGGATGCGATTGATGTGCGGGCGATGCTTTTTGACGTTTTGCCGCAGGTGGACAGGGCGCGGATGCGCGTGTACCGCATCTCAGACGACTGCACACGGCAACTGATTATTAACGGCTTTTCCAATCGCGGCGACCGCGTCTCGCACAAGGTTCATTCGCTGGCGATGCGGGCAAAGATTCTGGGGTTCAGCTTCAACCTGGAGAGCGACATTTTGCATGAGCTCACAGGCGAAGAGCATCTCGAGGCCAGAAGCTGAACTGCCTGAGTTCGCCGGGTACGACCTGGCATTGACTGCTTCAGCTTTTGCGTGCAGGTGAAGGACTGCACGCGAGCGGGGCCCAATGAGTTTAGAAGCATTCTCCTGGTACAGCAAGGCAAACGGATGTACGCCTTGCTGTCCCATTTTTTTTGCTATGAATGGCCTCGGCATTCCTTCGCCAGTGGGAATGAGTTAAACCGCCGTCTCGCTTTAGTGCAACAGCCGCGTCTCGGGGGGAATGGGATAAGCAGGCGGGGCGCCGGCGAAGGTCAGCACGATGTGTTCGAAGACAAGGCCGGGGTCCATGTCGATGAGCCGGAGCGTGTGACGGCCCGGCTTCAACTGGGCCAAGGGCGCGGTGAAGATGGCGGAGTTGCGGAGCACATTCGACTCCCACGCAGGCGCGCTGTTTTCCTTCCACTCCGCGGAGCCCGCGGCATCGAATTGCTGCGGCTCGCCGCCATCCACGGTTACGACAAAGCGCATCCGGTGGTCGGCGTCGACGGGGAAGGTGGGCAGCAGGTGGAGCGACAGCGTGGCCGCGCCGGCGCTCAGAGTTGTGAAGTCATACTCGACCCAAGGAGCCTGCTTCGCCATTGAATCGGAAGGCGCGTTGGCGAGAAGGCCGGGGTCTCCGTAGACGAGCGACTCACCGGAGATGCCGAGATCGGGCAACCGGTTCCAGCGCGCCAGCGCGCCGTTGTTGCTGCGGGCGAACTGCGCGGAGTTGATGGAGATTGTGCCCTGCTGCTCGACGAAGCCTGTGCTGCCTGCGGGCGGCTGCACGATGGCTTGGCCGGCGCTCCACGCGGCGGGTAGCGGTCGCGCGGCATCCGCTGCTGTTGCGGTTGCCGGCATGTTGAAGACCTGGCGCTCGCGCGGCGCGGCGGACATCATGCCATCCCACTTTCCGTTTTCGAGGTGGTTGTACGCGGCGGTGAGTGTCTGGATGCGGCCGAACGCGGCTTGCGACTCGGCGGCGTTGGATTGGCGTGCGGTTTCGTTGCGCGTGCTGGCCTCGAGAAAGCTGCGATCGGCGAAGAGGAATTTGGCGTTCTGCGCGGCGGCGGCCTCGACCGGGTAGGCGATCAGTTCGAAGTACGCGCTGCGCAAGGCGGTCGGCAGCCTGGCGGCGATTGCCGACTCGTCACTGACCAGACTGGTCCATGCACGCAAGCGCTCGCCGTTCTGGCCGTAGTCACGCGCGGGCCAGGCGAGCGGGTTGAACTGCGTGCGCCGGATGGCGTCGTCGTAGCCGTTGAAGCCCATGAACTCAGGGCGGCGTACGAAGTTCAACTGATAGTAACGCTCGATAACGGCGGCGATGGCGGGCGCAAACGAAGCGGGAAACTGCTCGGCGCTCCAGCGTTCCAAGAACGTTCGCTGGTCGATCTGTGCCATCGCAGGCTCGTTCCATGCGAGTTGGAGAAAGTAGTCGATATCGGACTCTGCGGGCTTGAGGTCGCCCACGTTGAGCACCCAGTAGCGGCGCACATTGTGGTCGTAGGCCTTGGTCATCTCCTCGCGGATGAGAGAGGGCGGCGTGGTGCAGAGCCAGAGATAATCGTGCGGAAAGCCCCAGTAAGAGACGTGGTAGTACATGCCGGAACCGCCGGAGCGACGCTGCTCGGCAACGGTGGGCATCTGGCGGATGTAGCCGTAGTTGTCGTCGGTCCAGCCGAGGGTCACATCGTCGGGCACCTGCATGCCTGCGCGGTAGAGCGCGAGCGACTCCTTGTAGAGCCAGATGACCTGCGGAATTTTTGTGACATCGGCGTTGACGTGCTTTGCCAACATCGCGCGCTGGTGGGCCATGACCTGCTCGACCAGTCGCGCTTTCACCTCTTCGCTTCCGGTGGCTTCGAGGCCCGTGTCGTGCACGCCGCGCATGCCGACCGTATAGACATTCTCGTAACGGCCGTTCTCTGCAACGCGTTTGTCCCAGTAGGCATCGATGGCGGCGCGATTGGTCTGGTAATTCCAGGGGCCGTCGGTGTGCTCGTTCCACTCACCAACGTTATTGCGCAGCAGCGCCTCAGAGTGCGAGGAGCCCATGACGATTCCCCAGCGATCGGCAAGCTGTGCGTTTTCCGGCACGGCATTGAAGGCGAGGGTTCCGGGATGCATGGCCGGCCAGAGCGTGTTGGCGTGGAGGCGGAGCAGCAGCTGGAAGATGCGCGCATAGGTGTTGGGCCCGATGTTGCCGAGCGCGGGGTCCATCTTCTTCGCGGCCCAGGGGCGCAGGCCCCAATCCTCGTCGTTGAGGAAGATGCCGCGGTACTGCACGGACGGCTCCGGCTGAATCTCGTTGCGCGCTTGCACGTACAACGCGTCGTGGTGAGGGACAGGGACGTCGGCCCACCACGTCCACGGTGAGACGCCCATCTGGCGCGAGAGCGCGAAGAGAGCGAAGGCCGCGCCGCGGCGATCACTGCCGGCGACGATGAGCGCCTGCCGCACCTGGGGCATGGGATGGGAGACAACCGTGGTGAGCGCGCTCTCCCACTTGTGCTCGATTGAGCCGGCATCGAGCTTGCCTGCCTGTTGCAGGCGGATGAGCTGGTGCGAGTGTCCGGCGATGCCTACGACAACCAGCTCTGCCGGCAGAGGCGCATGGAGAGAAGTGAGCACACGCGGCCTGACTCCGCTTACGCGCTCGATGTCCGTGGCAAAAGCATCAACGGCGGCGCCGAGAGTGTCTGCATCGTCGGCATCCAAATAGATGGCGGCTGCGTGGCCCGCGCGCAGCAGCGGAAATGCGTCCGGCGCAGTGGCCGCGGCAAAATGCACAAGGAGGGGGTGGGGAAAGGCCTGGCCGGAGGTGCTGAGCGAGATGGCGACGGCGCAGAGTGCGACCGCAGCGAATCGGAGAGAAAGGCGCATGGGCTTGGCTCCATTGTGGTGCACGCCCCAGAGTAGAGTGCCGGGCGAAGTTTGTGCCAGCGGATATGCGACATGCTGGCACAGACCCTGCCAGGGTGCGACGCTCCCTGACTTCTATTGATTCCGCGAGGCTGTTTTGGAAGTCGTGTTATGTTTCCCTTGACAAACCATAATCATATGGTTATGGTTTGGGCGTGAAGACGGCTAATGCCAATCCCGTGTTCCGGGCGCTTGCTGATCCGACGCGCAGGGCGATTTTCGAGGAGTTGACCCGGCAGGGCGAACAGACGGTCCACGCATTGACTCGCTATGCGGGCGTGTCGCAGCCTGCTGTTTCGAAACACCTGACGGTGTTGAAGCGGGCGAAGCTGGTGCGGCATCGCCGCGAGGGACGCGAGACGCATTATCGCGCGCAGCCCAATGCACTGGCGCCGATGGTGGACTGGCTCGATCAATACGGCGCATTCTGGCGCAAACGGCTCGACAGCCTGGAAGCGCTTTTGGAGAGGATGGAACCATGAACGGATCAGGGAGCAATCCGACAGAGGGTACGCGTAGCGTTGTGATCGAGAAGGAGTTCAAACACCCCGCCGAGAAGGTGTGGCGCGCGCTCACGGAGAGCCCGCTGCTTGCGCAATGGCTGATGACCAACGACTTTGAAGCTGTGGCCGGACGCAAGTTCCAGTTCCGATCCGAACCCGTGCCGAATTGGAATGGTGTTATTGACTGCGAGGTGCTGGTTGTCGAGCACTTGAAGCGGCTTTCCTATAGCTGGGGTGCTTTCGGGCATGACTCTGTGGTGCTCTGGACGCTGACACCGGTGGAGGGCGGCACGCATGTGCGCATGGAGCACTCCGGTTTTAGTGCCGATCAGCAGCAGGCGTATCGGGGTGCAAGCTACGGCTGGCAGAAGTTTATCGGCAACCTTGAACGGGTTGTAGAGAGGCTGGGCTGATCATGAAAGCAAGAGCGATTGCTTATTGGACAACCACCGT
Source organism: Acidobacteriaceae bacterium UBA1795 (assembly GCA_002314435.1). Classification (GTDB taxonomy): domain Bacteria; phylum Acidobacteriota; class Terriglobia; order Terriglobales; family Acidobacteriaceae; genus Telmatobacter. Next base: position 18,528 of record DCFV01000121.1, on the reverse strand, counting down.
GCTCGTAGCGATGCCTATCGGAAGCGGCGGTGTGGCGCAGGTGGCACAGTATCTGAGCAATCCACATGGCGTGGTGCCCGAACTTGGCTACCCGATGTACTTTTTCGCCATTCTCGGAGTTTGGAAGTCGCTCGGGGCCATTGCAATCCTTGTGCCGCGTTTTCCCCGGCTCAAGGAGTGGGCGTATGCGGGCATTTTTTTTGATTTGACGGGCGCGGCCGCATCCTGCGCGGCGGTGGGCGGATACGGTGCTTATGGCTTTCACGTGATCGCCCCTCTCATCATCGCTGGTTTTACTGTGGCATCGTGGGCGCTGCGACCGCAGAGCCGCACCATCGGCATTCTGTTTCCAGCGAAAAGCGGCGGGGCCGCATAAACACTTCAAGGAGCGAACAGTGGCTAAGATTGATGCAACTGAGAAGAAGGCGACCAAGACTGCGAAACCGGCTGGGAAGAATGCCACGAAGCAGGCCGACGGCGAGGCCGCGGTGCTGGCGAAGATCGCCACGATGCCCGGACCGGACCGAATGATTGGCGAGCGGATCCATGGAATTGTGAAAGCCAATGCGCCAGCCCTCTTGCCGAAACTCTGGTACGGGATGCCTGCGTATGCCAGGGACGGCAAGATCGTCTGCTTTTTCCAGAGCGCGCAGAAGTTCAAGACGAGGTATGCGACGTTTGGCTTCATGCACGAGGCGAACCTGGACGAAGGCTCGATGTGGCCGACGGCCTATGCGGTGAAGGAGATCAGTGCCTCTGAAGAAGCAAGGATCGGCGCGCTGGTGAAGAAAGCGGCGCGCTGAGGGCGGCGCGGTCCGCTGTGCCTGAGCAGGCAAATGAATTCTACACAAGTGCTTCATCGGACTCCGGTGCGTCTTGCTCCCGGAATCGGTACCCGGATCGTTCGACGGACCGTGACAGGGTTCAAGGTTCAACGCGCAGCTTGCGATCGGCGAAGTTGAGGCACTGCCCCCAATCGAACGCAGTGACGTCGCGTCCGCCATGCCGCACATGGTAGCCAACCGGCTGCCCAAGACTCCGCTCCAGCGGTGTTCGGCCAATTCCGGAAGCCCAGCCTTCCGATAGAGCGCATCGACGGGAGCAACCGCCAGCTGCGAGGAACTCTCCGCGGGGACCAGAGAGCGGATCAAGAGGAGTGGTTTGGCTAGCGGCGTCGCCATGTCCGGGTACGTTTACGGAAATATCTTGACAGTTGTAGTGCTGCTCTTTATATTGGCTCCAAAATGACCGGGTACGTACACGGACATTGCGATTGCTCAGGAGGTTCGGCCCGGGAAAGGCCACCGTTGGAGGCAACCGCTGGAGGAGAGAAATGAGAATTCTAAGATTGACGCATTGGGGCCGTGCGGCGCTCGTTTGGGTAGCGCTCATAGCCGGTGCAATGGTGGCCGTGGCGCAAGTAGATACAGGAACGATCCTGGGAACGGTCACGGATCCCGCAGGTGCAGTCGTATCCGGCGCTATGGTCTCTGTCGTCAGCGCGGGAACTTCCGCAAGACAAACCTTCAAGACGGGGAACGATGGGCGTTATGTTTTTACGCCTCTTCCCATCGGCACGTACAGCATCGCCGTCCAAGCGGCCAGCTTCAAGAAAGCCACAGTCGAGAACATTCACCTGAGCATTCAACAGCAGGCTCTGGTGAACGTCACTCTGCAACCCGGCGCTGTGACAGAGAGTGTTGAGGTTACCGAAGCTCCGGAGCTAATGCAGACGCAGAGCGGCTCGGTGGGCCAACTGATCGAAGACAAGACGATCCAAGCGCTTCCGCTGAACGGGCGTGACTACACGATGCTGGT
>DCFV01000121.1:11415-16381 GCA_002314435.1 Acidobacteriaceae bacterium UBA1795 | reverse complement strand
AACGGGGCGCGCGTGGCTCAGAACGACTATCTTCTGGACGGCATCGACAACAACAGCAACAGCGTGGACTACCTGGACGGCAAGGCCGATGTGATCAAGCCGCCGGTGGATGCGATCGCCGAGTTCAAGGTAATGACGAGTAGTTTCCCGGCGGAGTTCGGCCGCGCCGGCGGTGCGATCGTCAACGCGACACTAAAGTCGGGCTCGAACAAGTTCCATGGCTCCGCGTGGGAGTTCCTCCGCAACGACGTGTTTGACGCCTATAACAACTATTTCGTACCGAATGCCACGAAGAGTCCCAAGCCGGAACTCCGCCAGAACCAGTTTGGCGCGACAGCGGGTGGCCGAATCTGGAAGGACAAGACCTTCTGGTTTGCTGACTACGAGGGCACGAGGATTCGCAACGGAGCAACCTCCGCAGGAATGACCGTGCCTACGATGGTGGAGCGCGACAGCGGGTTCACCAACTTCCAGGACCTTTACGGCGCCGCCGGCACCAACACACGTACGGATCTGCTGGGCAGAACGTATGAGAACGGCCAGATCTTCGATCCGGCGACGACGCGCTCTGTCACGGCCGGACAGGTGGATCCTGTTACGGGGATTACCGCGACCGCAACCGGGTATGTACGCGATCCCTTTTCGAACAACCAGATTCCGGCAGGCAGGCTGGACGCAAATGCAATCAAGCTGATGCAGCTCTTCCCCTCGCCTACGACCAACGATGTTCTGTATAACTTCAGCACCGTGCAGGTGAACCGCAACGACACGAACACGGCTGATCTGCGGATCGATCAACAGTTCCGCGATCAGGATCGCCTCTTCTTCCACTATGACTACATCAGCAGCGTACGCGTGGTGCCCCCTCCTTTTGAGGGTGTGGCGGATGGCGGCGGTTACGGCGCCGGAACCGAGATCTACAACGTACGGGGATTCGCTCTTGGCTATACGCACCTCTTTTCTCCGACTCTGATTAACGAAGCGCGTCTGGGTTACACGCGAGGTCATGACACGCGCGTTCCGGCCGGCGCCAGCACTATGGGCATTCCAGCGGAATTCGGTATCGAAGGTGTGCCGCAAGTGCCACTGAACGGTGGCCTGCCGTATCTCGGTATCAGCGGCGTGAGCAATCTCGGAGGCTCGGGCTGGCTGCCCGGAAACCGCTTCAGCGACACAGAACAGATGACCGATAACCTGACGAAGGTATACCGCAAGCACACCTTCAAGGGCGGCGCCGAGTTCCAATACGTCTATTTCCCGTGGCTCGCACCACCGGCATCGAAGGGCAATTTCTATTTTGATGGCAACTATACGTCAATTCCGCTGCAGACCGACTGGTCCACCGGCCGCGCGCAGTTGCTCATCAGCCCGACCCAGGCAGCGGTTCCGAACGGTGTGGATTACTCAGGCGGCATGGACCAGATCTATGCCAGCAACTTCGGAACGGTGCATGCGAACCGCAACTACTTCGGCGCCTATTTTCAGGATGACTGGGCCATCACAACGAAGCTGACGCTGAATCTTGGACTGCGCTGGGAGCACTTCGGCCTGACCGGTGAAGCGGGCGGCGCGCAGGCGAATTTTGTACAGCCGTCGCTGACGACCAACAGTGGCGCACAGTTCATCCTGACAGCAGGCCATGAAAAGTCGCCAGCACTTTCCCAGAGCTTCACAGACGCGCTGCAGCGGGATGGGATCGCGCTGGTCTACACAGACAAATACGGTACCGGCATGGGGACCATCCAGAAGCTGAACTTTGCGCCGCGCTTCGGTTTCGCCTACTCGCTGACGCCGAGGTGGGTAGTGCGGGGAGGTTACGGCATCTTCTACGGGGCCTTCGAGAATCGCGGCGGCTACCCGAGCCTGGGATACAACTATCCATTTCAGTATGAAGTGGGTCTTCAGGATTACGCGAACGGAGGCATCTATACCGTTTCACCGGTGGAGTACACGAACGGCACCACGGGGACGCTGGAAAACGGCATGTCGAGTATCGAACTGGACCCTTCGAAGGTCAGCTATAGCGGTCTGACTTTCCGCGGCATTCAGCTTCATTACCAGACGCCTTATTCGCAGGGCTATAACGTGACGGTGCAGTATCAGCTCACGGGAAGCGATTCGCTCGCTGCGGGCTACGTTGGATCACGCGACCGCCACCTGGAGGCTAGCCAGGGAGAGAACAATGTAACCAAGTTGCTGCCACCCGGAACTCCAACCACAGCCTACATTCCTTTCCCCGATTTCGGCGCGGGTTCTCCGTACTTTGGGACGATTGGAAACAGCAACTACAACTCGCTCCAGACGAATTGGACCCACCGCTCGCCGGAGGGCCTGAATCTTCTGATTGGATACACGCTTGCCCAGGCAAAGAGCGACGCTGGCGATTCGCTGAGCAATGGCGGCGTCGGCGGCTACCGCGCACCTGGAATTGTTCCCATCAAGTACGACACGGCGCTGGCCTCGTTCAACATCAAGAATCAGTTCGTGGGCAGCGGGACGTACAGCCTGCCTTTCGGGCACGGCAAGAAGTACCTTGCTAACACCAATCGGATGGAAGATGCGGTCCTGGGCGGGTGGAACATGAACGCCATCCTGACCTTCGACAGCGGTCAGCCGCAGACCATCTACAGTCAGATCAACACTGGATCGGGTATCAGCTCGTATGCGGTGGTGGTGCCGGGTGTGAGCAGGTACCGCGGCGGCATCGGGTCATACTACAACCCGGCTGCATTTGCCAGCCCGCCGGTCGTACAGACCATCGGTCAGACTGATCTGTCACCGTTGGGCGGTCCGCCCACGCAGGTAAACGGACCTGGTTACAAGGACTTCGACTTCTCTCTCTTCAAGTCGTTCCAGATCACGGAGGGAAGCCACGCGGAGTTTCGTGCTGAGGCATTCAACCTGACCAACACGCCGAGCTTCGGCCTTCCGTCAAATACCAACTATCTGGACACAGCCAATTTTGGCAAAATTACCTCTACCCGCAGCAACTCGCGTGAACTGCAGTTCGCGTTCAAGTACTACTGGTAGACGCAATGCAGAAGCTGCCCGGGTGAGCCGCAATCTCACCCGGGCCTTCCGGCTTTACATGGATTCAAGATATGCGCGAGGAAGCGGACGGAGTGCAGAGCGCGGCTTCCTTAAGAAGAATGGAGACTGAGAACATCATCTTTCCCCACACTCGATTCCGGACCCGGCATCGCATCGATCTCATCGGGGGTTCCATGCGACGTGCGGCACGGCTCTTTGCGAATGCAACTGCCATGGTGGTGTTCGCGTTGTTGCCTTGTGCGTATGGGCAGGGACAGAACAGCTCGCGTAGCGCAAACCCGGGCATGTCCGAAAACCCTGTGCATGAAGCGGCAAGGCAAAACCCTGGCGACTTCGCCCCGGCTGCCGCGGCCGGGGAGTTCTACTTCGCACATGAGCAATGGCGCCAGAGTGCGTATTGGCTGGCGAAAGCCCACGCACTTGCGCCGCGGGATCGGCAGATCGCTTACGATCTGATCTCCGCGTGCATCCAGAACGGGGATCTCAAGAAGGCGGAGCAGCAATTGCAGGAGATGACCGCCGAAGCAGACACAGCGAGGCTGCACGGGTTGTACGGTGATCTGAAGGAACGTTCCGGCGATCACGCGGGCGCGGCGCACGAGTACTATCGAGCGGCGGAGCAGGAGCCCTCGGAAGCCGCTCTCTTCGATCTCGCGAACTTCCTGCTGCAGCACAAGAAATACGCGGGGTACCTGGCGGAATCCGTGAAGTTTTTCCGTTACGGGGTCTCGAAGTTCCCCAACTCCGCTCAGATGCGCGTCGGATTGGGGGTGGCGTTGTACTCATCGGAGGAATACGACGAAGCCGTTCGCGTACTATGCGAAGCAGTTGACCTGGCTCCCAACGATCCCCGCCCAGCCGCCTTTCTCGGGATGGCGAGGCGAGTCTCTCCGGAACTGGCCGAGGAGGTGGATCGTCGTCTCGCAGAGTTCGTCGAACAGTATCCCCGGAGCGCGGCGGCAAACTACGAGTTTGCCGTGAGTCTGTGGGATCGAAAAGGAGGCGAGCAGGGAGCAAACCATGCCGAGATCGAGAAGCTCCTGCGAAAGTCGATTGTCGAAGCGCCGCAATGGTATGAGCCCCACTATCAACTCGGCTTGCTGCTTGAAGATGAGAAGAACTATGCGGACGCGATTCGGGAGTACTGCAAAGCCAGCTCCTTACAGCCCGCGTTTAAGGCAGCGCACTTTCGGTTGGCGATTCTCTATCGACGCACCGGTGACCTGGAGCATGCCGCGCGGGAGGCAAAGCTGGCGAAACAGCTCGATAGCGAGGAGATCGAGAGCACATCGCTGCAAGGCGGCAGCAAGTAGACAGCAGGTCCGAGCTATTGTTCCTCTTCGCGTTCTTGCAGATAGCCGGTAAAGAGAGACAGGTTGCTGCGAAGAATGATGTGAGGGGCAAGGCGCGTGACCGACTCTGGCGTCACCTCCTGCACAAGGTAGCGGAGCAGAAGCTCGAGGGCGGTTTTTCCTTGAGCAAACGGTCTCTGGTATAGCGTGGCGATGACTTTACCGGACTCGATGTAAGGCAGAAGTTCAGGAAAGAAGTCGGTCGTTATGACCTGTATCTCGCCCAGCAGACGTTTCTCCTCGAGTGCCTTGAGAACGGGGATACTGTTAGCCGTGCTGACGTAGATACCGAGAGGATATGGCTTGCGTGCCAGCAGGGCGGTAGCCTGGCGATAAGCGATCCCGGGCTTCTCGTGCGACTCTACGGCGGGAAGCAAAGAGAGATGTGGTGCAAAAACAGCGAGGTTGGCGGCGAATCCGCGCAGCTTCTCGGCATGGTCGAGAGTGGTCAAATCTCCAGCAAAAGTGACCAACTGACCAGTTTTGTGGATGGTTCTCGAAAACAGTTCTGCGGCGATGGCGCCGCTGGTGTGCGCGTCGGCGGTCACCGACGCCAGCCTTTC
>DCFV01000121.1:0-11069 GCA_002314435.1 Acidobacteriaceae bacterium UBA1795 | reverse complement strand
GGCCGATATGGTCCGGATTGCCCGGCGTGATCAGGATTCCATCGAAATTCTCCTTGGCGTCGGCCTTGAGCAGTTCCAAGTCGCCTTGGTCGAGTCTGGGGAATGTGCGGAAGACGAGCTCGAGATTGATGCCGTTGGATGTGGCTGCAGCTGCGCGGACCCCGGCTCGCAATCCATCGAAGAAGGATGCAATCTCCTGAGGGAAGTAGACCCCGATACGCAGTCGCCGGTTTAGCTTAAGGGAGCGGGCAGCTATGTTGGGCTGATAGCCGAGTTCCTCGGCTTTCTTCAGGACCCGCGCGCGTGTTGCGGGACTGACGTCGGAGCGTCCGTGCAGGGCGCGATCGACGGTTCCAATTGAGATGCCAAGCGTACGCGCAATGTCCTTGATGCTGGGAGGCTTCATTGGGATGGGCTCGAAACCCGATTCTACTGCATTTCAATGGCACAACACAGCGCAGGACAGGCAGGCGGGGCCGTGTGCGGCCGTACCACCCATTCGATCAAAGCCGGCGGGCAAGGTGGACATTCCCAAAATGCCCAATGCCCAGATGCGCCTGGGAGGCTCTCTGACGCTTGATATGCGTCAAGGGCACAGATTCCATGTGATGCTGGCTAGATTCCGCGTGGCCACGGAAAGCCTGAAGCCATGGAGAGGGAGAGAGTAGGCGGCAGCCATTGACAGCGGGGCTCTTTCCGTGTACGTTAACGGTCAAGACGGAAGCAGCAGCAGCCGCTGATTCAGGGTTTGCTCTGTCTCCGGTCTCGATAGCCGTATTTAAAGGGGGTGTGTGTGAGCGAAGCCAACCGACCTGAGGGCGTCCGTTGCACAGAGAAAATGATCACGATTCCAACATATCCTGTTCCGGACGCCGACCCGAACCCGATGTTCTTCGAGAACCGGGTCTACCAGGGAAGCAGCGGGAAGGTATATCCGAACCCATTCACGGATCGTGTATCGCTGGAAAAGACTGATGTAACTTATCGCGCCATTTTTCTTGAGAACGAGTATATCCAGTTGACGATCCTTCCGGAGATCGGTGGCAGAATCCATACGGGTCTCGACAAGACGAACCACTACGACTTCTTTTACCGGCAAAATGTGATCAAGCCTGCGCTGGTCGGGCTGCTCGGTCCCTGGATTTCAGGGGGCGTCGAGTTCAACTGGCCGCAGCATCACCGTCCCTCCACCTACATGCCGGTCCACTACAGCATTGAGGAAGAACGCGACGGCAGTTGCACCGTCTGGCTCAGCGAGCACGATCCGATGCTGCGTATGAAAGGAATGGTTGGCATCCGTCTTTCGCCGGGCAAGGCGGTTGTGGAGGCTCGGGTGCGGCTGCATAACCGTTCGCCCTTGCCGCAGACGTTTCTTTGGTGGGCGAACGTGGCTGTCCGTGTGCACGATCACTACCAGTCGTTCTTTCCGCCGGACGTGACCTTCGTGGCCGACCACGCGAAGCGCGCGATCTCGTCGTTTCCCGTAGCAAAGAACGAATACTACGGAGTGGACTACCGACCAGGAACCGACATCACCTGGTACAAGAATATCCCGGTACCGACCTCGTACATGATTACCCAGTCGAAGTATGACTTCTGCGGCGGATACGATCACGCACGCGGAGCGGGCCTGGTGCACACAGCCAATCACCTTATCGCACCCGGCAAGAAGATGTGGACCTGGGGCAATGCCGAGTTTGGACATGCGTGGGACAGGAACCTTACAGACGAGGGCGGTCCGTATGTTGAGTTGATGGCCGGTGCATTTACCGATAATCAGCCTGACTTCTCGTGGTTGCAGCCGTATGAGACCAAGACATTCAGTCAGTATTGGTATCCGATTCAAGAGATAGGCCCCGCGAAGAACGCGAACACGGAAGCAGCAGTGAATCTGGAGCTTTCAGAGAACTCGATTCGAATCGGCGTCTGCCTAACGACGCCGCGCGCGGTGCAAATTGTCCTGACACACAAGGACGACGCCGTTATCGACGAGACGATCCATATCGCACCAGGCGAGCCATTTACGGCGCAACTCAGCTGTCTCTGCGGCGCCGCCGAAGACTATAAGCTGACGGTGTTCGACTCAAATGGGACGGAGGTCATACGCTACCAGCCGGAGAACCGCTCTGAGCGCGCATTGCCAGAGCCGGCGAAGGAGCCTCTGTCGCCCTCGCAGATCGGCAGCAATGAAGAGCTCTATCTTACGGGCCTGCATCTGGAGCAATACCGGCACGCAACCCGCGATCCTGAGCCGTACTATCGCGAGGGACTCCTCCGCGACCCCGATGATGCGCGTATCAACAATGCAGTGGGATTGCTGGAATTACGGAGGGGAGGATTCGCGAAGGCAGAAACGCACTTTGCGCGTGCGGTTGCGCGCCTGACCGTGCTCAACCCGAATCCGTACGACGGCGAAGCGTACTATAACCTCGGCCTGGCACGCATGTACCAAGGCCGCATCGAAGAGGCCTACGAGGCGTTTCACAAGTGTGTGTGGAACCATGCGTGGCGTTCCGCAGGGTACTATGCACTGGCATGCATCAGCACCAGGCGCGGACAACCCACTCTAGCACTCCAGCAACTAGAGGAGTGCCTGCGGACAAACACGGATCATCTTAAAGCACGCGCGCTCCGCGCCTCTCTCTGGCGGCAGGCGGGAAGGATGGAGGACGCGGCGCAAGCGGTTCGCGAAGCCTTATCGATCGATCCGCTGGATTTTCGGACGCTGGCCGAGAGCTATCTGCTCACGCGGCAGAATAGCGATCTCGTCCAGTTGTGGGCCAAACTAGGCAAGGATATTCAGACACTCCTGGATGTGGTTTTCGACCTAGCCTCGTCCGGACTGCCCGAGGACGCGTTGGACCTGCTGACAGCGTGCGTTGAGACGGAAGCATTCGACCATCCGATGCTCTGGTACACCGCCTCGTGGCTTGCCAGGCAGTTCAAGGACGAGAGCGAGGCGCTGGAGTTCGCCGAGCGCGCCGAGAAGGCAACGCCGCTCTACTGCTTCCCGGCGCGAGTGGAGGAGATGATCGTTCTCGAAGATGCGATCCGGCACAATACACATGCAGCGAGAGCACACTATTACCTTGGCAACCTCTATTACGACAAGCGGCGTTATGCGGAGGCGATCGCATGCTGGCGCAATGCGGTCGAGCTGGATGAGACGTTCTCCATTCCGTTCAGAAACCTGGGCATCGCGGAATTCAATGTTCTGAACGATCCTGCACGAGCCATGGAAATGTATCGGCGGGCATTTGCAGCCAATCCCTCAGATGCGCGGCTGCTTTATGAGTGGGACCAACTGAAGAAGAGAACGCGAATGGTCTCGCCCGAAGAGAGACTTCGGTTCCTGGAACTCCATCGAGACCTGGTCGCACTGCGCGATGACCTGACGGTGGAATACGTCACGCTACTGAATCAGCTGGGCAAGTGGCAAACCGCACTGGACCATCTGGGCAGTCGCCGCTTCTCGCCCTGGGAAGGCGGAGAGGGGCTGGTTTCCACGCAGTATGTTTTTGCGCATCGGGCGCTGGGCCAGGCTGCCCTTATGGCAAGGGAACCGGCACAGGCTTTGCAGCATTTTGCCGCAGCGCGCAAGTACCCTGAGAATCTGGGCGAAGGGAAACACCTTCTTACGCTGGAACGGGATCTGGACTACTATTCCGGCCTGGCGGCGCAACAGTTGAACGATCAGGAACTCGCCGAGAGTTATTGGAAGGCCGCATCAGCGCCACTTCCGCGCGCCGGGCTTCACTCCTATTTCCGGGCGCAAGCACTGCGCGTGCTCGAACGCGAAGAGGAAGCACACCAGCTGTTCGAGGAATTGCGGGCCGTTGCCCAAGAGCAAATGGAAACCGAACCGGGGATCGACTACTTCGCCACGTCCCTTCCCAACCTTCTCCTCTTCAAGGATGATCCAGGGCGGCGCAATCGCCTGGACGCGTTGCTGTTGATGGCTCAAGCGGAGCACGGCCTGGGCAACGCGCAGAAGGCGACCGATTTGCTGGAGGAACTGGTGCTCGAGGATCCAAACACTACGGCGCCACCCGAGATGTTGCGATGGCTGAAGAGTGAAGTCAAACCGGCCATCGGGCATTCCGAGGGAGTCTAGGAGAACCATGAATGTGGCGGTGATCAGCACCGAAACGCATTCCGCTCATGGATCGCCGAATCCGATCTTGGTCTGGTTGGTTGCCTCCGCGGCGGCCCTGGGCGGACTGCTCTTCGGATACGACTGGGTGGTGATCGGAGGGGCGAAGCCGTTTTACGAGCGGTATTTCCACCTGGACACGCCGTCGATGGCCGGATGGGCCATGAGCTGCGCGCTTATCGGCTGCCTGATTGGCGCATTGACGTCAGGGCCCATGAGCAGCCGCAGTGGCAGAAAACGCCTGCTCACAGTTGCTGCGCTGGCTTTCGCGGTCTCGTCGATCGGCGTTGGGCTTGCCCAGAGCTTCACTGCTTTTGTTGCGTGGCGCATCATAGGAGGCTACGCGATTGGGCTCGCCTCCGGTATCTCTCCTGTGTACATCGCGGAGATCTCACCTGCGCGCTATCGAGGGCGCCTCGTTTCGTTGAACCAACTCGCCATTGTCCTTGGCATTCTGCTGGCGCAGATCGTGAACTGGTTGATCGCCCGGCCGGTGCCAGAAGGAGCGTCAGCGCAGCAGATTCTCATCTCATGGAATGGACAGTGGGGATGGCGCTGGATGTTCGGCGTGACTGCCATTCCGTCCATCCTCTTTCTGGCGGCAACGCTATTTGTGCCCGAGAGCCCGCGCTGGCTTGCCACGAAAGGAAACTACGGTCAGGCGCGCAAGGTGCTTGCCCGGCTGGGAGGCGCTGCGTACGCACACCATGTGCTCGAGGAGTTGATATCCGTCTCCGAAATGCATGGGAGCGTGTCACCGATGCGCGAGCTTCTTTCGGGGTCTGTGCTGAAGGTGGTCATTCTTGGCAGCGTCATCGCAGTGCTCCAGCAGTGGTGCGGCATCAATGTCATCTTCAATTACGCGCAGGAGATTTTTGCGGCGGCGGGGTACCAGATCTCCGACATTCTCTTCAATATCGTAGTCACAGGCGCGGTGAATGCCGGGTTCACCCTTGTTGCGATGTTTGCGATTGATCGCTTCGGACGGCGCGCTCTTATGCTCACGGGCCTGGCCGGCCTGCTGTTCATCTACGCCGTGCTGGGCTTGTTCTACGAGTTGCATCTGCAGGGCAAGCCAATGCTGATTCTTGTTGTGATGGCCATTGGCTGCTACGCAATGTCGCTTGCACCTGTCACCTGGGTTGTGATCTCCGAGATATTTCCCACGCGGGTGCGCGGTGCCGCGCTGTCGATTGCGATTGCCGCTCTCTGGATTGCATGCTTTCTGCTCACCTACACATTTCCCGTTCTGAATGCACATTTGGGCCCTGCTGGCACCTTCTGGTGCTATGGACTCATTTGCATGGCAGGATGGGTCTTCCTGTTTCTCCGTCTTCCCGAAACCAAGGGGAAGTCACTTGAACAGATCGAAGCGGAACTGGAGATGCAGTCCCTCCCACAAGAGAAATAAGAATGCTGATGCCGTCTGGGCGCAAAGGGACTTTACGTGTCTCAAAATTGGCGGCGGCCGTTCTGGCGACGTCGTTCTTGTTTGTGGTTTCGTCAGGTGAGTTCCTGCTTGGCAACAAGCGGAGATCCTCCTCAACGGGAAGTGTGGCGGAAGAGTCTTCGATGGTCCAGGGGCGGTGAACGCAGGAGCCTATTGCGCCTCCTGATCCAAAAGGGAAATCCTCCGGCATTGCCGGGGAGGCAGTAGAAGTTTGACAGTTCCGGTAGTATGTCCTCCCTCATTTTTCCTGGGCAGCGTCAATGATGTTTGCACTGTGAGGGCTTTGCACTTGTTCTTGCTTTTGCTTTCAACGGCTGCAATCAGGCCCCTATGAGGGCCAGCAACCGCAAAGCCTCCGGCTTTGCCGGAGGATACTTACTTCGTTATCGCATCTCCCACGCAAAGCTCTTCCTCTCGATGCCCCCCGTCTTCCATTCCCGCACGTGTGTGCTACAAACCGAAGTGCCTCCGGCCAGGGCGTGGATGCAATCAGCAACTCCTCACCTTCGAACTCAAATCCCCGAGAAAATCTCCTTGACAGGCGAAAGCAGGCAGGCGTAATAACGGTAACGTACACGTTACTGTCGACTATAAGAGTAAGGTCGCTGCGAAGGGAGTGTGAAAATGATGTCGTTCAGGATTGGCAAGCAGGAAGTCCGCAGATTCCTGCTACTTCTGATCGTGTCTGTCTGTTTACGTGGGACCATGGCACGGACGCAAACCGTTAACGTTAACGTTGCCATGTCAAACCAGACGCTCGAGGGCTGGGGAACTTCCCTTGCGTGGTTTGCGAACGGTGTTGGAGCGTGGAGCAACAGTACGCAATACAACAGCCTGATGAATGCCCTTTTCAACCCCAGCACGGGCATCGGGCTCAGTTACATCCGCTACAACATCGGCGGCGGAGACGATCCGTTGTGCGGTACCTCGGGCCACTATGGCTGCATCTCGCCCGCGTGGCAGGCCGTGCCTGGCTACCAACCTTCCCTGGGAACCTACGACTGGACGAGAGACGCGAATCAGCGCCGTGTTGCCACGTCGGCTCAGTCGCTGGGCGCGAATCTTTTTGAGGTGGTTTCCTATTCCGCTCCCTATTGGATGACAGTGAGCGGTACCAGCCAAGGCGGCGTGAACGGCGCTGAAAATCTATCCAGTTCGTACTTCGGTTCGGGTTCGAGCACCTTTGCGGACTACCTGACGACCGTCGCGAACCAGTTCAGTTCGAACTGGGGCATCACCTTTCACCACCTGGAGCCATTGAACGAGCCAGGGCAGAACTGGTGGACGGCGGGGGACATGAAGCAAGAGGGTTGCGCATTTAGCCTCGTCCACCAGCAGACCATGCTCCAGAATGTAGCGGCCTCATTGAGCGCCAAAGGAATAACCACCACGCAGGTTGCGGCGATGGACGAATATCAGGAGGGCGTGCTGAACTCGACGGCTGCGACCACCGCCAATGAGTTCTACAGCTACAACTCGACGACCCTTGGCAGCTTCAGCGCACTGAACACCCACGGGTATTCCTCAACCCTGGGCAGCGTGGCCTTGGCAACGGCCGCGCTGCACGCGGGCAAGCGGGTCACGATGTCCGAATGGGGTAGCAGCGATACGACCGGAAAGGATCTGTCTAATCAGATCCTGGCGGATATGTACCTCACGCGCCCCGTGGCCTGGTCGATCTGGCAGCCGGACTGGCCGAGCCTGATGACCATCAACTACACCAACTAGAATTACACGCTGAACGAAGCCTACTACGTCTACGGCAACTACTCGCGTTTCATCCGGCCTGGCTACCAGTTTCTTGCCATCTCCGACCCCCAGTCGCTCGCAGCCTTCAATCAGCAAAGCCAGACGCTTGTCATCGTTACGCAAAACTGGACGAGCAGCAGCCGCAGCGTGAATTACCAGTTGTCCAACTTCACTTCGACGGGAAGCTCGGCGTCGGTCTATCAAACCTCCTCAACCCGACAGCTCTCCTCCCTCGGGACGGTATCGGTGTCGGGAGGCTCCTTTGGCTACACGGTCCCGGCAAACTCCGTGACCACGTATGTCATCCAGAGCACCTCGTACGCGCCGTCAGCGACGCCGGTCAACGACAATACCACCGGAACAGGGGCGAACCAGTTCAACTACAGCGGAACCTGGGGCTACTACAACTCGCAGAGCGGCGCCTTCGACAGCGACAATCATTGGAGCAGCACGACGAACGATTACTACACATTCCAATTCAGCGGACAACAGGCACGTGTCTACGCCTCGATGGCGCCGAACAATGGAATCCTTGCCTTCTCAGTGGACAACGGAGCCGAAACCTATTTCGACACGTATGCCGCTACCCGGACTGACGACGTATTCCTCTTTGCCACGCCCACGCTTGGTAACGGCACACACACGCTGAAGGTGCGCGTCACGGGCCTGAAGAATAACGCGTCGAGCGGCTACAATGTACCGGCTGACCGCATCGATGTGGTCGGCGCCGGTTCAGAGGTGGGACAGGGCATCTACAAGATCGTCAACGTACGGAACGGACTTGACCTGGAAGTGAACTCCGCGAGTCTTGCCGACGGTGGAACGGTGGACACATACGCAGATGTAGCGGGCGCCAATAACGAGCATTGGAATCTGATGGCCGTGGGCGACGGGTCCTACCGCATCGTCAACGCCAACAGCGGGCTAGATCTTGATGTAAGCGGCGCAAGCAAAGCGAACGGCGGAACTGTGGACCAATGGGAGGACAGTGGGTCGAGTGCAACCAACGAGCACTGGACGCTAATTCCGGTTTCCGGTGGATATCGCATCGTAAATGTGAACAGCAGGCTCGATCTCGAAGTGAATGGAACGACGGGGAAGGTAGATCAATGGCAGGATGTGTCCGGCGCAACCAATGAGCACTGGACACTGGTCCTCACAAATTGAGCATTCCAATGAATGTCACAGCGGCCCGACTCTCAAAAGAGATCCCGGGCCTCTGTTGACGCGCAGGTGCGGAAGTTGCGGCTGTCTCGTCACATGCGAGCAGCCTGCGCCAGTAGGCAGCAAGACCAAGAGTGTTCTCGACAGGGCACTTCGCCACCATCGATGGTCTCCGATCAAACTAGACCAGTAGTAGATGCCTGGCGTCAGCGACGGACGATCGAACTGATGTGCATAGAGCTTCCCGCGAAGACCCTTGTGAAACGAATTGATGCGCTCCGGAGCCAACTCCGTCTTCAAATGCTCGCAGCACGAATGACCAGGGGTGACGAGCAGTTTTACAAATGCTACTGCATGTCAGTCTTTGCTCGGCTTGTATCGTGTTGTATTTCTGACGATCACAGGAGGGGCGTTTAAGTGCGTACAAGCCAATCCAGACAGCGAGCCGCTACAGTCCGAGCGGTTGTGTGCGCAACAGAATTTTGTGTCCGATTGAGTGCATGATCCAGGCGAGAGAGAATAGCTCGACGGCCTCGTCGCTCTTCGTTTGGATGCGCTACTTCCGTCGCTTGTGGCCGGACAGGTGTGTCCCATCGAGAGCTTCCCTTGCTTGGCCGAACAAGCCTGCCTGAATGATGCCCGAGCATACATGTGCCAGATTTTAGGCGCGAGTGGCGATGAGCGGGTGGTATTGCCTTGCGGAGAGATCGACCTGCGGACCAAGGATGGGGTGGGGTTTGGAGCGCAGAGGCAGTTCCCAGGAAAAGGAAGTGCCCAGGCCAACCGTACTCTCAACTCGAATGTCTGTGTGATGGTGGGCTGCGATCCATGCGGCAAGTGCGAATCCCAATCCTGATCCGGCAGCGCGCACCGTCTGTACGTTGCTACCTCGGCGGAATCGTTCGAAGATGTGCGCGCGGTCTTGCTCGGGAATGCCGATGTCGGTGTCGCGGATTTCGAAACAGGCACTTTCGCCGTTGAGTTGAAGACCAAGGTGCACCGTGCCACCGGTGCGAGTGAACTTGCCCGCGTTCTCAAGGATGACGGTGAGCAGCGAAGTAAAGAATCCGACTGCGGGCCTGAAGCCAAGCTGAAGGAACAGCGCGCATGTCCAAGATTCACATCCTTGTCACAGAGTCTTCAGCCACCGTTCACAGGTAGAGCCGCACACTACAGGAAAATCTCCCGAATGGGACGCTTTTCCAGGAGGCACGCTATGCCGCACCTTCTTCTTCGGCGAACTAAATACGTACTCATCGTCCTGACACTCTGCATGGCAAGCACGCTTGCTGGCCAGACAGCAAAGGCCACGCTCACCGGCATTGTCAAGGACACGAGCGGGGCTCTGTTGAAGGGCGCCCGTATTGAGCTCGACCCTGGGGCACAGCCTGTGGCCACCGATGGACAAGGCGAATTCGCTCTCACCAACCTGACGCCGGCCGTCTATAAGGTCACGGTTTCCTCGGTGGGGTTCGAAGCTTACTCGACCTCGGTGACGCTGACCGCGGGAAAGGACGCCCATCTTGACGTCGTGCTCAAGATCGCCGCGAACACGCAGGAGGTGGAAGTGTATGCCGGGCGAGAATTCGGCGAAGCGGAGGCCATTAACCGCACGCTTGCCGCGGAGAACATTCTGCAGGTGCTGCCGGCAGAGGTGATTGTTTCGCTACCCAATGCGAACATCGCAGACGCGCTGGGGAGAATGGCCTCAGTGACCATCGAGCGCGACGAAGGTGAAGGCAAGTACGTGCAGATTCGCGGTACCGAACCTCGCCTGAGCAACACGATGATTGACGGCATCACGGTGCCTTCGCCAGAGAGCGGCGTGCGCCAGATCAAGCTGGATACAATCGCCTCCGACCTCGTCGACTCAGTCGAAATCAACAAGACTCTGCAGGCCAACATCGATGCCGACGGCATCGGCGGATCGGTCAATCTGGTGACGAAGACCGCGGGAGATACGCCGACCGCCACGCTGTACGGAGTCGGCGGCTACACGCCGATCCTTGGCGGCCGGGGGGTGGACCAGCTGGGCGGAACACTGGGCCGGCGATTTGGAAGCGGGAAGAAGCTGGGTATCCTGGTGGGCGGCACCTATGACTACAACGGCCGCGGCATCAATGACATTGAGCCCTCGCCGACGACGAGCAGCGCAACGCCGCACTACGACAGCATCGACCTTCGCGACTACATGTACTACCGCTCCCGCTGGGGCGCGACGGCCAGCCTCAATTACAAGATTAACGAGGGATCAGACATCTCGGTGCGCGGCCTGTTCTCGACTTTCCGCAACTGGGGCCACAAGTGGGTTTATACGCTCAATGACGGCGACGTTCCGCAATACAGCCAGGATTGGCGCCGCCCCAACATGGCGGTCGGCAGCCTGGCTCTGCAAGGCAAGCACATGTTCAATGTGTCGACCATTCGCTGGAATGTGTCGGTCTCTCGCGCCCGCTCGCTCAGCGGCAGCGGTAGCGCGAAATACTCGTGGGCCGGCAATTCGGCGATCGATTGCACTAACGATCAGAGTCTGGCGGCCAGCGTGTACCGCCC
>DCFV01000094.1:10832-17281 GCA_002314435.1 Acidobacteriaceae bacterium UBA1795 | reverse complement strand
CGCGCCCTTTGCCGGTGGCCACGACCAAGGACAACGTCTTTGTCACCATCCCCATCTCTGTGCAGAACCGCGTGCGGCCAGAGAAGGTCTACGACGCGTTCTACAAGCTCTCTGATCCGGTGGCGCAGATCAAGTCTTACGTCGAGCAGGTGATCCTGGGCCACGTGCCCAGCATGACCCTCGACGAGGTGTTCGCTTCGCAGTCCAGCATCGCTGCCGCCGTCAAGCAGGAGTTGGACGCTGACATGGCGGCTTTCGGTTACGAGATCGTCAACGTGCTCGTAACCGACATCATCCCCGACGCCAAGGTTAAGTCGGCCATGAACGATATCAACGCCGCTCAGCGCGAGCAGGTGGCCGCCACCGCCCGAGGCGAGGCCGACAAAATTCTCGTTGTCAAAAAGGCCGAAGCCGAGGCCGAAAGCAAGGCGCTGCAGGGGCAGGGCATCGCCAACCAGCGGAAGGCAATCGTCGAGGGGTTGCAGGCTTCCATTGAGCAATTCCAAAAGGCCGTCGAAGGTGCAACTTCGAAAGACGTCATGCAGCTTGTGCTGGTAACGCAGTATTTCGACACGCTCAAGGCTATCGGAGAGAGTGATAAGACCAACACGCTTTTTCTGTCGCATGCCCCGGGGGCGGTGCAAGAAGTTTCCAACCAGATTCTCGACTCCATGCTGGTGGCCCAGAACGCGAATAAGTAGGGTCGCGGGCGCTGCAATTCCCGCGCCAGGTGCCGTCCAATGTGATACTTTGGCCTGTTCACACCGTTGCCACTTTCACGAGCAATGGAACAGGACGAGGAGTCGCAATGCACTGGACCAGCCGTACCGCACTCTACAGGCTACGTGTGCCCATTTTGGCCCTGGCGCTCGCTTTGGCGAGCCGGGCTACGCAGGCGCAGGCACCCTCCACTTCCTCCGCGCACGATGAGTGGTGGCGCCACGCCGTCATCTACGAAATCTATCCCCGCAGCTTTCAGGACTCTGACGGCGACGGCATCGGCGACATCAAGGGCATCACGTCGCGTCTGGACTACCTGAAAGACCTCGGCATCGATGCCATCTGGATCACCCCCATGTACCCCTCGCCGGGCGTCGACTACGGCTATGACATCTCCGACTACACCGCAATCGACCCGGTCTACGGTACGCTGGCCGACTTCGATATGTTGGTCGCTGAGGCGAAGAAGCGCCAAATCCGTGTGCTGATGGATTACGTCATCAACCACACTTCCGACCAGAATCCGTGGTTCCTTGAGTCGCGCTCTTCGCGCACAAATCCCAAGCGCGACTGGTACATCTGGCGCGACGGCAAAGGCGAGACTGAGACCGACAAAAGACAGCCGCCCAACAACTGGCAGTCCTGGTTCGGCGGACCAGCCTGGGAGTGGGACCCCATCACGCGGCAGTATTACTACCACTACTTTTATGTGCAGCAGCCGGACCTGAACTGGCGTAATCCCGAGGTACGTGATGCCATGTATGGCGTGCTCGACTTCTGGATGAAGCGCGGCGCGGCCGGCTTTCGAATCGATGCCGTCTCGCGCTTGTTTGAGGATCCAAACCTGCACGACGATCCCTTCCTTCCCGGTCGCAACGCCTACGGAGATCGCAACATTCAGCACAAGTACACGGATGACCTGCCTGAAGTGCACGATGTGCTCAAGGAAGTGCGTCGTGTAGTCGACAAATATCCCGGCGATCCGGTGCTCATCACAGAGGCCGATGAGCCAAATGTGCAGGCGCTCACCAAGATGTACGGCGACAAGAACGACGAAGTGCAGCTTCCTATGGACTTCCAAATCGCCGACGTCAACCAGCTCTCCGCGCCGCGCTTTCGCCAGTTGTTCAATGAGATCGAGAGCAACTCCGCGAACGGCCAGCCCGAGTACTTCTTCTCTAACCACGACCAGCCGCGCCAGTGGGATCGCTACGGCGACGGCGAGCATAACGACCAGATCGCGAAGCTGATGGCTGTGCTGCTGCTGGCCACGCGCGGCACGCCGCAGATGTATTACGGTGAGGAACTCGGCATGCGCACCACCGATCCGGCGCGCATTGAGGATGTGCACGACCCCATCGGCAAGCGCGGCTGGCCCAAGGACAAGGGCCGCGATGGCGAGCGCACGCCGATGCAGTGGGACGGCTCTGCGCTGACCGGCTTTACCACCAGTGCGAAGCCCTGGCTGCCAGTGCCGCCCAGTGCCGCCACCTATAACGTGGAGTCAGAAAGGAAGGACCCGAACTCCATCTTCAACACATACAAGCGCCTACTCGCGCTGCGCAAGACCGATCCGGCCCTGCGCGACGGCTCGCAGCAATCGATCAACAACGACGATCCCGAGGTCGTTGCTTTCCTGCGCCGGGAGGGTGACCGCACGGTGCTGGTCGCGCTGAATATGAGCGGGCACGCACGCACCGTGCCATTTCATCTTCAGGCCAACGGCGTGAAAGGCACGCGCCTCACCCCGCTGCTGAGCACACCGGCCGCAGGCTCGTCCTCAATTCCGCTCGACCATGTGGAGCTCGCGCCGTTCGCGGCGTTGGTGGCCGCGGTCGAGTAGACAACAGGATGATTGCGCTGTGGGGCTGACCTCATCTAGAGAGCGCTATGCGCTCGTTCGACTTCTATTCACCGTTGCCGCTTCCACGAGCAGCGGAACATCAACAAGGAGACTGCAATGCACTGGACCAAGACCATCGCAAGCTGCGCTTCGGCTCTGCTTCTGGGAGCTGTGGTGCTCGCCGCTGGAGAGCAAAGCGCACGCGCCCAGCAGCAACCCAAATCGACGGCCTCCGCGGAGCAGGACTGGTGGAAGAATGCCGTCATCTACGAAATCTATCCGCGCAGCTTTCAGGACTCGAACGGCGATGGCGTCGGCGACCTGAACGGCATCACACAGCGGCTCGACTACCTGAAGGCCCTCGGTGTTGACGCCATCTGGCTCTCGCCGGTTTATCCCTCGCCCCAGGCCGACTTCGGTTACGACATCTCAGACTACGAAAACATCGACCCACAGTATGGCACTCTGGCCGACTTCGATCGCCTTGTCGCCGAAGCCAACAAACGCCATATCCGGGTGATTATGGATATGGTGATGAACCACACGTCCGATAAACACAAGTGGTTTCTCGAGTCGCGCTCCTCGCGCGCCAATCCATACCGCGACTGGTACATGTGGCACGACGGAAAAAATCAAACGGCCACAGACAAGGGTGAAGTCCCCAACAACTGGCAGTCTGCCTTTGGCCACTCCGCATGGGAATGGGACGAAACTACGCGCCAGTACTACTATCACAAGTTCTATATTCAGCAGCCTGACCTGAACTGGAACAACCCCAAAGTTCACGAAGCCTTCAAGGCTATCATCGCGTTCTGGCTCAAGCGTGGTGTCGGCGGCTTCCGCTTTGATGCCATTACCACGCTCTACGAAGATCCCAACCTCGTCGATGACGACGTCCTGAAGGACAAGGATGGCAAGCCGACTCTGAATGCTTACGGCGACATCGCGCTCAACGATTCCCGGACGAATAACCTGCCCGGCGTCCACCCGGTGATGGCAGAGATGCGCGCCGCCGCCGACAAGTTCACATCCAACAAGTTTCCCGGCACGCGTGTCTTCATCGGCGAGACCTACCTGCCCAACGTGGCCGAACTCGAAAAGCAATACGGAACCGCAGACGAACCCGAGTTCCACCTGCCCATGGACACGCAGATCGGCTTCATCAACAAACTCGATGTGGCCACATTCCGCGCCCGCCTCACGGACGCAGAGGAGAACCTGGGCGGCCATACGCCGCTGCTGGTCTTCGACAACCATGACAATCCACGTCTCGATGCTCGCTACGGCGACGGCGTGCATGATACCGACATCCAGAGAGTCATCTCCACAATCCTGTTTGCGAGCAAAGGTGCGTCGCTCTTCTACTACGGCGACGAGATCGGCATGAAGACCACGCCGCCCACGCGCAAGGAGGACGTGAAGGATCCGGTGGGTGTTACGGGCTGGCCCAAGGAAAAGGGCCGTGATGGTGAGCGCACTCCAATGCAGTGGGACGCGAGCGCCAACGCCGGCTTCAGCAAGGCAGCCAGTACTTGGCTGCCCGTGCCGCCGACGTACAGCGTCGTAAACGCCAAGGCTGAACAGGCAGATCCCAACTCGCTCTTCGCTTGGTACCAAGCCCTCATTCGCCTTAAGAAGACCAACCCCGCTCTTGCCAGCGGAGAAGAAGCGCAAATCGATTCTCAGAATCCCAAGGTGCTTAGCTGGGTGCGCAGGGTTTCCGGCGCGCCGGCGGTCGTGGTCAGCGTCAACTTCACGGCTGATCCGCAAACCGTCAGTCTCGCGGCTCCTGGGTCCGAGTCTCGTGTCAAGACACTGCTCAAGACTCCAGGCGCAGCCGACCCGGCTTCACTGGGCTCCATCGTCCTTGGCCCCTACGGGGTCTACGTGGGCGAAATACAGCGCTGAGTCCTGATCCCCATGCACAGCAACGACGGCTCCAGAAAGGAGCCGTCGTTGCTGTGCATGAGCCGAAAAATCTACGAAATATCGTAGTAAGTATCGTCCGAATTTTCTTCCGTATCGAGCGCAACCGGTTGTGCTTCCGCCTGCTGCAGCCGGGCCAAGGTTTTACGGTAGTACCAAGCTGCCGCCAGCCCGCCCGCCAAAGCTGAGGCTGCCGCCACCGCGCCCACTTTCAGCCAGCCCGCGGATTCTCTCTGTTGCGTTTGCCCTGGAGTGGAAACATTAGAATCTAAATCGCTTGCCATGGACTTGTGTCTCTCTCCCGCGGATTTGCTGGTTGCACTGCCCCACGATAATGTACTGCAGCATCTGTTGTCCGTGCAGGAAAAAGTCATATATACCGCAATGCGATAAAATCTCAATTTTTGTATTTGCTTTCACGCCAATCTATAGTAAGGTGTAGATATTCCGGTTGGGAGTGACATGTGCTTACCACTCCGAGACGGAAGCAATTTGCGTCACTGGCCTCCCGGCACGAACAGCAAGAACGTTCGTGCCGTCTTTTTTTGCGCGTCCACGGCACGTTGCTCATCGCCGACCCGTCCGTTCGCACTTCAGGATAAAATGAGCGAACGAGGGCGCATGTTCAAGCAGACAATCTATCGCTGGGCGTTTGGTCTAGCCGTCGGCGTTCTGACCGCCGTCAGCTACGCACAGTGGTCCAACCCGGCCGACGACGTTCCCGCCTACCACACCTCAGCGCCTCTCAAGGTTAGCTCTCTGCCGCCCATTCTTGCCGGCTCCAAGCTTACAGGCGAGAACTTTCGCTTCCCCTGGCAGGTTCATGTCTACCAGCAGGCCGCGCGCATAGGCAATGTGATCTACCAGTTGCCCTGCTACTGCCGCTGCGACCGTGCACTTGGCCACACCAGCCTCCGCAGCTGCTACGAGGGACTGCACGGCACCGAGTGCTCCACCTGTGCCAAGGAGGCTTTTTTCGCGTACCGTGAAACCAAGGCTGGCAAGACTCCCGCGCAGATCCGCGCCGCCATCAGCCGTCACGAGTACGAGAGCATCGTCCTCGAGCAGCAGTAGCGGCCTCTGAGGCCGCGGCTGCAGGTTACCGGTTGATCCCCAACCAGTAGTGGTAGACGACCCCGCCCAATCCGCCGGCCATTTCAGCAACTTTCTGCCCCGGGTCGCCGTAGATCTCAAACCCGTCCACAGAGCAGAGGGCCGCAAGCTGTGGAACCCATTGCTGCACCACAAAGCCCAGGAAGTGCGCCTCCACGGCAGCGGCGTCTGCGTAGGTCTCCACCAGCCGGACTCTCTTGCCGTCCGCGCTGGAGAACCATTCGTATCCCAGCGTTCCAGGCTCGGTTTTGCTGCTCTCGGTCATGGTGCGTGCAACGCTCTGGAACGCGTCCAGCTTCCCGTCATTGACCGTCAGATTCACGGTCAGTCGAACCACTTCCTTCACCACGCGTGACCTCCATTTGAATGGTGTTTTGAGGAGTGTCAGCCACCCTATCATTCCAGTCGGCGACTGCGAAATCGGAATTGACGTAGAATAGAGTCTGCAGCACGAGCCAGTTGGCCCGGCTCGCACCCGCCTTGCTTCGGAATCTGCCGAAGCAGCCAAGTGGGGGCGTCACGGTTTCGACGGGATCGCTTGCGGCACGGAGGCATGCCGGGGTGTGGGCACCCGTAATCGCTCGCAAAACAAAAGTTGCCAACGATAATCTGGCACTTGCTGCTTAATTAACTAAGCAGCCGTCCTCCGCGGCTTTGCCTATGGGCCGTGAGCGGGCGTCGCACAGTAGGCTGGCGGTTGCGGCTCGGTCCGTGTCGTACCCGCGAGATCATCGGACTAGTTTCATGCGCATCTTGTCCGTTCTGAGTGCATGAAGCGAAACCTTCGGAACCGGACTGAGCATGGATTCTCCTGGCTGACAACGATTTCGGACGCGGGTTCGACTCC
>DCFV01000094.1:591-10573 GCA_002314435.1 Acidobacteriaceae bacterium UBA1795 | reverse complement strand
TTCGACTCCCGCCGCCTCCACCATATAGGCCTGAATTTCCAGGCCATCGCTGGTTCCAGCAATGCGGTGAGCACAACCTCCTACGAGCGAACTGGTCCTGTAGATTCGCGAACCACCAGTTCCGGCTCCACCGTAATGTCTTCGCGCGTGTCGGCCGTGCCGTGAATTCGGTTCAGCAATGTCTGAGTCGCAATTCTTCCAATCTCGGCGAGTGGCTGGCTGATCGTCGTTAGCCGGGGCAGCGTGTAGGCTGCGGCCTTGATGTTGTCGAACCCTATTACCGAAACATCACCGGGAATCCTGAGATTGAAGTCCTGCAGCGCGCGCATGGCACCCATTGCAGAAATGTCGTTGAAGGCTACCAGCGCAGTGAATGGTACCTTTGAGGCCATCAGCTGCTGCACCACCGGGTAGCCCAGCTCGGGCGACGACATATCGCGCTCGAGTGTCACCACTAGTTCCGGTTTGATTCTCAGGCCCAGCTTCTCCGCCGCTGCCACCAGACCCTTCCAGCGCTCATCGGAGTCGGAGCTGAAGGATTGTCCACGCATGAAGGCGATCTCGCGATGCCCGAGCTCATACAGATGCGTCATGGTCAGCTCTGCAGCGCGCGCATGGTCCAGCGAGACATTGGTTACGCCCTCCACCTTCCGGTGTCCGGCAACTGCGACTACCGGAATCGGGATGGGGTGCTCCAACAGCGTGTCAATGGCGATGATACCCTGCGCCCCGCGCCCAATCAGCATGCGCGTATATTCGTCTACCAGCTTGGGCTTGTGGCGGTGATGCGCGGTGAAATAGAAATATCCGGCATTGATGAGCTGATCGCCGATGCCACTCATCACCTGGGTGTGGTAGCCGTCGCCGAGCTCGGGTACGAGGATTCCAATCGTCAGGGTACGCCGGTTTCTCAGTGAGCGGGCCAGGAGACTCGGCTGGTAGTTCAGCTCTTTGGCAACAGCCTTGATACGGTCGCGCGTTGCCTGGGGAATTGACCGCCCCGGCACATCGTTCAGAACCACTGAAATGGTCGCCGGATTCAGTCCCAAATGTGCGGCCAACTGCTTGAGACTGACGGATTGGTAGGCGTTTGGCCGGACTGCGTCCTTCTCGCCCTTATTCGGCTCGCTCTTGCTCATGAATGCGTCTCAGCAGGCACCAAACTACTCAGTAACTATACATCGGTGCATAGTTATCGCATCCAGTCTTTCTGCCTGCAGCGCAGGGAATGCATGAATTCACGCAGAGGATAAGTCTGGTAGGCAAGTACGGAGCGGCAGACGCGACACGTTTTCCTACTCGGAACGGCGGCCGGGGGAACCTGAAAAATTGAAGGTGGAGAAATGCTTGTTTTCGCCATTGATTTCAGCCCGCAGCTCCAGCCATAGCTCATTGGGGATCTTCAGGAAGACATCCACCACGTTGGGGTCAAACTGGGTTCCGGCGCAGCGCAGAATCTCCTCACGCGCCGCATCAAAACTGCGTGCCTTGCGGTACGGACGGTCGCTGGTGATCGCATCCATGGCGTCTGCTACAGCAAAAATGCGCGCCCCGATCGGGATTTCTTCGCCGCGCAGTCGGCTGGGGTAGCCGTTACCGTCGTAGTACTCCTGGTGGGTATAGACAATGGCTGCCGCTTCGCTGAGGAAGGGAATCTTGCGCAGAATGTGGTAGCCGCGCGTACAGTGGTCGCGCATCACTTCCTCTTCTTCCGGGGTCAGTTTGCCAGGCTTGCGCAAAATCTCGTCCGGAATCGCCATCTTGCCGATGTCGTGCAGAAAGGCGCCGCGCGCAATCACCTTGATCTCCGCCGGGGGAAGATTCATGGCCCGTGCCAGCGCAATCGTATAGGCCGTCACCCGCTTGGAGTGGCCCTCGGTTTCCGAGTCCTTCAGATCGAGCGCATCGCCCAGCGCCTCCAACGTCACGTCGTAGGAGTGCTCCAGATCTTCCATCGCCTGCCGCAGCAGATCGGTTCGTGCGCGCACCACCTGCTCAAGGTTCTGCTGATACGACTGGTTCTCCTCGATCGCCTGGCGGTGCTCCAGGGCACGGCGAACCGTTGCCACCAGATGCTCGCGCTCGAACGGCTTCAGGAGGTAGTCGTAGGCGCCACGGCGCATCGAGTCGATCGCCACGCTGATGTCGTGGATTGCGCTCACCATCACAACTGGCAGGTGCGGTTGGTTGTTGCGTAGCCGCTCGAGCAACGCGATCCCGTTGCCGTCCTGCATCACGATGTCGGTCAGAACCAGGTCAAATGGACCCGACTGCAGAAGTTCTATGGCGTGTCTGCCGCTGCTGGCCATCTCCACTACGTGGCCTTCTCGCTCCAGAGTAGCGCTAATCATGGCGCGCACTGGCGCCTCGTCATCCACCACCAGAATGCGAGCGCGCGGTCTCCCTGCATCGCCGCTACGCGCATCATTCGGGTGCGCCGCAGGCTTAGTGGAATCGTCGCCGGGATGTGCAAGGTTCGATGCCAAGTTCTACCTTCTCCTGCGCCACTCGCCTTCAGAACTGCCGCATCCAAACTGGTCCTCGTGTACCGCCGCCTGCCCAGTGGTCAAGATGCCCTTGCTATGGGTGCCGGGCATTCTGCCAGGCGGTTCGATCCGGGGAAATTGTGCCCTGCGCGGTTTCATCTTCACCGCGCAGGGCTGAACAGTGCACGTCGATTAGGCCAAGTCGCGTCTCTGTTCTCGATCGCTCTACCTTAACGCAGGATCAACCTACGCACAGCATAAGCCACGCCGCAAGTCCAACTGACGGCAGTATCAAAGTATTCAACGAGGCACAGAAAGGGAAATGCGAATCTCAAAAACTTAAGTACCCCTCTTCATTGATGAGCCTCAAATTCTTACGCAGAGCACATGTCCGCGGTTCCGTTCTCAGCCCTGCGCTTTGTGTCTTGTGCGCCGTACAGCAGCCCATCCCTCCTTGATGATCTGCCGCGCGCGGCCAATGGCCAGCGCATCTGCAGGCACATCATGTGTGATGCACGAGCCTGCCCCGACATAGGCGCCTGGCCCGATCGAAACCGGGGCCACGAGTGTCGAGTCGCTTCCTACAAACGCACCTTCACCTATATGTGTCGGATGCTTGTGAACCCCGTCGTAGTTACAAGTAATCACGCCTGCGCCGATGTTCGTGCCCGCCCCCACCTCAGCGTCACCGAGGTATGCGAGGTGGCCGGCCTTAACGCCCTTGCCTAGCCGCGCCTTCTTCGTCTCCACAAACGCGCCCAAGTGCGCATCTTCGCCGATCGTGCATCCGGGGCGCATGTGCGTCATCGGACCGATGTTCGCGCCCTGTTCAATGACGCTGTCCTTCAATACGCAGCCCGGCAGGACCAGAACGCGGTCGCCGATCGTGCAGTCCTGAATCACCGAATAGGAGCGAATATGTGTTTCCGTGCCCACACGCGTGTGCCCCAGCAACTGCACAAATGGCTCAATCACCGTATCCGGCGCGACTTCCACCTCTGCGTCAATCACGCACGTCTCCGGCCGGTAGATCGTCACTCCGGCCGCTATCAGCGCGCTAGCCTTGGATGCGCGCAGACTGGCGTCAATTGCCACTAGCTCGGCAACCGAGTCAGCTTCCCACAGTTCCGCTGGATCGGCCGCCAGCACAGTCGCAAAGCTCGAGCCTGTATGGCGAATTTTTTCGGCAAGCTGCTGCGCGCCCTGCTCCAGCAGAGCTTCTGGATGCGCGGGCAGTGCCGCAACACGAAACACGCCCACACGTGCCTCGCGTCCATACTCGGCCTGCTCATCCAGCGACGCGGCCAGTAGTGTGGCCGCCACGTTGCCGGTGCGGTGTGCATGCACCAGTTCGGTTAGCGACGCTGGCGTCAGTAGCGGAACGTTGCAAGGCAGCAACAGCACGTCATCGTAGCCTGCAACCGCCGCGTGGCTCATCACCTGCACTCCGGTGGCGGCAACAACAGCGCGCACAGGTTCCGTCGCAGAGCCGGCAACAATCAGCACGTCCTCGGCTTTAGCTACGCTCAGAGCTGCCGCGACGGCGTGGCCTGCCAGTGATCTGCCTCCGGCCTGGTGCAGCGCCAGTGGGCGACGCGAATTGAGCGTAGCGCCGTCGCTTGCCGCCAAAATCATGACGGCCAGTGTTCGGTGGCTGTCATTCGTTTGCTTGCTCACTACTTCTTCTCCCCCGGCGCAGCCGGTTGCGGAATCGTAATGTCCACCGGATGCACCGCGCCCAGCTTTAGCTCCTCGAGCCCCGGCTTGATCTCTGCTCCGTTGCCCACTACTAGAACCGCCAGTTTGTCCGGGTGAATGTACTTTTTCGCCGCAGCGGTCACGTCGGCCAGCGTCACCTTCTCGATCCCCGCCCTATATGTCTCCAGGTAGTCGGCCGGGTAGCCGTAGAACTCCAGCCGCTCGCTCTCTGCCAGCACTTTAGCCCGCGTGTCGTACTGGAACAGGAACGAGTTCAGGATGTCCTCCTTGGCCCGCTTGAGCTCTGCGTCCGTAAAGGGCTGTTCTGTCAAGCTGGAGAGTTCCTTGAGCGCCGCCGCCGTTGCATCCACTGTCGACGCGCTCTTGGTCATTACCATCACGCGGAACGTGCCAGGGTGGTCATAGCTGTAGCCATAGCCACCGCCCACTGCATAGGCCAGGCCCAGCTCGGTGCGCACTTTCTGGAAGAGCCGGCTGCCGAAGCCGCCGCCCAGAATGTTGTTCATCACCGCCAGCGCCGGTACGTCGGGATTGCGCCGGTCCGTACCCAGCCCCATGATCTCCACGTTCGACTGGTTCACGTCTTCTTTGTTGATGAAATACACGCCCGCCGTCGGATCGTGGAAGACCTCGTGATGAGCGGGCAAAGGCTTCACCGGAGGCAGCGGTTCAAAGGTCGCGCGCAGCTTGGCTTCCATCGCCGCAGGGTCGAAGTCGCCGCTCACGCTCACAATCAGCTTTCCCTTCAAAGAGCGGTCGTGCCACGCGCCCAGGTCGGCCAGCGCAATCGCGCCCACTGTTGCCAACTCCGGTTGCCGCGTGTATGGGCTGTTCACTCCGTACACCAGCTTCGCTGCCTCGCGCCCGGCAATCTCGCCCGAGTCGTCGTTGCGCCGAACAATGCCCGTAGCCTCCTGCTGCTTGGCCAGCTCCAGCTTTTGCGCGTCAAACCTGGGATGGAACAAGAGATCCATCGCCAGGGTGTACACCTGATCAGCGTCGCCCTTCAGTGAGTCCCAAGAGAGCGCGGTAGAGTCCACATCGCCGCCGGTCTCGATGTGCGCGGCCTTAGCTTCCAGCAGGTCGTCCATCGCGTCGCCGCTTAGCTTCTCGGTGCCGCTGGTGCGCCAAGTCTGCCCGTAGATGTTGATCAAGCTGGCCTTCGCCGTCTGCTCGTCGCGCGAGCCTCCCGGAATCAGCACCGATCCATTCACAAACGGCAGCTCGTGGTCTTCCTGCAGAAAGAGCACAATGCCGTTCTTCAGCTCGATACGCTTTGGCTGCTGCGGCTTGAACGCATGTAGCGGAGGCGTGGGAATCTTCTCCCACGGCTTTGCTTCCTGCGCTCCCGCGCACACCGGAATCAGCACCGCACCCATCACAGCCGCGGCCAACGCCGCGCGCGAAACTTCCTTCAGCAAACGGCTCTTCATTCCGCGCCTCCATTCTTGGCATTGGCTGCTGGAGCTTCCGTTACAATCTCCGCGCTGGTACGGTTCGAGTCCACAAACACTTTGTTGGCCACGCGCTTGATGTCGTCCTTCGTGACCTTATCCACGCGATCCAGCTGCAGGAACAATTCCCGCCAGTCGCCGTAGCGTGTCTGGTACTCAGCCAGAGCGTTGGCCAGTCCCTGGTTGTCGGCCAGCCCGCGCAGCAGGTCTGCCTTGGCACGTGTCTTGTACATCGCCAGCTCAGCGTCGGTCACGTCCGTGGTCTTCAGCTTGTCAATCTCTTTGTGGATCGCTTCGCGCATCTCCGCGGGTGTGTGTCCTGGCAGGGGCACGGCATAGAACGAAAACAGGCTGGGATACTTGTCTCCCGGGAAGGGGCTGAAGCCCTGTGCCTCGGCCGCAATCTGCTGGTCGCGCACCAGGCTGCGATACATCCGGGACACGCGCCCGTTCGACATGATGTCCTGGATCGCGTCGTACACCGCGTCGTCCGCATCGCGATAGTTCGGCCGGTGATAGCCCTCGATGTAGAAGGGCTGCGTCTGCTCGCGGATGATCACGGACTTTTCCGCGAACTGCTTGGGCTCCACCGTCGTCATGTCCTCGGGCTTGGTTCCGCCCGGGACTTTGCTGAAGTACTTCTCCAGCACTGGCATCACCTCTGCCGCCTTCACGTCACCTACCACGGCCACCACGATATTCGAGCCAACGTAGTACTTCTTGTGGAACTCCATCGCCTGGGTTGCCGTAATCTGGCCCACCTCGCTTGGCCAGCCAACGCCGCTGCGCCCATAGTTATGCGCCACGTATGCTGTCGCCAGGAACTGCTCCACCAGTCGCCCGATGGGGTTCGAGTCTGTGCGCATGCGGCGCTCTTCCATCACCACGTCGCGCTCCTTGTAGAACTCACGCGGCACCACGTCGCTCAGGCGCCCGCTTTCAAGCCAGGCCCAAAGCTCCAACCGGTTCTCGGGCATCGACCAGAAATACATCGTCTCGTCCAGACCAGTCGAAGCATTCAGCCCATGCGCTCCGTTGCGCTCGGCAACTTCGGTGAACTCGTTCGGCACCACATACTTGCGCGCCTCGGCCTGCGCCCCCACGAAGGCCTTTTTCAACTCTTCCAGCTTCTTCGGGTCGCGGCCCACCGGCTTCAGATACTCTGCCTCGTACGCGTCGTTGGTCTTCTCTACCTTCTCCAGCGCCACCTTCTCGTCGGCATAGTTGTTGGTGCCAATCTCGCTCGTGCCCTTGAACGCCAGATGCTCGAACATGTGTGCCAGGCCGCTAGCGCCGTCCGGGTCATTCACATCGCCCGCATCAATAAAGGTGTTGTAGCTGAACACCGGCGCATCCGGGCGTTCGCACACCAGCAGAGTGAGCCCGTTAGGCAGCACCTTGGTCGTGATCTTCTGCTCAAAGCTCTTCAAGTCCTGTGCCAGCGCACTGCGTGCGGCCATCGCCGCCATCGCCGCCGCCAGGGCGCACATCCACAACCGGGAAAAGGCTCTGCTTTGCATTCCTGCTCCTTGGCGCGAGGGCGCAACCCCGCCCTCGCACTCTTCCAAGCTATTGCCCCCGGCCGGGGCCGTCAATCCAACTGGGATACGGTGAACCGCAGCCTTCAGCTTTGCGTACCTTGTTGCAGAGGTAGGGATATGCTGCGTCGCTGGACTCGTCACGCGCTTCTGTCATTGCTCGTCCTGATTGTCGTGGCGTCAACCGCCGTTTGGGTGATTGAGATTTACCCACGCCGGGAGCCGCATCCGCCGCTGCGCCTTGCGCAGGGCACGCTCGCCCTGCAGCACGCCCGTATCTACACCGCCCCGGGCGCTCCGCCCATCGCCGACGGCACCATTCTCATCCGTGACGGCCTCATAGCCGCGGTAGGTCCGCAGGTTGCCGTCCCGCCGGACGCAACTGTCGTTCCCTGCAACAGCTGCGTCGTTACCGCCGGCTTCTGGAACGCCCACGTCCACTTCACTGAGCGGAAGTGGAGCCTCGCAGAGTGGAAATCCGCTGCCACACTCAACTCTCAGCTCGCCGACATGTTTCTCAGCCGCGGCTTCACAACTGTCATCGATCTCGCCTCGAACCCCGCCGACACCCTTTCCATCCGCCGGCGCATCGAGCGCGGTGAGCTCAGCGGCCCCTGCATCTACACCGCCGGCACAGCACTTTACCCGCCCCACGGCGCTCCGTTCTACCTGCGCGAAGCCCTGCCGTGGTGGACGGTAGCCCTGCTGCCACAGCCCGCCACGTCCGAGGCTGCCCGCCGCATCGTTCACCGCAACCTCGGCTCCGGTGCCGACCTCACCAAGCTCTTTACCGGTTCCTGGATCGAGCGTGGCCGTGTCCTGCCCATGCAGATGGACATTGCCCGTGTCGCTGTCGAGGAGAGCCATCTGAATGGCCGCCTCGTCTTCGCCCACCCGTCTAACCTCGCTGGCACGCGCGTCGCCGTTGAGAGCGGCGTCGATGTCCTCGCCCACGCCGCCGACGATACCCGCGGCATCGATGCTGTACTGCTCTCCACGGCCATCCATAACAACATGGCCATGATTCCCACGCTCAAGATGTTCTCCATGACTGTCACTAAAGACTCGCACTACATGGACCCAATCCACGCGGAGGTGCGCCAGTTTCATCAACTCGGTGGCCAGCTCCTCTTCGGCACGGACGTTGGCTACATGACCGACTACTCCACCGAAGGCGAGTTCGCCGAACTCGGCAAGAGTGGCCTTGACTGGCAGGACATCCTCGCCATGCTCACCACCAACCCCGCCGCGCGCATGGGCGTCTCCAACCAGAAAGGCACCATCACCTCCGGTAAGCTTGCCGACCTGACCATTCTCTCCGCAGATCCCTCCCAAGATCTCGCGAACTTCGCGCGCGTCCAGGCTGTCGTCCGCTCCGGAAAGGTCGTCTGGCGGCGCTAGCCATGCGGAGTTTCGGCCCCGCGCCATGTCCTATACTGAGGACTGCGTCTCGAAGGTCTTATGCCTCCCGGGCGTCGCATTTTCCGGAGGTTTTCCTTTGATTTCCGACACTCGCATCGCCACTCCGCAGCGCCCCCGCATTCGTTCCACCACTGTCATCTGCGTACGTCGCAACGGCCAGGTCGTTATGGCCGCCGACGGCCAGGTTACGCTCGGCGACCACGTGCTCAAGCACACGGCCAAGAAGATCCGCCGCCTCTATCAAGACAAAATCCTCGCCGGATTCGCTGGCTCCACGGCCGACGCTTTTTCGCTCTTCGCACGATTTGAGTCCAAACTCGAGCAGTTCGCCGGCAATCTCAACCGTTCTGCGGTCGAGCTCGCCAAAGACTGGCGCACTGACAAGATGCTGCGCAACCTCGAGGCTTTGCTGGTTGTCGCCGACACAAATCAGACCTTTCTCATCTCCGGGTCGGGCGACGTAATTGATCCAGACGAGCAGATCGCTGCCATTGGTTCCGGCGGAGCCTACGCTACCGCAGCCGCGCGCGCTCTTATGGAAAACACCGAACTCGACGCCCGCACGATCGCCGAAAAGGCGATGAAGATAGCCGGCGACATCTGCATCTACACCAACGACCGCGTCACCATCGAAGAGTTGAAAAACTAGCCGGCCGCGCCGCTGGAGCATCGGAATACTATGGCCATCTATCTGCCCGCATCCGCCGAAGAACAGGACATCGCGCTTGACGAACTAACGCCGCGCGAAATCGTCGCAGAGCTCGACAAACACGTCGTTGGCCAGAAGGCCGCCAAGCGTGCCGTGGCGATCGCGCTGCGCAATCGCCAGCGCCGCCAGAAGCTGCCGCCCGACCTTGCCGACGAAATCATGCCCAAGAACATCATCATGATCGGGCCCACCGGTGTCGGCAAAACTGAGATCGCGCGCCGTCTCGCCAAACTCACCAACTCGCCCTTCCTCAAGGTCGAGGCCTCCAAATTTACTGAGGTGGGCTACGTCGGCCGCGACGTTGAATCCATGATCCGCGATCTGGTCGAAATTGCCATCGATATGGTCCGCGAAGAGCGCCTCGAGGAAGTAGAAGACCGCGCCGAGATGAACGCTGAGGAGCGCCTCCTCGACATCCTGCTGCCCCCGCCGCCAGCTGCTCCGCAGGGCCAGGAGGGCCAGCTCAAGCTGCCCGAAACTGACTCGCATCAGCGCTCCCGGGAGAAGCTCCGTCAGCAGTTCCGCGAGGGCAAACTCGATGACCGCATGGTTGAACTCGACGTGCGTGAGCGCGGCACCCCGCAGTTCGGCATCATCTCCAACCAGAACTTAGAAGACATGGAGATGAGCCTCAAGGACATGCTGCCCAACATC
>DCFV01000094.1:0-341 GCA_002314435.1 Acidobacteriaceae bacterium UBA1795 | reverse complement strand
CATGCTGCCCAACATCTTCGGCGGCGCTTCCAAGAAGCGCAAAATGAAGGTCGCCGACGCCTTCGACTACCTTGTACAGGAAGAAGAAGGCCGCCTCATCGACATGGACCAGGTCAACCGAGTTGCCGTCGAGCGAGTCGAGTCCGCTGGCATCATCTTCCTTGACGAGATCGACAAGATTGCTGGCCGCGAAGGCGGCCACGGCCCCGACGTCTCGCGCGAAGGTGTGCAGCGTGACATCCTTCCCATCGTTGAAGGCACAACCGTTAACACACGCTACGGCATGGTCCGCACAGACCACATCCTCTTCATCGCCGCCGGTGCTTTCCACGTCTCCAAAC
>DCFV01000196.1 GCA_002314435.1 Acidobacteriaceae bacterium UBA1795 | reverse complement strand
GGTGTCAGCCCGCAGAACCGTCCATTGACTTACAGCTACCAGGCTTCAGGTGGCACCATCAGCGGATCGGGAACCTCGGCGACATACAATTCGACAGGTGCTTCCACCGGCACGACGAGTATTACGTGCAATGTGATGGACGACAAGGGGCACTCTGCAACGGCGAACACGAGCGTTAACATCGCTGCGCCGCCGCCGCCATTGCCGCCGCCACCGCCGCCGAGCCTCCTGCTGCACAGCGTCTTCTTCCCGACCGCTCTGCCGAATGAGAAGCGTCCTGATAAGGGCTTGGCAGCAAGTCAGGAGCAGATTCTCACTACGTTGGCAACGGACTTCAAGGCTTACCTGCAGGTTAAGCCGGATGCGCGCCTGACCCTCACCGGTCACGCGGATCCACGCGGTGGAGACGAATACAACCAGGCGCTCACTGAACGCCGCGTTGGAACCGTTAAGAGCTTCCTGGTCCAACAGGGTGTTCCAGAATCTTCAATCGATACGAAGGCTCTCGGTGATTCTCAGCCGCTCACGAAGGATGAAGTGAAGGATCTGGTCCAGAAGAACCCTGAGCTGCCGGATGAAGAGAAGACCAAGATCCTGCGCAACATCAACACCATTTACCTGGCGCAAAACCGTCGCGTCGACATCACTCTGGCTAACACCGGTCAGGAGTCGGTGCAACTCTATCCCTTCAACGCGCATGATGCGGAAACCCTCCTGAGCGAACGTGCGCAGGCACACGCGAAGAAGCAGCCGGCCGCGCCAAAGAAGTAGAAACTCCTCACCCTCCGGAACAGGCCTGGAAAGGCCTGTTCCGGTACGCTACTGGAAAATGTCCCACTCACTTGGGTAGAACAACACGTAAAAATTACGGCGTGCTACAGTGCGTAAATCACCAAGCTCTGGCAGCGGAGAACGGTCAAATGACAGGACACATGCCGACATCCCGGTACCGATACCTTGTTTTCATGTAGCGCGCCGATCTTGCTGCATTTTGATTCAACTACGCACGCTTCTTCAGTTGAGAGCGCACAAATGGCAAAGGCTCCCGCCGGGATTGCCGGCAGGAGCCGCTCTTCTGTTTCCCGGGTTAGAACAGCACCTTCAATGCCAGTTGCACGTTGAAGGGTTCGCCCGGGCCGATGCCCGGCGCCGAGCTGTAGGCTCCAATCGTCTGGCTGATGCTGCCAAAGCTGTTGGTGCCCGATGCGTAGGTAGCGCCGGGCGAGCCCAGGTTGGTGCGGTTGAAGATATTGTAGAGTTCCGCGCGGAACTGCGTCGTTACGCGCTCCGTGACGGGGGTCTCTTTGAAGAGGGATATATCCACGTCGCCGTAGCCGGGTCCCCAGATCTGGTTGCGGCGCTGCGTGAAGGAGTAGGTGCCTGCGGTGGGTTGAGCAAAGGCCGCGGTGTTGAGCCACTGCACCTTTGTCTTCACGCCGGACGGCGTCACGTTCTTGCGCGCCGCTTCACCAGCGACCAGCGCTGCGAATTGCGTCTTGTCCCCGGTGCCGGAGTTGTCCAGCGTGCGGTTGCGCACGGTGAACGGTTCTCCGCCGTGGAAGCTCAGCAGCGAGTTTGCCTGCCAGCCGTTCACCAGTCTTTGTGGGCCGTGACCAAACTTCGGTAGCCGATAGCTGACGACACTGGTCAGGGTATTGCGCACATCGTAGTCGCTGTTCCCGTAGTTCAGTTTGAGCCCGTTCACACCGGCCACATTATTGATCTGCGGCAACGCATACGTGTTGCGATACTGGGTCATTTGATCCAGGTTATGCGCCCACGTATACGCTACCTGTGAGGTAATGCCGTGCCAATCCTGTGTACGCAGGAGCGCCTGCAGAGAGTTGTAGTTGGATGTGCCATTGGAGCGCAGCTCGTTGATTGCTTTCCAGCCGGTGAACGGCCGCGTCGATTGCACGACGGTACCCGTCGCATTGAGCGCGGCGGAGTTGATGTCGAACAGCGTGATCAGGTGGCGGCTCTCTGAGCCGACGTAACCAACCTGCAGAATGCCTTTGCCGCCCAGGCTGCGCTCCACCTGCAGATAGTAGTTGTAGCTCGCCGGCGTCTGGAAGTTGGGCGAAACGGAGAACCCTCCCAGCAGCGAGGCCGCCGTTGCATTGGCAAAGAAGTTCTGCCCGGCGACGATGGCCTCGGTGCCAGGGTTGGAGATGGCTTCCACTGGGTCGGCGCCGCCGGGGTTGCCCTGTACGCCTGTAGCCGCGCCATTACCGGGATTGTTGCTCAGGAACGGATTCAGATTAGGCGTATCAAAATAGATGCCTGCTCCACCGCGCAGCACGGTGCCGCTGATCCACGCGGGCGAGTAATTGAAACCGGCGCGCGGGCTGAAGTCCGTCCACCGCCGCGGCCGCAGGTTCTTGAGACCGTCGCCCAGAAAGACCGGCTGGGCAGTGGAGGTGTCGAAAACTGAGAGATTCTGATCGCTGTTAAAGAAGGGTCCAGTGTAGTCGTAGCGCAGACCGTAGTTCAGCGTAAGGTTTGAGGTGAGATGGAAGGTATCCTGCGCGAACAACGCGAAGGTATTCGCGTAAACCCAACGCTCCTGGTTGCCGTCCTGGATCGACGAACTCGAAGAAGAGCCAATGAGGAAGTCTGCGAGCGATTTGGCGTAGGAGCTCACGGTGGCGTCGTAGGCTGTGGCGCTGCTTGTGCTCCAGGGACCGGTCTTGCCGTTGAACGTGAGCTGACCGAGCGAGTTCAGGAAATAGAACTCGTCGATCTGTGCGCGTCGATACTCAGCACCCGCGCGCAGCACGTGCTTGCCGACGGTCCAGGTGAGCGTGTCGCCAGTATGGCCGGTCAGGTCGCTGCGGCCTTCGGGCGGTGTCAAACCCACCTGATCAAAGCTGCCGATAGCTATGTTCGGCGCACCCGTGGTGAAGCGCGAGCCTGTCACCAGGCCAAGCGAGCCCACATCCTGCGTATTGTTCTTGTCGTGGAAAATCTGGTTAAAGTAGCTCACGCCAAACTGCACCTGATTCGTCAGCGAAGGCGTCAGAACCGTGTTGAGTACCAGCGAGTAATTCTGATCATGCAGCGGAGCCACTTGGTAGTAGTCGGCGAGGGATGAACCGACAGGCGCGGTCTGATTACCCTGGCCGGCGAACCAGTGAAAGGAGAGGTCGTTGCGGCTGTTGATGTGGTGGTCGAGCTTGACGAGCCAGTTATAGCTGAAGCCGAATTCGTTGTCGGGCGAGAAATAGTTG
Source organism: Acidobacteriaceae bacterium UBA1795 (assembly GCA_002314435.1). Classification (GTDB taxonomy): domain Bacteria; phylum Acidobacteriota; class Terriglobia; order Terriglobales; family Acidobacteriaceae; genus Telmatobacter. Next base: position 1,764 of record DCFV01000196.1, on the reverse strand, counting down.
TTGGTCGAAGCTGAAGAAACGGCGAGCGCTTTGCTGGGCCAAAGACTGTCGAGCAACGCGCGAGAGACCGCGTTTTCAGTCAGGCCATGCTCCGCGAGCAGGCCGTCAGCAATCGCTTGATATCCCGATCCCGGCACCGTGCCCACTGCATCCGGGTTGATGTTGAACTTCTGGTACTCGAAAGCAAGGAAGTAGAACAAGCGGTTCGGTAGCGCAGGACCGCCCAGCGTAAAGCCGCGATTCTCGCTTCGATTCTGCGGCTTGGCGTAGCCCATAGGCAGAAACGGATTCTCGACAGCCAGCGCTTCATTGCGGATGTATTCGTACGCAGATCCGTGGAGCTTGCTCGTGCCGGACTTGATGGCGAGATTGACGGTTCCGCCAGGGTTGCGCCCGCTCTCTGAGCTGGCATTGGTTTGCAGGGTGTATTCCTGGATCGCATCGATGGGCAGCTCTGTGCCTGCAATACCGGCCACACCGCCCTGGTTGATCGCTGGAATGTTGTGCCACAGGTCGTTGTTATCCGTTCCGTCGATCTCGAAGTTCACGCCGTTGCGCCGCGAACCGTTCACTGCGCCGGAGGCTTGGTTCTGGTAGCCCGCAAAGCCCGGCTGCAGCGCCGTGAACTGCAGAAAGTCGCGGCCTGCCACCGGCGTATCCTGCACCTGCTGATCCAGCACCGTCGACTGCGTTGTGCTTTCCGTATCCAGGGTCAGCGCAGTCGCCACCACGTTCACTGTGGTCTCCTCCTTGGTGACGGAGAGTTGCGCATCGACTGAGGCAATGTTGCCCGTCGTCACTTGCACACCATGCACAATGCGCGCCTCAAAGCCGGTAGCCGCGATGGCCACCGAGTACTTGCCCGCAGGGATGTCGCGCAATCCGTACTCGCCCGCGCTGGAAGAAACCACGGTATGCGCCACGCCTGTGGCCTCTTCTGTGATGAAGACCGGCGCATTGGACACGCGGTTGCCTGCAGGGTCCGTAATCGTTCCGCTGATGCCACCGCGGAAAGTCTGCGCAAAGCTGATCTGCGCCATCAGGGCAAGCAGCAGCACTGCGCGCGCCACCCATCGAAATCGTTTGAATCGTAATTCGTGCGTCATCTTTCAACCTCCGAAAATTTGCATCGTTGTGAGTGCGAGCAGCCACCGCGTCGCCGCGACTGCTCGCGGTTTGTAGATCGGCTTCTTTAGTCAGCGATATGCGGGTCGACTTCGCGAATGGGCAAATCCCAGTGGTTCGTCGTCAGCTCCCAGCGCCGGTTTTCTTCGCGCTTACGTTGTTCGGCATCGGGGAAGAGCGACTTCTCGACTTCACCGCCGTGCGAAGCGGAAGCCTGGTCCTTGTAGACAATCACGATGCGGTAGTCCCAGCGTGAGTCTTCGCTCGTGTGCAAACCAGGCCGCACCACGTGATAAGTGTTGACGTAGCCAAGCTCCTTTTCCTTGTCGAGCGTGGCAATCTGGTACTTCTGGAACAGCTTCCACCACTCGTCCTGGGATCCGTACTTCACGCGGTAGACCCACTCAACGAGATAGGGATTGGGCTGCGCGGCAGGCGCTGCCGCCTGTGCATGTGCGCGCGGTTGTGAGCCAATCACGCCGGCAACAAGAGACACAGCAAGAACAAGACTGGAAATACGTCTGGACATGAAGATCCTCCGTAAAGCCTCCGCAGGCACGGCTCCTCGCCGTCCTGGTGCGGATGGTTGGAAAGTCGCAAGGGGCTGAGGCTGTCGATTCAGCGCTGCATCGTTGTCAT
>DCFV01000042.1:4838-22423 GCA_002314435.1 Acidobacteriaceae bacterium UBA1795 | reverse complement strand
AATAGATGCCGTAGTACGGCGTCCCCGACTGGGTCCCGCGCATGTCTGCGGCAAACTTCCGTGTGAACGCCGCCAGATCCATGTTGTAGCTGGCGGCGCGCCAGAACACCTGCGCATCCGCCATCCAGCCCAACCGTTCATCGCGCTGCGGACAGTCCGTGGGCACGCCAACAAAGTTCGAGCGCTGACCCCACACAATGTTCCTCCACAGCTTGTCGATCATCGCGCTGCCCGTCTTCAGTTCCGCCGTAAATGGCGCAGCCGTATGCATCACCAGCGCCGTCACTGCCTCTTTGCCCGGCGCAGTCGGCAAGCCTGTCACCTCTGCATAGCGGAAGCCGTGGAACGTAAACTGCGGCGTAAACTCCTCCACCCCGCGTCCGGAAAGCACAAAATGATCCGTCACCTTTGCCGTGCGCAGGTTGTCGGTATAGAGCGTTCCGTCGTCGTTCACTATCTCTGCAAAACGCAACTGAACATCCGTACCCGCAGGGCCTTGTACACGCACCCGCTCCACACCTGCCAGATTTTGCCCAAAGTCGTACACGTATACGCCCGGCTTCGGCTCACTCACCTTCACCGCCGCAACTTCCTGCTCCACGCGAATCGCCGGAAACGCCTGTGCTTCAATTTTCACCGGCTTCGGCTCAATCGCTGACGCGTCCACCCAGCCCTTCGCTGCGAAGGCCGCCGTATTCCAGCCCGACTCCGCGCGCCGCGCATCCTGGCTCTCGCCGTCGTAGATCTCCGAGTGCAGAATTTCTGAAGTGTGCGCCTGCCATCCCGCGCCGGTCGTTATCCACTCCACGCTGCCATCTTCATGTTCAATGCGCAGTTGCGCGCGCAGCGCCGGAGGCGTGTCACCGTAGTTGTTCGGCTGCTGGAACCACTCCAGCGGCGTCTCATACCACCCCGGAGCCAGCAGCGCGCCCAGCGCATTCGCGCCCTTGGCCACCATTGCCGTCACGTCATAGGTCTGGTAGATCACGCGCTGGCGATAGTCCGTCCAACCCGGCGCCAGCACCTGGTCGTCCACGCGCTTCCCGTTCAGGAACAGCTCATACGCGCCGAGTGCCGTGGCATATAGCCGAGCCGACTTCACCGGCTTGGCCACGTCGAACGAATGCCGCAGCGCCTTCACCGAATCCGGAATCCATGGATGTCCCACATCACCCTGCAGTTGTTCCAATTGCGCGCCCCAAACCACCGCGGGCTTCCACGACGCGTCATCGAAGGCCGCCTGCTGCCAGCCGTCAGCAGCATGAATCGCGCTTTTCCAGATCGTATCGCTGGCAAAAGAGGCCGTGGTTCCGTCGGCATATTCCACCACGAGCGTGGCAATCATCGGTGTAGCTTCGTGGCTCACCGGGCCGCTCGGGTTCGCCAGATAGTGGAGCGCCTCAATTGCAATCGAGTTGGCGCCCGCCGCAAGCTTGGCCGTTACATCAGCGCATACGAACTTCTTCCAGGGCATCTGCTTGTACGGCGGGAAAGGCTGCTCCTCAAGCACCTGCGCCCCATTCACCCACGCCGCCACAGTATCCTGCGCAGTTGCGTAAAGCCTGGCATGTTTCACAGGCTTGGGCAGCGTCACCCCTACGCGATAGGCAATTCGTTGCTCTTGCGCATTCTCTGTTGCGAGCGTTGCCGCATCCGGGCTCGCAATCCATTGGGCCGGCGCATGCCGCACCGCAGCCTCTTCTGCCGTCTCGTAGCCAATCCACCCGGCGTGCCACGCATCCTGCGTAAGCAGCCCGGTCTCCCACCACGCCGGCTCGCTCGCGGCATAGGCCTTCCCGTCTGCGCCCCACACCGTCACACGCCAGTAGTAGCGCTTACTCGCCGCCAGTGCTAGCCCGCCATAGCGCACATTCAACGACTGCCCGCCCGCCACGCGCCCGCTGTCCCACACGTCGGCCTTTCCCGCCCGCAATACGGCCTCGCTCGTAGCCACCTGCACTTGGTACGCACTTTGCCGTGCCCCCAAGGAAGCAGCTTCCAGCTGCCAGGAGAAGCTCGGCATGGCATCATCCAGCCCCAAGGGCGTCTTCAGGTTGTCCACGCGCAGCCCTGCCGGCCCTGCCGCCATTGCCTCTGCTGCCAACAGGCCCAGCGCCAACACAACTGCCCAGACGCGCATCGCGTCTCCACCCCGAACGCCCATCGCACACTCCTTTTCGGCTACACGCAAGTTTCAAGGAAGGAATTATTTCGAGATACACCCTAGGCGAATCTCCGCATTCTTGTCAAAACCCACCAACGAACCCGCCGCCATTACACTCTCTCCATGCCACTCTGTCTCTTTGCTGCCACCTCCAGCCAGGGAAAACTGCGCGACTTCCGCACCGCCGCCACCACCCATTCCATCGCCATCGACCCCCTCCCCGGCCTCGCCGAAATTCCTCCGCCGGAGGAGAGCGGCGCCACTTTCACCGCCAACGCCACCCTCAAGGCCGTCTATTATTCCCGCTTCGCGCCCGGTGAGCTGGTCATCGCCGACGACTCCGGCCTTGAAGTCGACGTCCTGAATGGTGCACCCGGCGTCCGCTCCGCGCGCTTTGCGGCAGACGTCGGACTGGTGGACTCGCCCGACGCCAACGACAACACCGACGTCTGGAACAACATGCTCCTGCTTCAGCAATTGGCCGGCGTCCCCCCCGAACAGCGCACCGCCCGCTATCGCTGTGTGTTGGTGGCCGCCCGCGATGGCCATCCGCTCTTCGCCGCAGAGGGCACGGTCGAAGGGCTCATCCTCGATGCACCGCGCGGCACCGGCGGCTTCGGCTACGATCCTCTTTTCTTCCTGCCCGAGCTCAGCCAAACCATGGCCGAAATCGACATTGAAACCAAGCTCTCGCTCAGCCATCGCGGCCGTGCCTTCGCCGCACTGCTCGCCCGCCTTGAGGCGTGATAGTTCAATCAATATTGACCACGTCGAATTCCCCACCCCGCAACCTTGACGGTCGTTGCTACGGCCCCCAATAATGCGAGTTGAGATAAGCCTTTATCGCTTCAGCGTTTGACGCGAACTGCCTCGACCTCAGCCTCTAGGAGCCGCGAACTTCATGGCAACAGTGCAACATCCTTCTACGCCCTCACTTCGTCCGGGCGTTCAGCCGCTGCGCGCCGGCCAGGGCACCAGCTTCCTCTGGCGCAAGCTGCATTCTCTCTTGGGCATCGTCCCCATCGGAGCCTTCCTGGTTGAGCACCTGCTCTCCAATTTTGAGGCGCTCAAAGGTGCCGCAGCCTACGGAACACAGGTTCGGTTCCTCAACAGCCTTCCTCTCGTCCGCGGTCTTGAATGGGCCTTCATCTTCCTGCCCATCCTCTATCACGGCGTTTACGGCGTCTACATTTGGCTGCGCGGCAAGTCGAACATCGTCTACTACCCCTGGACTGGCAACTGGATGTACCTCGCCCAGCGCTATACAGGCCTCATCGCCATCGTCTACATCGGCTACCACGTAGCCACGCAGCGCTTCCTCGGCGTCAGCCTGCCGGAGAACCCCGCCTACGCCTTCGCCAAGGTACACAACGAGCTGACCAACCCGCTCATCCTGGCCTTCTACGTAATCGCCATGATCGCCGTCTGCTGGCACTTTGCCTACGGCATCTGGCTGTTCGCGGCCAAGTGGGGAATCACACCCGGTGCGACTGCGCGCGTGCGTTTTGGATACGCCTGCCTCGTGCTCGGCATTGTGTTGGCGGGTATCGGCCTCACTAGCATCTATGCTTTCGTCGGCCCCGGCTCCGCTGCACAGGCTGCCGCCGTTCAACTGCACTAATTCAGGAACCAAAACCTGCCTCCCGCAGCTTCGCACCCTGGGCGCAGCAGCCCGGACAGCAGGTCCGAAAGGATTCGAACAACAATGGCGGCACCTAAAATCATCGTGGTTGGCGGCGGCCTAGCCGGACTGGCGGCAGTCATCAAGATCGCCGAGGCGGGCGGCACAGTCGACCTCTTTTCCATCGTCCCGGTCAAGCGTTCGCACTCTGTCTGCGCTCAGGGCGGCATCAACGCCGCCAAGAACCTGAAAGGCGAAGGCGACACCACCGACAAGCACTTCGACGACACCATCTACGGCGGCGACTTCCTAGCCAACCAGACCCCCGTCAAGGCCATGTGCGAGGCCGCCCCCGGCATCATCGACCTGCTCGACCGCATGGGCGTGCCCTTCAACCGCACCCCCGAGGGTCTGCTCGACTTCCGCCGCTTCGGCGGCACCCTCTACAACCGTACCGCCTTCGCCGGCGCCACCACCGGACAGCAGTTGCTCTACGCGCTCGACGAGCAGGTTCGCCGCCACGAGTCCACCGGCCACGTCAACAAGTACGAAGGCTGGGAGTTCCTCTCCGCCGTGCTCGACTCCAAGGGCGTCGCACGCGGCATCACCGCTCTCAACCTCCGCACCATGGAACTCCGGTCCTTCGCGGCGGATGCGATTATTATCGCCACCGGCGGCATCGGCGCCATCTTCGGCAAGAGCACCAACTCCGTTGTCTGCACCGGATCTGCGCAGTCAGCCATCTTCCAGCAGGGCGCCTACTACGCAAACGGTGAGTTCATCCAGGTCCATCCCACCGCCATCCCCGGCGAAGACAAGCTGCGCCTCATGTCCGAATCGGCCCGCGGCGAAGGTGGCCGCGTCTGGGTGCCCCGCACCGTTGGCGACAAGCGCCCCTTCAAGCAGATTCCCGAGTCTGACCGTTTCTACTTCCTCGAGGAGTGGTACCCCAAGTACGGCAACCTCGTACCGCGCGACATCGCCACCCGCGCCATCCACAAGGTCGTCTACGAACATCACCTCGGCATCGACGGTCAGCCGATGGTCTATCTCGACCTCACCCACATCGACCGAGCCACGCTCAATCGAAAGCTCGAAGGCATCCTCGAAATCTACGAGAAGTTTGTCGGCGACGACCCGCGCGATGTTCCCATGAAGATCTTCCCCGGCATGCACTACACCATGGGCGGCCTCTGGGTGGACTTCAACCAGATGACCAATATTCCAGGCATCTTTGCCGCCGGCGAGTGCGAGTACCAGTACCACGGCGCCAACCGTCTCGGTGCCAACTCGCTCGTCAGCTGCATCTTCGGCGGTTTCCGCTCCGGTCCCAACGCGATGGCCTACGCCAGGAGCTTGCCCGCAGCCGAGGGCGACGGCGGCCACGCAGCCGAACTCGCGCGCCAGGCCGAGATCAACAACAATCTGATGACCAACGACGGCACAGAGAATCCCTTTAAACTCTGGCGCGAACTGGGCGAGACCATGTCCAAGCATGCCACCGTCGTCCGCTACAACAAGGGCCTCAAGCAGGCCGATGAAAAGATCGTCGAACTGCAGGAGCGCTTCAAGCAGGTCAACCTGAGCGACAAGAGCCAGTGGGCCAACACCAGCTTCGCCTTCGCCCGCCAGCTCGGCAACATGCTTGAGCTCTCGCGCGTGGTTGTCGGCGGAGCCCTCCTGCGCGACGAGTCGCGCGGCGCGCACTACAAGCCCGACTTCCCCGAGCGAAACGACGAGCAGTTCCTCAAGACCACCAAGGCCAGCTACACCGGCTCGGCCGACGGCCCGCGCTTTGAATATGAGGCAGTCGACATCCAGTTCATCAAACCGCGCCCACGCCGTTACGACGCTACCAAATAGCTGAGGGAGACTGACAAATGGCACCGAAGACTGTACAACTCGAAATCAAGCGCCAGGCCAGCCCCGATGCGCCCGCCGTGTGGGAAAAGTTCGAACTCGAATGGCGTCCCGGCATGAACGTCATCTCCGCCATGATGGAGATCGCCACCAACCCGGTCACAGCCGATGGCCAGGCCACCACACCCATCACCTACGACTCCAATTGTCTCGAGGAGATCTGCGGCTCCTGCGCCATGCGCATCAACGGCAAGGCTCGTATGGCCTGCTCCTCGCTCGTTGAAAACCTGGAGCAGCCCATCCGCATCGAGCCGCTCTCCAAGTTTCCGCTCGTGCGCGATCTGCAGGTCGATCGCTCCGTTCTCTTCGAGAACCTGATGCGCGTCAAGGCATGGGTTCCGGTCGACGGCACCTATGATCTCGGTTCGGGCCCGCGCGTCTTCCCGCAGGAACAAGAAGCGAATTATCCGCTCTCCAACTGCATCTCCTGCACATGCTGCATGGAAGTCTGCCCGCAGTTCAACGAGGACACAGGCTTCGTCGGCGCGGCTACCATCGCCCAGGTGAAGCTCTTCAACAACCACCCCACAGGCAAGGTCTTCAAGGAAGACCGTCTGCGCGCGCTCGCCGGTGACGGCGGCGTGCAGGAGTGCGGCTTCGCGCAGAACTGCGTCGAGGTCTGCCCCAAGCAGATCCCCCTCACCAACGCCATCTCCGACGTCAGCCGCGACGTGACCATCCAGAAGGTGAAGGACTTCCTCCGCGGCTAGTGTTCTCCCTCCTTCCGGGGCCGCGTGCACACTGCGCGCGGCCTTTCTACATGCACCCTTTGTTACGATGAAGTGTTACGTCATCCGAGGTGATTCCCTTGTCCGATTTCTCCCCTGTTCCCCTTACGCTTGAAGGTTCCGCAGTCCTTCATCAGTTCTTCCGTTTTGACTGGGCCCGCTGGCGCCAGACGCCGGAGTCCGACCGCGCACGCATCGCCGCCGAAGCCGTCGCCGCCATCCAAAAATTGGAACGCCCCGCCGCCGGCAAGCCCGCGCAGACCGCGCTCTTCTCCCAGCTCGGCCACAAAGGCGACCTCATCCTCGTCCACTTCCGCGAGTCGTTTGAGGCGCTCAACCAGGTCGAACTCGACCTCGCGCAGTTCGCGCTTTACGACTACCTCGAGCTGCGCCACTCCTACGTGTCCGTCGTCGAACTCGGCCTCTACGAGTCCAGCCGCAAGACCTGGGAAGCCGCAGCGGCCAAGGGGCTCACACAGCACACCCCAGAGTGGGACACCGATGTGAAGGCGTCGCTTGAGCGCGCCGCGACTGCGATGGCCCCTCGCATCTACCCCGCCGTGCCCGACGCCAAGTACCTCTGCTTCTATCCGATGGACCGCAAGCGCGGTGAGCAGGTTAACTGGTATACCGTGCCCTTCGCAGATCGCCAGCGCATGATGCACGAGCACGGACTCATCGGCCGCCGTTACGGTGACGTGGTCAAGCAGATCATCTCCGGCTCCATCGGCATGGATGACTGGGAGTGGGGCGTCGATCTCTTCGCCGACGATCCGGTAGTCTTCAAAAAGCTCATCTACGAGATGCGCTTCGACGAAGTCAGCGCCGTCTACGCTTTGTTCGGTCAGTTCTATCTAGGCCTTCGCCAGCCCATCGAGAACCTCGACAGCTGGCTAGCAGGCAAGCTGTCGTGATCCGCGCAACCGCTCTGTCATCGTAAACAGTTGTTTTTGGCAACGCATCGATCAGTATGACAATGGGTGCCCCAGGTCTCTCGTCTGAGACCTGGGAAAGCACAAACCTTCACAAGGGTGTCTGCGATGCCGGTAAAAGAGTCAGCGCCGAAAAAAGTCGCTACGAAGTCCACTCGCAAAGACCTCGCCCCCGAACGCATCGCCGCCATCCTCAATGGCCTCGACGAGGCCTACCCCGAGGTCGAGTGCGCGCTCACTCACCGCTCGCCATGGGAACTGCTCGTCGCAACCATCCTCTCCGCGCAATGCACCGATGTGCGCGTGAACATGGTCACGCCCGCCCTCTTCAAACGCTTCCCCACCCCGCAGGCCATGGCAAAGGCGAGGCTGCCCGAGCTCGAAGACCTCATCCGCACCACCGGCTTCTTCCGCAACAAAGCGAAATCGATCCTCGGCGCGGCAAAAAGAATCAGCGACGGCTTCGGTGGCAAGGTACCCGAGACCCTGGCCGAACTGATCACCGTGCCCGGCGCCGCGCGCAAGACTGCCAATGTTGTGCTGGGCGTCTGCTTCGGCAAGGCCGAGGGCGTCGTCGTCGATACCCACGTCTTCCGCATCACGAACCGCCTCGGCCTCGCAAAAAGTGACACACCGCAGAAGGTGGAGCAGGAGTTGATGAAGCTGTTGCCGCAGGACCGATGGATCGGCTTCTCGCACCAGATCATCCACCACGGCCGACAGGTGTGCGACGCCCGCAAGCCCAAGTGCGGCAAGTGCAATCTGGAAACGCTCTGCCACTCCGAAGACAAAACCTGGCAGAGCTAGCGAATCAACGCAATTCGAGAGCTGCGACCACAGCTGCAATCAGCCCCGGAATATCATGCGGATCCGCCTCCACCACCGGAGGCCAACCAACTTCGCGCAGCGTTTCACTCGTAATCGGCCCAATCGAGATCGCAGGCACACCCGCCAGCGGAAACGCAATCCCCGCCCGCCGCGCCACCTCGGCCAGATGCGTCGCGCTCGACGAGCTGGTAAACGTCGCCGCATCGATTCGCTCTGCCAACGCTTCGCGCAACAACTCCGGCGCCGTCTCAGAAATCCCGTTGCGGTACGCATCTACCACATCAACCACCGCGCCCGCCGCACGCAGCGCATCGGGAATCACATCCCGCGCCACCGCAGCCCGCGCCAGCAGCACCCGCTTGCCCGCAATCTCATTCACCAGCGCCGCCACAAGGCTCTCAGCAACATAGCGCTCCGGCACTAGGCTCACAGCCAGTCCCGCCGCACGCGCCGTCGCCGCCGTCGCCGCACCCACCACCGCAACCCGCGGCACGGCATCGCCGCTGAGCAACACTCCAGCAACCGCCGCACGCTCCACCAGCGCACGCACCGCATTCGTACTTGTCAGCAGAATCCAATCGTAGGAGGAGAGAGCCCGCACCGCCGCGTCGAGCGGCTGATAGCTCTCCGGAGGCTGAATCTCAAGCACAGGAACTTCAACAGGAATCGCGCCCAGCGCACGAAGGCCGTCGCTTAGCTTGGCAACCTGCCCAGCGCCGCGCGTCACCAGTACGCGCTTGCTGGCCAACGGCAGCGCGTTCACCGCGCCGTCCCGCCCACAGCCGCCAACAGCGGCCCCGCGCCAGCCTCGAACAGCATCTCTGCGGCCAGCTCGCCCAGCGCCTCAGCGCTCGTCGTGCCGCGCACCGCGCGATGATACACGCGCACTGTCTTGCCCGACTCCGGCACAGCCACGACCGCAAAAATCTCCACCGCCGCGTCGCCAGCCACGGGCCGGCAATGCACGCCAATCGGCACCTGGCACCCGCCGCCCAGCGCAGCCAGAGCAGCGCGTTCCGCTGTAACTGCAAAGCGAGTCGCCGCGTCGTCCAGAAACGCCAGCGCGGCAATCGTGGCCTCGTCGCCCAGTCGCGTCTCTATCCCCAGCGATCCCTGACCAGCAGCCGGGCAAAACTCCGTCGGCTCCAGCCGCTCGCGCACCCACTCGGTCTTCTCCAGCCGATCAAGCCCTGCAGCAGCCAGCAGAATCGCATCCACCTGGCCTTCGCCCAGCTTGCGCAACCGCGTGTCCACGTTGCCGCGAAACTCCACAGCCTCGATGTCCGGCCGCAGCGCCTTCAGCTGCGCCCGCCGCCGCTGGCTGCTCGTGCCCACCTTCGCACCCGCAGGCAGAGACTTCAAATCCCGATACTTCGCAGAGACAAGCACGTCGCGCGGATCCACTCGCTTCGGCGTTGCCGCCAACGCGAATCCTGCAGTCAGTTCCGTGGGCAGGTCCTTGAGCGAGTGCACTGCCAGGTCCACAGTGCCGGCTGCCAGCGCCTCCTCAATCTCCTTGGTAAACATGCCCTTCGAGCCCACCTGCGCAAACGTCACTTCCTGCAGGCGGTCCCCCGTGGTCTTGATGATTTCGATTTCGACGGCATGGCCCTGCCCCCGCAGAAGTCCTGCGATGTGGTGTGCCTGCCAGAGCGCGAGCTGTGAGCCGCGGCTGCCGATGCGGAGATTCATTTGCCCCCTACCGCGCTGGTTTCCTTCTCGCGCGCCGGTTCCATCTTCTCAGGTGCTGCAGCCGGCTCTTCAGCCGTTGTGGGCAGCTGCCACGTCTCGCACAGGGTCTCCATGCGGGCCGGATCATTGTCGCGTGCCGCCTGCTTCAGCGCCTGCATCGGCGGGTGCAGAAACTTGTTCACCAGTCCGCGCGTCAGCGCTTCCACGGCCGCCAACTGCTCGCTGGTCAACACACCCAGCTTGGCGTGCATCCGCTTCAGCTCATTCTGGCGAATCTCCTCTGCTTGCCGCTGCAGCGAAACAATCGCTGGTGCCACGTTCACGGTGCGCCGACGCTGCTGGAACCGCTCCACCTCGGCGGCAATCATCGCTTCGGCGTCGCCGGCCTCGCGGCTGCGCTCTTCCATGTGCGATGCGGCCACCTGCTGCAGGTCATCGATGTCGTAGACAAAGATGCCTTCCAGCTTGCCCATCGCCGGATCCACGTCACGCGGTACTGCAAGATCGATAAAGAACATCGGCCGATTACGCCGCTTGTGCAGAAAAGCCTGCCCGTGCTCACGGGTAAAAATCGCATGCGGCGCGCTCGTCGAACTGATCACAATGTCAGCCTCGCTCGCCGTCTCATGCAGTTTTTCAAACGGAATCACGCGCCCGTTGAACGGCTCGGCAAGCTGCCGCGCGCGCTCCTGAGTGCGGTTCGTCACGAGGATCGCCCCGGCTCCCTGCTGCACCAGGTGACGCGCCGCCAGTTCGCTCATCTTGCCCGCGCCTACAAGGAATACCGTCCGTCCCTGCAGCGAGCCGAAGATCTTCCGCGCCAGTTCCACACCCACCGAGGCAATCGAAACAGAATTCGATCCGATCTCAGTCTCCGTTCGTACGCGCTTGGCAGCGGCAAAAGCTCCCTGCAGCAGGTGGTCCAGCTCCGTGCCAACAGTCCCGCTTGCACGCGCTACGGAGAAGGCTTCCTTCACCTGCCCCAGAATTTGCGATTCGCCCACCACCATCGAGTCCAGACTGGCGGCCACGCGGAACAGATGACGCACAGCATCCGCATCGTAGTGGCGGTAGAGATGCGGCTCCAGCTGCGCCAGATCCACGCCGAAATGTTGCGCAAGAAATCGGGCCGGATCCGTATCAGGCGAGTCGATCGCGGTCAGCATCTCCACGCGGTTGCAGGTGGAAACGATCATGCACTCAGACACGCCTGGCATAGCAGCCAGCGCACGAGTGGTATCCGGAAGCTCGTCGCGGGCGATCGCCACTTTCTCGCGGAGGTCAAGCGGTGCGGTCTTATGGTTGATGCCGATCAGAGCGAGTGTCATGGGGCACCGAACCTGTGCACATGGCTGACCATGTTGGCGGCCCACACCGCCAGCATCACCACCAGCACCGCGCCGGAGAGATACGCCGCCCTGCGCCCACGCAAGCCGGCCGTCTGGCGCAGAAAAAGCAACAGGACATACAGAACCCACATGGCAAACGAAGCCAGCACCTTGGGGTCAAGAAAATAGGCCGCGCCCAGGGACGTCTCCTGCACCAGAACCGCGCCCAGCAGTAGGCCCACCGTCATGCAAGGGAACCCGAACAGCAGCATCGCGTGCGCCAGCCGCTCCAGCGTATCGAGCGGCGGCAACCAGTCCAGCGGAGCCCAACGCGACTCGCTGCTGGCCGTCAGCTTGGCCTTCAGGCGGCGCTCCCGCGCCAGATAGAGCACTGAAGCCAGCAGGCTGAAGCCCAGCGCCGCATAGGCGGCCAGTAACGCTGCGATATGCGCAATCAGCCAATTCGTCCGCACGCCCTGCGACGGGAACGAGTAGCCGGTCGTGCCGAGCGACGGCACAAACACCAGAAACAGCGTCACCGGGAGAGCAAAAATCCCCAGCGAGACGGCGTCGTAAAGCCACCAGGCCAGAAAAAACAGCCCCGCCACCAGGAACCCCAGTAGCGACTCGGCCTCGCGCGCCCCTACCGGCACCCAACGGTGCGCCTGCACCAGCATCTCCACACAGGAAACAAAATGAAACAGGAAGGCCAACCCGCCCAGGTGGACCGAGGCGCTGCGCCAGCGCACGGCCGAATAGAGCACTGCGGGGAAGATTGCAACACTTGCGGCCGCATAGAGAATCGCCGCGACTCTGAGCCAGAGCAAATGCATTTCGTACTCAACCATAAGGCCTTACGCACCAGTATACTGTGATGCAAATCACCTAAACCCCGAAACGTCCCGACCGAGCGGTGTGCCGGCGCACAACCCGCTCCTGCCAAGGTTTGAGCCATGAGAAGTATGCACCATCTGGTACGCCAACTCCGAAGAACATGGCCTTGCGGGTTTCTGCTCGGAATCGCTCTCGCCGCACAACCCCCGGCTCAAAGCCACCACCTCCCAGCCGCTTCGCTTCCCATCCGAGCCACCTTCCACCTCACCGATGATCCAGACTGGATGGCGGTTACCTCCAACGCGGTATGGGTCTCCGTCGCGCGCGCCAACCGCATTGTTCGCCTCGACGCGCAGACCAACCAGCCCGATGCCACGGCCGCCGTTCAGGATCCTTGCTCCGGAATCGCCGCGGATTTCGGCAGCGTCTGGATCCCCAGTTGTGGCGAGCACTCCTTGGTCCGCGTCGATGCTGAAACCGGAGCCCGCCAAGCCGTGATCGCCGCCGCACCCACCGACAGCGAAGGCGGCATCACCACCGGAGCTGGCAGCGTTTGGCTCGTCACCTCCGCCGCCGGAGAGCTTACCCGCATCGACCCCGCCACGAACCGCATCCTCGCGCGTATCCAAATACCTGCCGGTTCCTTCAATCCTCTATTCGCCTACGGCGCGGTCTGGGTAACCTCAAATGCGGACGGAACCCTCATCCGAGTCGATCCCGCCACCAACGCCGTCTCCGCTGAGACTCCCGTTGGCCCTCAGCCGCGCTTCCTCACCGCCGGCGCCGGCTCGCTGTGGGTGCTTAACCAGGGCGACGGCACCGTCGCACGCGTCGATGCGGCCACTGGCCGGCTCGTCGCTACCATCGCCGCCGGTATTCCCGGCCACGGCGGTGAAATCGCCTTCGGCGCGGGCGCGGCCTGGGCCACGATGATCGGCACCCCGCTTACGCGCGTCGACGCGGCCACCAACCGTGTCACCCATCAGTGGAGCGGCCCGGGCGGCGACGCCGTTCGCTTCGGTCACGGCTCGCTCTGGCTCACACACATCAAAGCCGGCCTCGTCTGGCGCCTCGACGTGCCGCAATGATCACTCCGCTCCACAGGCGGAGCAATTAATCTGGTAGTCAACCGTGTCCTCTGAAGATCCCCAACCCGCAACCCTGCTGCCCACTCCACTTGACGTCGCCCAGACGTCCATCCCCGCCAAAGAAAAACCGGCTGAGCTGACGCCTTTCATGCGCCAGTGGACCGCAGCCAAGCAGGAAAACCCCGACGCCCTCCTGTTTTTTCGCATGGGCGACTTCTACGAGCTTTTCTACGACGACGCTATCGTAGCCAGCCGCGAGCTCCAGCTCACCCTCACCGCGCGCGACCGCGAGCGGCTGGTGCCCATGTGCGGCGTGCCCTATCACTCAGTCGAGGGCTACCTCACCCGCCTACTGCGCCGCGGCTTCCGCATCGCCATTTGCGACCAGATGGAAGACCCCAAGCTCACCAAGAAGATCGTCCGACGCGAAGTCACCCGTGTCCTCTCCCCCGGCACCGCCCTCGACGCCGGCCTCGATCAAGCACAGAACAACTTCCTGGCCGCATACTTTGAAGTCGCGTCCAAGGACAAGCGCGCCTCCGCCACCGTTGCGATTGCCCTGCTCGATGTCTCCACCGGCGAGTTCCGCACCGCGGAGTTCACCGGTCCCACCGCTCGTGTGCAGGCCGCCGAGGAACTACTCCTCGCGTCTCCCAGCGAAGTGCTGCTCGCCCATAGCGCCGAGGTTCCAGCGCAGTTTGAGCGCATTGCCGCCCGCACCCGGGTTGAGGATTGGGTTTGGACCCACGACTTCGCCGTCCCCCTCGTCGAGCGCCAGCTCAAAGTCCGTTCGCTGGAAGGCTACGGCCTGGTGGGACACGAAGCCGCTGCCATCGCCGCCGGTGCCGTGCTCCACTACGTCCGCACCACACAGAAGAACGACGCCCTCCACATCGACTCGCTCCGCTTTCAGGAGCACTCCACCGCGCTCGAGCTAGACCAGGTCACTGTGCGCAATCTCGAGCTGATCGAACCGCTCTTCCAGGGCCAGGACGCGCGAACCACGCTCTTCCACACCCTTGACGACTGCCAGACTCCGATGGGCAAGCGCCTGTTGCGCGCCACTATCCTGCGCCCGCTCGTAGACGCCGCCGCCATCAACGGGCGCTACGAGGCCGTGGCTGAAGCGCACGCCGATCTGCTCAGGCGCGAAGCAGTCCGCCGCACCTTCTCCGGCATTCTCGATCTCGAACGCCTGCTTGCCCGCCTCAGTCTCGACTCTGCCGGTCCCCGCGACGTGCGCGCCCTGGCCGCCAGCCTCGCCCGCCTTCCGGGCCTTAAGACCGCGCTCGAAGCGATGACCATGCCGCTTTGGCGCCAGCTCTCCTCGAATCTCGATGCACTCGATGACGTGACAGCCAGCATCGTCGCAACTCTCGTCGTCGAGCCGCCGCTCACCATGGTCGACGGCGGCGCCATCGCGCCCGGCATCGATGCAGAGCTCGACGAACTGCGCACCATCTCCACCACCGGCCGCCAGCAGATCGCGGCCATCGAGGAGCGCGAGCGCCAGCGCACCGGCATCGGCTCGCTCAAAGTGCGTTACAACTCGGTCTTCGGCTACTACATCGAGATCACCAAGGCCAACCTCGCCATGGCCCCAGCCGACTACGAGCGCAAGCAGACGCTGGTCAACGCTGAACGCTTCACTACTCCGGAACTCAAGGAGTATGAGCGCAAGATCCTCACTGCACACGACCGCTCCATCGAAATTGAAAAACGCATCTTCACCGAGCTGCGCATCTTCGTACTCCAGGCCGCCGGCCGCATCCGCCGCTCTTCCGCCGTCGTCGCTGAGGCCGACCTTCTTGCGAACTTTGCGCATCTGGCCGCAGCGCGCCGCTACACACGCCCCACACTTGTCGATGAGCCGGTGCTCGAAGCCGCCGCCGCACGCCATCCGGTCATCGAGCACTGGATGGAAGAGACGCGTGAAGGCCGCTTCATCGCCAACGACCTTTACCTGAACGCAGGAGAAGACGGCCCCGCCCTGCTGCTCATCACCGGCCCCAACATGGGCGGCAAGAGCACTTATCTGCGCCAGGCCGCCATGCTCGTGCTCATGGCCCAGATGGGCGGCTTTGTACCCGCCGAAAGCCTGCGCCTCGGCCTCGTCGACCGCATCTATACGCGCATCGGCGCCAGCGACAACGTAGCCCGCGGCCGCTCCACCTTTATGGTGGAAATGACCGAAACCGCGACTATCCTCAACACCGCCACAAACCGCTCGCTCATCCTGCTCGACGAAATGGGCCGCGGCACTGCGACCTTCGACGGCCTCTCGCTCGCGTGGGCCACCGTCGAGTATCTGCATGCGGAGACCGGCGCGCGCACCCTCTTCGCCACGCATTATCACGAACTCACCATGCTTGCGGAAAAGCTGAAGCGCGTGCGTAACCTGCGTGTCGGAGTGAAGGAAGCCGCAGGCGGCATCGTCTTCCTGCATTCCATTGAGCCCGGCGCAGCCAGCAAGAGCTACGGTATCGACGTTGCGAAACTCGCCGGCCTTCCCGCCGCCGTCATCGAGCGCGCACGTCACGTCCTGCGCCAGCATGAGAGGCAGGAACGCCAGAGCGTGCAAGTCGAGACCGCCCCCGAGCCGATGCAACTCACCATCTTCACGCCGCTCTCGCAACGCATCGTGGACCGCATCGAGGCCGTAGACGTGAACGCGCTCACCCCGCTGCAGGCGCTCAATCTTCTCGAAGAATTGCAGCAGGAACTGAAGGAGAAGGTATGAAAGCAACTGTGCGAACGGCTGCGGGAAGTCTGCTGGTCGTGGGCCTCAGCGGCACTGAACTCACGGGCATGGAGCGCGCATGGCTGCGCCTCGTTCGTCCCGGCGGCATCATCCTCTTCAAGCGAAACATCACCGATGCGCCGCAGACACGCGCGCTGCTGGACGAAGCCACCGGTCTGGGCGCGCCTCACTCCGTGCGCTGCGTGGACGTCGAAGGCGGCACAGTCAACCGCCTGCGCGACGCGCTCGCGCCGCTTCCTTCAGCACAGGCCGTGGGCTCCGCCATGCGCAGGTTGCGCAAGCCCGCTCTCGCTCGGCAACATGGTGAACTCATCGCTCGCGCGGTCAGGGCATTCGGCTTCAACACCACGCTGGCCCCGGTTGTGGACCTCGCCCTGCCGGAGTCGACTGAAGTCCTCGGCTCGCGCACCGCAGGAGCAACCGCCGCCGAAGTCACCGACTATGCGCGCGCCTTTCTAGCTGGTCTCGCCGCCCAGGGCGTCATCGGCTGCGGCAAACACTTCCCCGGCCTCGGCGGCGCCGACGGCGACACGCATTTTGTTATGCCTGCCATCGGCCGCACCACGCAGCAACTCTGGCAGCAGGACGTCGTTCCTTACCGCGAGTTGCACGCTGCAATGCCCATGGTGATGACTAATCACGCAGCCTTTCCCGCCACACCCGGCCGAAACACGCCTGCCAGCGCATCGCCCTATTGGATCGCGACCGTGCTGCGCAAACGCATTGGCTATCGCGGCATCATTCTCTCTGACGATCTTGAGATGGGCGGCATCCTCAAGTTTCTTCCTGTAGAGGAAGCAGCCGTTGCGGCCATCCGCGCCGGAACTGATCTCGTTGAAATCTGCCGCAGCGCAGAGTTGGTGCTGCGCACCTACGAGGCGCTCATCGCCGAGGGCGAACGCTCATCGGCATTTCGTTCGCTAGTGCTCCAGCGCGCACGCGAAGTGGAACGCAAACGCGCACGGCTCTACGCAAAGGGCATCGCACGTCCCCTCACCGCAAAACAGTCCGAAATGTTGCATGGCCAGATCGACCGTTTCCGTGAGTGCATCGCCGCCAGCGAAGCGGACGCAATCGCACCACGCGCCACATCGCCCGCGGAGGCATCATGAGCGCTCGCCCGATGCTTGTTGCTGGCGTGATGAGCGGCACCTCCGCCGACGGAGTAGACATCGCCATCGTTCGCATCGCGCCGGGCCGCACGCGCCACTCGGTCACACTCGTTGCGCACGAGGGATTTCCTTATCCCGCCCCTCTGCGCCGCGCCGTGCTCGCGGCCATGAACGCGGCCAGCACATCGACCGCCGAACTCGCGCGCCTCAACTGGCGTCTCGGCCTGGCTTACGCTGACGCCGTTGCCGCAACCGCCAAGCGCCATCGCATCAAGCTCGATCTCGTCGGCTGTCACGGCCAGACGCTCTACCATCAGGCCCGCTCAGAAACCTACGCCGGACGTCGCTTCGCCTGCACCTGGCAGTTGGGAGAAGCAGCCGCCATCGCCGCAGCGACAAGCGTTCCTGTCGTGTCGAACTTTCGCCCGGCCGACATGTTCGCAGGCGGACAGGGTGCCCCGCTCGTTCCATTGCTTGACTACGTGCAGTTTGCCGATGCACACCGAGGACGCGTACTGCAGAACATCGGCGGCATCGCGAATCTCACTGCCATCCCCGCAGGCGCAAAGCCCACGGA